>CAJUEI010000013.1 GCA_910585255.1 uncultured Lachnospiraceae bacterium
GAGGAAACTATATCCTGCTCGCTCAGCTTTATAAGCAGGAAGGCAATACCGATGCCATTTTACACCTTATCCAAGTGGCAGAAACACTTCGCACCTCACAAAAAGAAGGCATCTGCAGGGAGCTAAAAACCTATTTATAAACCGGCTGTACAGCCTGTCCGATGGGAGGAACTCCTACAGGGGTTCCCCTACCGAATCTTCCCATACACCGACAAAATCTGATCAATCTTACGGGAAGCCGCCTGTTTCGTCATCCGCTCAATCTCCTCCTCTAATCCAATCCGATGGTACTGCACCAATGCCTTTAAATACCGCATCTGAGCCGCCGTAATAGGACTGTCCTTTTTTACCTGATAAGCCATCTGTTCTGCCGAAAACACCTTTTTCATCTGCAAAGACCCATCAAAAAACTCCTCCCCCAGCTTCTGATACAACGCAATCGTAGCCATCACATCCTCACAGGCACGGTGTGCATGAAGATTTACAATTTGATAATAAGTACAGAGATACTCCAAAGAATGTTTCTCTATCTGAGGCAGACAAATCCGGGCAATCTTAAGTGTATCAATCCCTTTTCTCTCAAATGAAATCTTCTGCTTTACGGCTATGCTCTTTAAAAAACTATAATCAAATATCAAATGATGTCCCAGCAAAACCTCTTCTCTAGCAAATGCAAGAAACTTCTGAAATGCTTCTTCTTCCTCAGGTGCCTTCTGCAGCATCGCATCTGTAATCCCAGTTAATTCAATAATAAATTCTCTTAATCTGCACTTTGGATTTACCAATGTATCAAATGTCTCAATCGTCCTGCCCCCCGCTACCTTTACTGCCCCTATTTCAATTATTTTATCCGACTTAGGATTTAACCCGGTTGTTTCAATATCCACTGCAACAAATGTATCTGTCATTCCGCTTTCCTCTTTTTCTTTTCATAACCGCTTTCTGTCTCTTCTGCCGCCCTGCACAAATGCCGCAGAAAACACTCCCCGCAATTAGGATTTTTTGCCGTACAGACTCCCCGTCCATGTGTAATAATCTGTATATTCCACAAAATCCAATGATCCTGCGGAAGTGCTTTCATTAAATCCATCTCTATCTTTACCGGATCTTCTTCCAATGTAAGCCCCAGCTTTCTGGAAATCCGTTTTACATGAGTATCGACCACTACGCTTGGAATATGATAGATATTTCCCCGAATTACATTTGCTGTCTTACGTCCCACTCCTGCCAGCTTGGTCAGTTCTTCTATCTCCTGCGGCACTTCTCCGTGATACTCTTCTAATAATTTCTTTGTACAAGCAATAATGTTTTTCGCTTTATTTTTATAAAATCCAGTAGAGTGAATATCCTGTTCTAGTTCCCTCTGATCCGCATTGGCAAATGCCTCTAAAGTAGGATATTTTACAAATAAATCCTCGGTCACAATATTGACTCTGGCATCGGTACACTGAGCACTTAAAATAGTCGCAATTAAAAGCTGCCACGGTGTCTGATGATGGAGATAACAGACATAATCCGTTGTATAATGCTGATCTAACAGCCGAAGAATCTCTGCAACTGGTGCCAGCCCTCCCGGTGTAGCCTGAAGAGCAAGTGTACGTGCTTCATGGGTAAGCGGATTTCGGTTTTTATAATCAAACAGCAGATACGTATCCTGTCCCTTTTCTGTTAAATAATGCTGAAAGCGTTCTATATGAATCATATTTGCAATTTGGCGGCTCTGATAACCTTTATAATCCGGCAGATAATAAGGTTTTTTTTCTTCTCTAATGCAAAATTGCTTTACCACTTCCTTATAACTTTCTCGTTCTTTTGCAAAAAACGGTCGGGTTTTTGCCTTTTCTCTCAGATAGACATCACAAACTAACGCCTCTTGGAATCGTTCCCATTCTTCCCCTTTTAGATAACCTTCTGCAAATTCATACAACATCTGATATCTCTGGATACGAGAGTGTTTTTCTCCAGTTCTGTGCCACTTTTGATAAAATTCTGCCAATGTCTGATAAAAGACAAACGGACTGGAAAAACATGGAACTAAGCAGGTAAGACTATGGGTAAACTGAGCACTATTGTAATACTGTTCTACCATTTCTTCTATCCCTTTTAACAATAAAATCTCCTGATAGGTCAGCCAGTTGGTATATAATACTTCATAGGGAGGAAATTCCTGTCTGACTATTCCATACTTTTGACAGTCGGCTTCCATCTCTGTCCCGGACAATACCTTTAAAAATCCAATCTGAAGCTGATTCGGCTGCATCGCATAAACCCTACAGAAAGACTCTGCAAAACTCTGCAGATCTTCATATGGCAGTCCGACAATTAAATCTAAATGCTGGTGAATATTGTTTCCTTTTCGAATCCTTGCTACATTCCTTTCTAAACGTTCCAAATCCGTCTTTCGATGAATTGCCTGCAGCGTTCTGGGATTGGCAGACTGTACACCGATTTCTAATTGAATAAAATTTGGCCGCATCTTTTCTAACAATGCCAGTTCCTCTTCCTGCAAAAGATCTGCCGCTATCTCAAAATGAAAGTTTGTTACGCCATTATCCCGCTCCAAAAGAAAACGCCAAATTTCCAAAGCATGTTCTCTTTTACAATTAAACGTTCGATCCACAAACTTTACCTGTACTGCTCGGTTGTCCAAAAAAAACTGCAGTTCTTTCTTTACCATTTCCATATCTCGGAAGCGAAGCTGCTTCTCTATAGAGGAGAGACAATAGCTACAGGAAAACGGACAGCCCCGGCTGCTCTCATAATAAATAATCCGATTTACAAATTCAGTCAGATCCTGATAGGGGAATGGAATCTCTGATAAACCAAACGTCTTTTCTGGTTTATTATAAAAAATCCTATCCTGTTCTCGATAACAAATACCAGAAATCTCTTCCAAAGATTTCTTTTCTTTTGTATTTATATCAGATGACTCATAATACTGCAGTAACGATACCACGGTTCTTTCCCCTTCTCCTATCATCACTCCACGCAGATAGGGCATCTGTTCTAACACAGAAACCGCCCGATAAGAAACTTCTGGACCACCCAGCCAAATCTCTAACTTTGGCATTAGACGAGAAAGCTGCGATACCACCTCTTCCACAAAACGAATATTCCAGATATAACAAGAGATCCCGATTATATCTGGTTTTTTCAGATAAATATCTTTTACCACCTCACTGCAGGAATGATTAATCGTATATTCCGCAATGGAAACCATTTCCTTCCATCTGCCTTTCTCTTGTTCAGCGGCATACGCCCTTATCCCATATACCGCCAGATTAGAATGAATATACTTTGCATTGATTGCTGCCAACAAAAACTTCATTTGTTTTTTCTCCTCTTTTTCCGTTTCCATTTCTAATTTGATTATAGACACCTTTTCATAAATTCACTGTAAAATATCTAAATTTTTTATAAATTCTTTCTCTTGACGCTTATCCCCAACCATGCTATATTCATAACCGTGGCATAAAACTCCATATTTTAACAATTCTATAGAAAGGTTTAAGGTAAACACATATGCAAGTAATAGAAGTCTTTCGTGATCTCGCCATTATCATTATTTTGGCAAAAATATGCGGTATCATTGCCCGCAGTTTAAAGGCACCGCAAGTTGTCGGGGAAATTATAGCCGGTTTACTGATTGGTCCGGCTGTCTTCGGTCTTGTCGAACAGACAGAAGCCATCACCTTTATTGCAGAAATTGGTGTGGTTATGCTGATGTTTGTTGCAGGTTTGGAAACCGACTTAAAAGAACTGATTAAAACTGGTCCTATTGCCCTAGCTATTGCATGTGCAGGTGTATTTGTTCCGCTGCTGGGCGGTTATCTGCTCTACTCCTGCTTCTACGGCTTTTCTCCAAGCGGATCGGAAGGATTTTACCGTGCCGTTTTTATGGGTGTGATTATGACCGCTACCAGTGTCAGTATTACCGTACAGGCACTGCGGGAATTAGGACGCCTAAAAGGAAAAGTAGGCACCACCATATTAAATGCTGCAATTATTGATGACGTTATCGGCATTATCGTACTTACCTTTGTTATTGGCTTTAAGAATCCAGAGGCAAAACCGATTAGTGTCGTAATAAATACGATTTTGTTCTTTCTGTTTTCCGGCGTAGTCGGATATCTGACCTATCAGCTTTTTAACCGCCTAGATAAAATTGCCCCTCACAAACAAAGAATCCCTATTTTTAGTTTAGGGGTCTGCTTCGCTTTTGCTTATATTGCAGAAGAGTATTTTGGAATTGCTGATATCACAGGAGCCTATATTGCAGGAGTTGTTCTGTGCAGTATACAAGACTCCGGCTATGTCTCCAAGCAGGTAGATGTCTCTTCTTATATCTTATTTGGTCCGGTCTTTTTTATCAGCATCGGATTAAAAACAGAATTAAACGGAATTACACCCTCTCTTCTTCTTTTTTCCGCCTGCTTTGTAGCAGTTGCTTTAATCGCTAAAGTAATCGGCTGCGGACTAACGGCAAAACTCTGCCATTTTTCATCCAGAGATTGTCTGAAAATTGGTGTTGGTATGATGACAAGAGGCGAAGTAGCTCTGATTGTTGCTCAAAAAGGACTGGCGGTCGGTCTTTTAGACGCCAAATACTTTACATCCGTTATTCTGCTGATTATCTGCTCCTCTATTGCAACACCAATTCTTTTAAAACTTCTATATCAAGATGAACCCTCCGTACCCCGTTACTACGAAGGATAACCTAGTAGTCAAAGGAAATTCGAAATCCGCTCCGTTACTTCCTTGATAGGGTCAAATCGGATATTCGCAATCTGCTTCGCTACTTGCTCATAACCTCATAAACAAGGAAGTTCCAACCCACCGCTTTCGCCTTGGCGGCTTAGAAGCGGGGGACTTTCTTAATGAGGTTAAATCAATGGAAAGGGACTGTTTTTTTATACAGCCCCTTTTTTGCTGTCACCCTGATTAGTCTTTCAGTACCGATACCAATTGTCTCATTCCTTCTAGTGTATCCTCTTTTACTGCCGATTTAATCGTAACCACTGGGGTGCACAGTTCTATATCCTTCATTTGTTCCAAATATTCTTTCATCTTCTTTGCCGCAAGCGGTGCCCAGGAACCATTTTCCATCAGCCCTACTTTCCGTTTCTGATAATTTTTATTTTTTAAATGCTGCAGAAAATCTTCCATTACCGGAAATAATCCTCCGTCATATGTTGCACATGCCAGCAGCATCCGATCATAACAAAATGCATCTGCTACTGCCTCTGCCAAATCCGAGCGGGACAGATCCGTTACTTTTACCTGTTCCACTCCCGCCTGCTTAAAAAGCTCTCCCATCTCTTCTGCCGCTTTTTTTGTATTTCCATGAATCGATGCATAAGCAATCAAAATCCCCTTTTCTTCTGGACGATAACTGCTCCATCGATCATACTTTTCCAAATAATACCCCAAATTTTCTGTTAAAATCGGTCCATGCAGCGGACAAATTTTAGAAATCGCTAAACCAGAAGCTTTCTTTAACAATGCCTGTACCTGGGCACCATATTTTCCTACAATATTAATATAATATCTTCTTGCCTCTGCTGTCCACTCCTCTTCTGCGTCCAAAGCCCCAAACTTTCCAAAACCGTCTGCCGAAAAAAGAATCTGTTCTTTCTTCTCATATTCCACCATAACTTCCGGCCAATGTACCATAGGTGCCATATAAAATACCAGTGTATGTTCTCCTAAGGAAAGCTCGTCTCCTTCCTTTACAGTTATCGTTCTTCCTTCCAAAGAAAAAGAAAAAAACTGCGACAGCATCTGAAGTGTTTTTCCATTTCCTACTAGCTGCATAGTCGGATACTTTTCTGCAATAGTTTGAATATTTGCCGCATGATCCGGCTCCATATGAGAAATAATCAAATAATCTGGTACCTTCCCCTCCAATACCTGTTCCACATTTGCAAGCCATGCCTCTGTTGCCCGCTTGTCCACCGTATCCATAATGGCAATCTTTTGATCGAGAATAATATAAGAATTATATGAAACACCGTTCGGCACCCGATACTGGCTTTCAAACAAATCAATTCCTCTATCATCCACTCCCACATATTTTACTGCATCTGAAACATATTGTTCTGCCATTTTTACAAAATCCTCCTATCAGATCTGATTGTTATTCTTTCACAGAATCAATAACGATTCTTATTGTTGTATTATAATGTATTTTATACAATGCCGCAAGCAAAATCTTTCCTATTAACAGCATAAATTTTATGTGAATAATCTCCAAATTCCTCCAAACTTTTCTTCCTATTCTATTGTAATATAACTGCCAACTCCATCCTGTGTATGACACTTTGTAACAATAATTTTTCTCTCAATCTGTTCTTTCAGCCCTGGCACATGAGAAATCACTCCTACCATCCGATTCCCTTCCGTCAGCCGCACTAACGCCTTCATCGCCTGTGCCAATGCCTCCTCATCCAAAGAACCAAACCCCTCATCTACAAACATCGCATCCATCTGAATTCCCCCTGCATAAGACTGAATCTCATCCGACAGCCCCAGTGCAAGAGACAAAGACGCCTGAAAAGCCTCTCCTCCAGACAACGTTTTTACACTGCGTTCCGTTCCATTATAGTGATCCATCACACAAAGCTCCAGCCCTGTCTTCTCCTTTTTCTTCTCCTCGTCCCTCTCCCGCTTTAACTCATACTGTCCGCTGCTCATAGTAAGAAGCCGCAGATTCGCACGCCGCAGAATCCGATCGAAATAAGCCATCTGTACATAGGTCTCCAACTCCACTTTCTGCTTCCCGCTCAGCATCCCATTTGCCGTATCGGAAAGAGCTTTCATCCAGTTATATTTTTCTTCCACCACAAGAATATCCTCTTGCTTTTCCTTTACCTTTTCCAAAATCCTCTGGTTTGTCCAATAGGCTGAATTCTCCTGATCTCTCTCTGCTTCCACCTCCTCTTTCTCCTGCTGCCACTGCTCCTTCCTTGCCGTAACCTCTTCTTCTAAAACCCCTTCTCCCACCTCTATCTGCCCTAACTGTTCCCCCAAAGCCCTGACCGCCGCTGCCAGTTTCTCTCTCTCTGTCCTGCACTGCTCATAATACCGCTTTTTCTGATCCAGCACCCCCTCTAATTCTTCCTTTTCTTTCAAAAGCCAATCGATCTTTTCCTGTATCTCTTCTGCCTGCTCCGTTCCCAACTGCTTTGACAACCGCTCTATTCTCTCCTCCTTATTTCTGCTTTCTATCCCCAATTCCGCCAGTCTTCTCTCTATTCTTTGCAGCCTCTCCTCCACACTCTTCTTCTGTCTCTCTTTCTCAGGAATCCTTATCTCCAGTTCCTGTTTTCTCGCAAGCTTCCTAATATTTTCCCCCAATTCCTGCTCCAAACAAATCAACCTCTTCCCCAACTCCCGTTCCATACTCTCGGCATGCTCTCTTATCATCTCTTCCAGCCTTCCGTCCAGTTCTATCTCTTCTAAACAAACCCCCTGCATCCCAAGGGTCTCCAAAAGCTGCTTACACTTCTCCAGCCTTCGATTCCAAATCCCCTCCAGCCGCTTCTCTAATTGAATTTGTTCTTCCCTATCCGTCACTCGTTCCTCCTCTATTCTCTGTCTCTCCCCTTTTAAATGCTCACGCTCCCTCCGCTTCTCCCCTATCCTCTCCAAATCCATCCCCAACTGATCTATGTATCCTTGCACCTCCAACAAAAACTGCTCTTCATCCCCCATTTCCCAACTCTCTTTCCTCTCTAACACACCCCCTATCCATTCCTTTGCTGTCCCCAAAACCCCCCTTATCCGTTCCAATCCCTCTGCCATCTGCCTCCTCAGTACCTTGCCCTGCCCACTTTGTTCTGCTGCATTTTTCTGATTTTTTTCTCTCTCTTCCCTATAAAACTGCCTCTTCTCTTCCAGCGTCTTTCTCTCCTCCTCCAATCTCTCCCACTGTGCTCTCTGTGCTTCCGCCTGTTGTTGCATCTGCCGCCGCTGCTCCGCTTCCAATTTTAAACGTACACCCATCTCCCCTACAGCCCCTACAGCCCCTATATCCCCTATATGCTCACCTGCCGCAAAAAAATCCTGCATCCCCAACAAACCCTCCCACTGACGATTATTTTCTTCCAACTGTCCCTTTCCTGCTGCAAACTCATGCTCCCTCTGCTGCAAAAAGAGCCGCCTCTCTTTCTGCTCTGCCTCCCCTTTTTGTAACCGCCGCTTTAACTTTGCTTCCCGCTCCCTTCCTTCCTCTGCCTGCCTTCTCTCTAACCCCAAAACCTCTTCCCTCTGCCTAAACCATTCCCTTTTCTCTTCTAATTTCCTTTCCAAAACTACACACTCCCCCCAATCTATCCCCGCCAAACCAAACAAACGCCTCACCATTTCCTCCAAATCCTGTCTCTGTTCCGCTAACCGCTCCCTTCTATGTCCTGCCTCCACACTAAGCCGTTCTACCTTCTCTCTCACCTTTGTATAACGGTTTCTCTCCTGTTCCACTTCTTCCTTTTCCGGCACAGTCTCCAATAGTTTTGCCTTCTTTGGATGGCACAAAGACCCACAGACCGGACATGCCTTTCCCTCCTTAAGTTCCCGTGCCAGCAACCCCGCCTGTGCATCCCAAAAGCACTGTTCTGCCTCCTGATAAACTACCCAAACCTGTTCCTTTTCTTCTACAGCTTCCTTATATTCCCTCAGCAACAAATCCAGCTTTTTCTCCTGTTCTTCCCAAGATGCCTTCCCTTCCAGCAGCTTTTGAAACAATTCCTTTTGTTCCTCTAATTCCCTCTGTTCCTGAGCTGCCCTTAAACTACGGACTTCCGCTCCCTCTGCAGACTCCCACTCCCTCTGCAGACGTTCCTGCTCCTTTTCTTCCTCCTCTATCTTTAAATAAAGCTCCCGATAAATCCTCTCCTGTTCTGCCACCTTCTCTTCCAATTCTTTCCGCACCCTTATCTGCTCCTGAAAATCTAAAAACCGCCTCTCTGCCGCTTCTGCCTGATGCTGGCAGCGAACCGCTTCTTCCTTTGCATCTTTCCGTTTCTCCTGTTCCGCTCTGCATATCTCCTCCCTCTTCCTTAACTCCTCCTCAGCCGCAAAAACTTCCCGCTGTGACTGCTCTATCTGCTGCAGTCCTTCCTGAATCTTCCGATATTCTTCCTGCCCACTATCAAATTCGTCCTTCAGCTTCTTCAACTGATTTTGTATCTCCTCTACCCTATAAAACCTTTCGTCCAACTCCCCAAATGCTTCTATCTGTCCCTGTATCACCCGTATTTCTTCTGCAGACCTCTCTTCCCTATCCCTGCCTTTCCCTATCTCTTCCTCCGTCTTCTGCTGCTTTCTTATCTCCTGTTCCAACTCCGTCTTCTGCTGCAAAAGCTGCCTCCTATGCTGCTGTGCCCGCTCCTTTCCATGCTCCAAACGCTCTTTCTCTTCCCCCACTGCTTCCAGCCCCTTTAACTCCCCTATATCCACTTTCAAATCCTCCCCCAAATGCCGCTCCTCTTCCCCTAACTCTTCCCATTTCTGTCTCTCTAACTCTCCTTCCCGTCCCAATTCCTGCTGCTTTTCCCTTTCCCGATACAGTTCCTGCAGCAGCTCCAAACGATCTCTTTGCTCCTTAATCTGCACAATCAAACTCTCCCGTACCTCAGCCCTTTTCTCAGCCTCCCGCAAATCTTCCTCTGCCTTCCCCAACACAGCTTCCTGTCTCTCCAATTCCCTCTGCTGTCCCTCTAACTTCTCCTGCTGTTCCTTTCTCCTATCAATCCTGTCAATCAACCGTTCCTCTTCCTGAATCTGCACCTCTAACTGCCGTTTTTTCTCCTCCAGCCTCCCTAACTCCTCTTTTTCTTCTGCACACAGTTCTTCTAACAGCACCAATCCTTCCCCAATTTTTCCCTCAAACTTAATCTTTTGCAGCTTCTCCATTTTCTCGGCAGAAGATGTCCCCTTTAAACAAACCACATCTCCCATATACTGATTCACACTTAACTTTAATTCCTCATACTTTTTCCCCTGCTCCCTTACAGCCGCCTTTAGCTGCTCCTGCATCCTCTGATAAATCCCGGTCTTAAAAATCTGCCGAAAAATCCCGCTCCGCTCCTCCGTCCCCGCAAAAAGCAGCTTCTGAAAATCCCCCTGTGCAATCATAGAGATCTGCGTAAACTGCTTCCGATCCAACCCAATCAACTCTGTTACTGCCTTTGTTACCTCTTTTGCCTTAGTAACAGGCTCCCGCTCATCTGGATAAACCAACTCTGCCTCCGCTCTCTGCAAAGTATACCCCTTCCCTCTTCCCTTCGGTCGAAGATACTCTGGATTCCTCTTCACTACATATCTCTTCTCCCGATAGTCAAATACCAACTCCACATAAGTAGGGACATCTGCCTTTGCATACTTACTGCGAAACATATCTGCCTTCCGTACATCCCCGCTTGCCTCCCCATACAAAGCAAATGTAAGGGCATCAAAAATCGTTGTCTTCCCTGCCCCAGTATCCCCAGTAATTAAATATAGCCCTTGTCCGCCAAGAAGCTCAAAATCAATCTCCGTCCTTCCCGCATAAGGTCCAAACGCACTTATTATCAACTTTACAGGCTTCATCTCTTCCTCCTAAATTTATAAATCTCTCTTCCACCATCCCGGCAGCATTACTATCCCGGCAAACTCACGCGGTTGGCATGATAAAGAAATCTCTGCAAGGAAACCTTTGTGCAAACGACCCCAGCAGAGATTCTTCTATCATACCAATATCCTGACCACAACCAACAAAACTAAAACATCCTCCCTCATTCCCGCACCCCCTCAATCACCCTCTCCACAAAAGCGATCTGCTCCAAACTCATCTCCCGATTATTCTGCATCCGATAAAACTCCTGAAACAACTCCAGCTCCGACTTCTCCTCTATGTCCTCCCCCACTTCCACCATTTGGCTCTGCCGAGTCCGGCTATTGTCATACAAAAGCTGCATCAAATTCGGATAAACCGCCCGAAGCCGCTGCATCCCGTCCAAAACATCTTCCTCATCCGTCAATGTAATCTGCACATAATCCTCCTGATTTTTTCCCTGATAAAACTCCCGAGCCATCACTTCCTGATAACTCCCCCGCACCTTCCTCATATCCCGAAGCGGACGTAATCCCACCACTTCTATCTCCACTTCCCCCTTCTCTCTGCAAGTCACCACCGTAACCGACTTCTGCTGCTCCGCCTCAGAAAAGGAATACTTTAAAGGCGTGCCGCAATACCGCACTTCCTTCCGTCTTATCCACTGCGGACTATGAATATGCCCCAAAGCCACATAGTCAAATCGATCAAAAACCTCTGCCCCCACCTGATCCATTCCGCCAACAGCTATTTCCTCTGAATCACATCGCCCAGCTCCCGTTACAAACTGATGTGCCACAAGAATATTCCGCTCTTTCTCATCCACTCCCATCCGCTCCACAACCGTCCATACCGCATCATGATAATTCTCCGGCAGCACAGCACCTTCCTCTCCCTCCAGCACATGCCGTACCGCCGCCGGCTTAATAAAAGGCAGCAGATAAACCCAAATCTCCCCATAGGAATCCGTCATTCGAACCCGTTCAATCTCTCCGTTATACACAGGAGAGACATACACCTCTCTCCCCTTCATAATCTGTGCCCCAAAAGCAATTCGTTCCGCCGAATCATGATTCCCGCTTACCGCAAACACCGTTCTCTTCCGCTTTGCCAATTCAGTAAGAAACCAGTCAAACACCTGTACCGCCTCGGCTGACGGCACAGACTTATCATAGATATCCCCTGCTATTAAAACCCCATCCACCTGTCTTTTATCTGCAATTTCAAGAATCTGCTTTAATATATACCTCTGATCCTCTATCATAGAAAATTCATTTACCCGTTTTCCAATATGCAGATCTGAAATATGAAGAAATTTCATCTCTATCCTCTCTCCCTGTTTTCTCTACCGTCCAAAAACTAGACCTTAAACCGATACCCAACCCCCCAAATCGTCTCAATATACTGAGGCTTTGAAGTATCAAATTCAATCTTTTCCCGAATCTTCTTAATGTGCACTGTAACCGTAGCAATATCCCCAATCGACTCCATATCCCAGATCTTATTAAACAGTTCTTCCTTTGTAAACACATGATTGGGATTTTGTGCCAAGAAAGCCAATAGATCAAACTCCTTTGTCGTAAAATTCTTCTCCTCTCCATTCACATAGACCCGCCGTGCAGTCTTATCAATCTTAATTCCCCGAATCTCAATAATCTCATTTTCCTGTACATTGCTGCCAATCAGCCTTTCATATCGAGCTAGATGTGCCTTTACCCGTGCCACCAGCTCACTTGGGCTAAATGGCTTTGTCATATAGTCATCAGCCCCCAGTCCAAGCCCCCGAATCTTATCGATATCATCCTTTTTTGCCGATACCAAAAGAATCGGTGTATTTTTAACCTCCCGTACCCTGCGGCAAATCTCAAACCCATCCACATTGGGCAGCATCACATCTAAAATAAACAGATCGAAATCCTCCTTTAGTGCACGCTCTAATCCTCTCTCCCCGCTGGTCTCAATCTCCACCTCAAACCGGCTTAACTCTAAATAGTCTTTCTCCAATTCCGCAATCGTTAGTTCATCTTCCACAATTAAAATTTTGTTCATCTTATTTTATCCTTTCTTTATAACATAACTTTATCATAAACAAATCCTAATCCATCCCATCTGTCACCTGCCTAAGAAAGTGTCTCCTGATATTTTCGAAATACCATATGCATTACGGTTCCGGTATCTTCTTTACTGGTAGCCCAGATCCGTCCTCCATGATCTTCTACAATCTTTCGCACAATCGACAACCCGATTCCACTTCCCCCCTGACTGGAATTCCGGGAAGCATCCGTCCGATAAAACCGATCAAAAATATAAGGCAGATCCTTTACTGCAATCCCTTTTCCATTATCCTCAATTTCAACCTTTACAAAATCTCCCTCATCCTTTAATCGAATAGCAATCATGCCCTTTCTTCCCGTTCCCATATATTTTACAGAATTTCCAATAATATTATTCACCACTTTCCGAAGCTGCTCTGGGTCAGCAATAATCACTTCTTCCTTTTCCATATAGTTAGAATAGATCAGCTCAATATTCTTTTGCTCCAAATCCATTCCCAATTCTTCTACACAATCCTGAAAATACTTATCCACTGGAATCTTTGCAAAATTATAAGGAATTCGATTTGTATCAATTTTAGAATAAAAAGTCAGCTCCTCAATCAGCCTCTCCATATCACATGCCTTATTATAAATTGTCTTAATATACTTCTCCATCCGCTCTGGAGAATCCGCTACCCCATCCATAATCCCTTCTGCATATCCCTTTACTGCCGTTACCGGCGTCTTTAGATCGTGAGAAATATTGCTGATTAATTCTTTACTGTCTTTATCGTACTGCAGTTTTTCCTCGGTATTCTCTTTTAACCGCCGCCGCATCTCTTCAAAATCCTTACAAAGCTCCCCAATTTCATCCCTTGAATTAACCGAAACCGTAAAATCCAAATTTCCATTCGCAATATTATTTGCCGCCGTCTGAAGTTCTTTCAGCGGTTTTACCATACTCCTATAGATCCACCCTACAAGCACAGAAGCCGTAATTGCCAAAACAAAAAAGATGGCCAGTATCACCTCCACTAAAATACCTTTTACCTCTGGAATCAGTTCCCGCATCTCAGTAATAATAAAAATACTGCACTCTTCCTTATTCAGCCCCTCAAAATCAATCGGCTTAATCAGACAGCGATTTCCTCCGTCCAAATAAACACCATTCTCCGCCCCCATCTCATAATCTCCATACTCTGGCAGCTTATCCAAAACTGCCTGTGTCTGCTCTTTTGTCCCCCCACTGTAAAGAATCTCCTCATTACACCGAAGCAATAAAAAAGAATATGCCGAATTTAATCGGTGGTTTAACTGTTCTAAATACTGAACATCTTCTAATTTCGTAAGATCCGTCTCAATATCATAAGCAATTTCATGATAAATCTGCTTCGTCATCCGATTAAACAGACGAGTAGAATCTGTCAGCCCCTCATAATCCGTACTATCCATCCCATAGTACTTTTCCATTGCTTTAAACTGAACCTGTGTAATACCATAAGCACAAATAGAACTTAAACAAATCGGCAATAATATAACCGCAAGAAACGTAAGCACCAATTTTGTCCGAATTTTCATTTTTACTCCTCTCTGTCGTTTCTCTTACCCTATACCAATCCCAGCTTTATTTTGTATTATATCATAGAATATAAAAAATAAGGTAGAAACCTTATGAAATATTCCTAAAATAAACATAAAAATCGAGCAGGAAATCTCTGTTTCCTGCCCAATCCATTCTAACTATTTATAAATACTTCTTTAACAATTCCACCTTATCCACCTGTTCCCAAGGCAGATCCAAATCCAGCCGTCCAAAATGTCCGTATGCTGCCGTCTGCCGATAAATCGGTCGTCTTAAATTCAACATTTGAATAATCCCAGCCGGCCGCAAATCAAAATTCTCTCGAATCAATTCCACCAATTTTTCATCCGACAACTTTCCTGTTCCAAATGTATCTACCATAATAGAAGTCGGCTCTGCAACTCCAATTGCATAGGACAACTGAATCTCGCACCGTTCCGCCAAACCTGCCGCTACTATGTTCTTTGCTACATAACGTGCAGCATAAGCAGCCGAGCGATCCACCTTTGTACAATCCTTCCCTGAAAAAGCTCCACCGCCGTGACGGGCATATCCGCCATAAGTATCCACAATAATCTTACGTCCAGTCAGACCGGCATCTCCATGTGGTCCGCCTATTACAAACCGTCCAGTTGGATTAATAAAGATCTTTGTATTTTTATCCAACATCTCTTTTGGAAGCACTGGTTCAAATACATACTTTTTTATATCTGCATGAATCTGTTCCTGTGTCACATTCTCATCATGCTGTGTCGACAACACAACTGCCTCTAACCGTGCCGGCTTTCCTGCCTCATCATATTCTACCGATACCTGTGTCTTTCCGTCTGGTCTCAGATAAGAAAGTGTTCCGTCCTTCCGCACCTTAGTAAGTTGAAGTGCCAGCTTATGTGCAAGAGAAATAGGATACGGCATTAATTCCTCTGTCTCATTGGTTGCATACCCAAACATCATTCCCTGATCGCCTGCTCCGGTATCAAGTGCATCCGTCAGACTGCCTTCTTTTGCTTCCAATGCCTTATCCACTCCCATTGCAATGTCCGCCGACTGCTGATCCAGTGCTACCATTACCGCACAAGTGTTTCCGTCAAATCCTGTCTCCGCACGATCATAACCGATTTCATTTACCGTCTTTCTTACAATTGCCGGAATATCCAGTTTTGCCTGTGTTGTAATCTCTCCTGTCACCAATACAAATCCTGTACAGCTGCAGGTTTCGCAGGCCACACGACTCATAGGATCTTGTTCCATACAAGCATCCAAAATTGCATCTGATACAGCATCACATACCTTATCTGGATGACCTTCTGTTACCGACTCTGATGTAAATAATCTCTTCTCCATGTTTATTTCCTCCTGGTGTATTCTAATCCAAAAAGAAAGAGTCCATCTACAAATGGACTCGATTGTGCGTTTTTCTGCTATCAAATCCACTTATTGTTCGACCGCCGTTTCCGACTGTAACTCGCTCAGGTTGGCACCTTCCTAAATTGGGGTTGCCGTGACTTCACAGATCCTATGTATCTCCATCACTCTGAATAAGGGAATCGTTTTCTATGAACTTTTTCTTTCTGCTGTAGGTAGAATACAACATTTTATTCATTTCGTCAAGTAAAAAAATATATAAAATCAAATTCTCCCACCCCAAGGCAAAAACTACCAAAGAGGACGCCAGAGTGCATTAGGGGGACGCTGTTCCGCTCTCCAGAAAGCAGAAGCTCTAAGACTTCTGAATCTGTGTGCATCCAACCGGACGGATCGGGGTGCAATTCGCCCGTGCATCGGGCTAAACACACCCCTTTTTCGGGCACAAGTGCCCGAAAATCCTACTAAATTGACAGAAGTCTAAGAGCCTCTAGCTTTCCTCCGAAGTCACAGCGTCCCCCTAATGCACTCTGGCTGTATTGTTCCACAATTTACGTTTATTTTTTCACAAATTTGCCGGTTCTGCCTATGTCAAGTAAAGGATAAAAAATGTTTCAACTTTTTTCTTCCTCTACATCAAGACTCCCTTTATGCAATTTTCAATACTTCATATATTGCCTCTAAACAGTCTTCTATTGTAAGTGCTTTGCCGTCTTACTCACTGTAATAACGATACCTGGTAAAATCATCTACACTTTCTGGATGCAGGATACCAATCTCATCATAATGCCGCAATAACCGTCAATGCCATTATGTTTGTGATAGATCTCAGCAACCTGTCTGTGAACTTCTGCCTTTTTGGCACAGTAACCCGCCTTTCGATTTTTATGGTAGTTATAATAAGCACCTAGATAGATTTCCAGCCGCCCCAATAACCAGCGAATGTGGAATTACCTATGATACTTATAAATCGATAAGCCTCTAATCAATTTCCCTTGCAAAGAATGTCGCCGCTTTTTTTAGGAACGAAATTTCCTTCTCTTTTTCAGCCAGTTCTTTACACAGACGTAAGTTTTCTTTCATAATATCCGCTTCATTAGTGGAAGAAGGATTTGAAAGGCTTTGAGCTTGACATTCTTTCTGAAATTCATAGCACCACCAGCAGATACTCTCTTTGGAAATACCATACTCTTTTTTCATTTATTCTTTCTTAATGCTGTGTGCTGATAGCTGGGCTGGCGGGATTCCGGGCGACATATCAAGACTTTTTTGAGATAATCAACCACTTTTCCCAACAATAGTCCTTTTGTTTAATATAAAATAAAAACGCTGTATAAAATATACTATTTTTATTATTCTACAATTTACACTTTTTCTTTAATCTCTATAAATAGTAAATATTTCCTATATGGATGTATGAGTCAACTATCATTCTGCCGGCAGGAAAAGACAGCCGGGGTGGGGAATCGATCCCTTCCCGCTGTGACTTCGGAGGAAAGTTAGAATGTCTTATGCTTCTGTCGATCCATTAGGATTTTTTGCCATTCCCGAATGGCAAAAAAAGGGGTGTGTTTAGCCCGTTACACGGGCGAATTGCACCCCGGTCCGTCCGGCTGGATGCACGCAGATTCAGAAGCATTAGACGTTCTTACTTTCCGTAGAGCGGAACAGCGGGAAGGGATCGATTCCCCACCCCGGCGTCCTCCCCCACCATCTTATTTCCAAAAAACAAAATCCCACGTCATCACAAAAAATATACCGGCATTTTATACTAGCTGTTTACTTTTTCCTTTTTTTTGTGTATAATAGAGATACAAATGGAGGGGAACTTATGACAAAACAATCTATTGCTACAAAAAAATTGATTCCTGGCATGAAACTGGCTAATTCTGTTTATAACAATGCAGATCAACTTATTTTGCCGAAGGGAAGCCGAATTACCGAGGAATCGATTACCAGACTACAATTCTATGAAATTGATCGTGTACTCATAGAATCTCTTGTACCAATTGAACCGTCTGATGAAGATATCTTTCGTACCACCTATTCAGAACGGGTAAAGGCTTCCGAAGAATTTATCAATTTTAAAAAGCAGTTCGATAATACAATCGAAATTACAAAATCTACTTTAGACGAGGTGGCGGCAGGCAACTCATCTCCTGAGCTGATAGAACAGATCTTTTCTTCTGCTACCAGCCTAATTAATACTTCAGAAAATAATCTGGAACTTTTAGATATGCTTCACAGTATGCGCGACTCTGATGATGTCACCTATACCCATTCCCTAAATGTTTCGATTATTTCTGCTATTATCGGTCGCTGGCTGCATCTGTCAGAAGAGGACCTCAACACGCTTACTATAGCAGCACTGTTCCATGATATTGGCAAATTATTAATTCCACCGGAAATTCTGCAAAAAACATCCAAACTGACCGCTGAAGAATACGAACTGCTAAAAACACATCCTTATAAAGGCTATCAGCTTTTAAAAGGATTTGGCATGGACGAAAAGATTGCCCTTGCTGCGATGCAGCACCACGAACGCTGTGACGGTTCCGGCTATCCGGGCAGACTGACGAAAAATAATATTAATTCCTTTGCCAAGATTATTGCAATTGCTGATGTATATGATGCAATGACAGCCGCACGTGCTTACCGTGGACCGCTTTGTACCTTTGAGGTATTATCTACATTTGAAAAAGAAGGCTATCGCTGTTACGATGCCTCCTATCTTGTCCCATTTATGCACAATATTGTCAACAGTTATATTAATAACACGGTACGCCTAAACAACGGAGAAAAAGGATCAATTATTATGATTAATAAAACCGCTCTTTCTCGTCCGATTGTTCACTGCGAAGGTCAGATCTATCACGATTTGCTGCATGAGAAAAATTTAAAAATCGTTGCTATTCTTTAAAATAAGACTTGCAAAAGGAATCAGAACACGATCTGATTCCTTTTTAATCCTAACTATCCAATCTTTAATTTAAACTTCTGAATATCCTTCTCACACTTTACCTTCTGAATCTGTGCACCCAGTCCATTT
Organism: uncultured Lachnospiraceae bacterium; assembly: GCA_910585255.1. Lineage (GTDB taxonomy): Bacteria > Bacillota > Clostridia > Lachnospirales > Lachnospiraceae > MGBC114844. The sequence goes on from CAJUEI010000013.1 coordinate 18,624, forward strand.
AATTTTATCTCAAAATCCTCATAGCCACGTTCAATATAGACAATATCATCAATAACCGAATATCCCTCTGCTGCAAGTGCAGCAATCACTAAAGCGGCTCCTGCCCGCAGATCCGGTGCATTTACTTCCGCTCCTGTCAGTCTGGAAACACCGTTAATAATCGCTGTATTTCCTCCTTCTACTTTGATATCTGCACCCATTCTTGCCAGCTCACCTGCATATTTAAACCGATTTTCAAAAATCGTTTCTGTTACAATGCTGGTACCACGTGCCAATGCCAGCACAGCTGTCATCTGCGGCTGCATATCGGTTGGAAACCCGGGATACGGCAGTGTCTTAATATTGGTATGATAAAGGTTGCTCTGTCCAAAAACCCGAACCGCATCATCCTCTTCCGTAATCTGACATCCCGTTTCAATCAGTTTAGCAGAAATTGCCTCTAAATGTTTTGGAATCACATTGCGGACAATAACATCTCCCTTTGTTGCCGCCGCTGCCATCATAAATGTTCCTGCCTCAATCTGATCCGGAATAATGGAATATTCCGTACCATGCAGCGACTTGACTCCTCTGATACGAATCACATCAGTACCAGCACCTTTTATCTTTGCACCCATACTGTTTAAAAAGTTAGCCGCATCTACTACATGAGGTTCTTTTGCTGCATTTTCTAAAATAGTATCTCCTTCCGCCAATACCGCTGCCATCATTACATTGATGGTTGCTCCTACTGTAGCAAGATCAAAATAGATATGGCTTCCTCTCAGCCGTTTCGCATTTGCTTTTACCATGCCGCTTTCAATCAGTACTTCTGCTCCCAATGCCTCAAAGCCTTTTTTATGCTGATCAATCGGACGGCTTCCAATATTGCAGCCTCCTGGAAGTGCAACCTCCGCCTGGTGATACTTTCCAAGCAAAGCTCCCAGTAAATAATAAGACGCACGAATCTTTTTAATAAACTCATAATCTACACAGATACTATTAATTTTTTTTCCGTTTATTTTTACAGAATGAGGTCCGATCCGTTCTACTACCGCTCCAATCTCAGTAATTGCCTGCAATAATACATTTGTATCCCGTACATTTGGTACATTTTCGATATAAACCGGCTCATCGCACATAATCGCTGCTGCAAGAATTGCAAGTGCCGCATTTTTTGCACCGCCTATTTCTACTTCACCAATCAGGGGAATACCACCTTTTATAATATATTGCTCCATTGCACACCTCTATTGACTTTCCATCTGTTTCCTGACTTCTCTATTCTACATTCTATTTTCCAACTATCCGTTTCTATCCTATTTTATATCTGCTGCTTTTTTCTCATACTCTAACTTTATCTTTAACAAAAAAACTACACCATATTATAGCATATTTCATAAAAAAGTAAAGCAAAATTATGCAACATCCCAAATTCCTATTATCAACAAAAAACAGAACGAATGTATAAATTGAAACAGAATTTCCTTTTATTCAGTATATGTGCCAAACAGTTTTTCTGTGATACGGTATCCTTCTCTTACCAGAATTCCTGTTTCTTTTGCCTCTTTTTCACAATATAACCGACTATTTTTGACTTCTTTTGTACTGTCATATAAGAGATAAGGTACGGGATCCGAAGTGTGGGTACGACAGCGGATCGGTGTCGGATGATCGGGCATAATCAGGATACGAAATTCCTCTCCTGCTTCTTCCATTGCTTCTACAATAGGACGAATAATCCGCCGATCCAAATATTCAATTGACATCACTTTATGTTCTATTCTGCCCTGATGCCCCATCTCATCGGGTGCTTCCAAATGGACATAAGCAAAATCAAAATTTTCTTTTAATAATGCATCAATTGCTGCCTGTGCTTTTCCTCTGTAATTGGTATGTAAATCTCCAGTTGCATCCTCTACTTCCATTACTTTCATTCCTGCACCAATTGCAATTCCTTTTAATAGATCTACAGCCGAAATCATGGCTCCTTTTAAACCGGTTTTTTCCTGAAAAGAACTCAATGCCGGCTTTGTGCCTGCCCCCCAAAACCAGATTGAATTTGCCCTGTTAGAGCAATATCGTTCCCGCTTGTCATTGTTAGGATGATCGTCTAAAAGCAAAAAACTTTTTTCCATCATCTCAGACAGTTTTTTATCTTTTGGAAGATAGTTTCCAATCTTTTGCCCAAGAATATCATGCGGTGCCGTCAGTTCTACTGCTTCCCCTTTATTCCAAATCAAAAGATGCCGATAACTGGTTCCCAGATAAAACTGATAATTGTCATCCTGGAATTCCTTTTTTATCATGTCCAAAAAAAAGGCAGCTTCTTCTGTAGAAATTTCCCCGGCACTGTGATCTAAAATCGTCCGCTCTTTATAAGGAATCCCCTTTTCCCGAGAAAGTGTTACAAAATTGGTACGAACGGCAATATCGGTATCTTTCATATCCACACCTATGCTCAATGCTTCTAAGGAAGAACGTCCGGTATAATATTCCTTCGGATTATATCCTAATACAGCCAGATTGGCTATATCACTCCCTGGTGCCATCCCCTCTGGAATGGTCTGTACCATCCCCATTTCTGACTTTGCAGCAAGACGATCCATTGTTGGCGTATCGGCATACTCTAATGGTGTCATTTCATCCAATTCTGCCAATGGTTCATCTGCCATTCCATCTCCCAATACTACAATATACTTCATAATAAATCTCCCTCCCAGTGAAATATTCTTTTCACTGTTGTTCATTTTGATTAGAACGAATTCTATTTTTTTAATCTCATTAAGGAAGTCCCCCGCTTCTAAGCCGCCAAGGCGAAAGCGGTGGGTTGGGACTTCCTTGATGAGGTTATGAGCAAGTAGCGAAGCGGATTGCGAATATCCGATTTGACTTTGTAGCAGCAAAAATAAGTTTTTTCTCAATACTTCCTATTCAGAAAAAACTTACTTTTACTCTTTATCGCCCTAAAATGCGTATTCTATTATATTACTCTGCTCTCTATTCGTCAAGAGATTACCCAACATAATCCAACGGATTTACTCTAGAACCATTGATAATCATCTCAAAATGAAGATGTGGTCCTGTGCTTCGTCCCGTATTGCCGCTTAAGCCAATCTTTTGTCCCTGCGAAACACTTTCTCCTGCACTGACTAATACTTTATTCAGATGTGCATAGCGGGTCTGCCGTCCGTCTGGATGCTGAAGCAGAATACAATAGCCATAGTCACCATTCCATCCGGCACTAACCACTCTTCCAGAGCTGGATGCCATAACGGTGCTTCCGCTGCTGACGCCGATATCTACACCACCGTGCAGTCTGCCCCAACGCTGTCCGAATCGGGATGTAATGGTATAAGAATAGGTTGGCCAGATATAAGTAGGAGGTGTTAATGTTCCCCGCTCAATAATTTTAGGCTGTGATTCTAACACAACATTTTCCTGTACAATTTCTCGATCGATTTCTTTTCCATTTCTTGAATTTACAATTGCTACAATCTCATGATGTCCTACACTGCCTTCTTGCCTTACTACTGTTTCTGTATTATACCAGCTATCATTGTCAATATAAACCGTCTCTGCCTGATAGTCCTCTTCATAGGTAACTTCTTCTTCTACTAAAACAGACAGTTCTGGTTCCGGCACGGTGATAATTAATTCCTGTCCAATCTGAAGTGTAGTATCTCCAGTAATTCCTTGATTTAAATCATATAACTTATTTAAAGAAATTTCATTTTTTTCTGCAATAACAGACATACAATCTCCTGCAATTACCTCATAAACCTGATTTTCTTCTTTGTCTTTTGTCAAAAGATCCAATGCTTCCTGTACGGTTGTACATGCACTAGCTGGAACACTAGATTCTGTAATCTCAATATCCTGCTCAAATTGAATACTTAATACACCATTTTGAGGAGAAGCTGCAGGTTCTGCGGATTCGGCAGGATTGGTATCCTCCCCTGCTGCATATACAATTGCTCCTTCCCGCATTTCCATATCTGCTTTAATTAAATTAGTAGTTAGAGAGGTAAATTCTTTTCCTTCATTTTCTACTAATTCTACGGCAAATTCCTGATTGGTATCAAAGCGATTCTTTACTCCTTCTAAAAGTTCAACTACTTCTTCTTTTGTGGAAAGGTATAAAATATTTTCTTCTATTTTTACTGCATAAGTTGTTGCCTTTGGCAGAGCTGCATCTGCTTTTAAGATGGTATAGATTTCTTTTTCTAATTCTTCTTCTGTCATACGTGTTCCAAACAGACGATTTTCTTTTGTTACGACCAGATCAGGATCCATATAAACCAAATCGTTTTCCTCTTTTGTAATTGCAAGACGAACTTCTTTTAATATTCGGGAAGCTGCTTCCTCTTCTGCAATTCCTCCAATTACCTTACCGTTTAATACAACTTGATAATAATTCGAATTTTCTTTTGTTTTTTCCATAAGCGGATAGACAAGTATTACACATCCTGCTATCACTAACATTGATTTCAATATTGTTATTCTTGCAATCTTTTTAAGAGATTTTCTTTTCTTCATACTTCCTCCATACAAATATCATATCTTGGTTTTACCTATCAGTTGTTATTTATATAGAATCTATTACATTCTACATATTTTTCTGTAATAATTTCGTAATAATAATTATTGTACCAAGTTGTTTGATATTTGTAAAGGGGGTTTTTTCTATCTTTTTTTGTCTGTATTATAAAGAAAGGGTTGAATTCTACCGTTCTGAATAAGGATTTTCTTATGGAAATGGGGAGAGGGGTATGATTTTGACAAATAGATCCTACGTTTAAAATATGGAATATGAGAAATATTACCAGTACAAAGGCTTAAATGTAAACTATTTTTTTATTATAGGAGAGGAATAGCCAGATGGCTAGAGTAGATTTTATGTACAAAGCCGTATCTCAACACGGTTCTATTCTCTAAAAAATCACTGTATTGAGGTACGGTCTCCAAAATCTAACGCCTTTTCTTATTCGAAAGAATAAAGAAATAACAAATTTTTTAATGAATTTTTATTAAAGCATTGCAAATCATTTCCACTGTTTCATATAGTTTTCTTCCGTCTTCTTCAATTATAATATCCGCATATTGTTTACACAGCGGCGTTCTTAAATCATACAGATCTTTTAATGTAGTTCCCTCTTCTAATACTACTCCGCGAGTGGTCAAATCTCCAAGCCGCTGTTCTAATTCTTTATATTCAATTTTAAGATAAACTACTACTGCAATTTTCTTTAAAAACTGCATTGCCTCTTCTTCTAAAACCACACTGCCGCCAGGGGCAATTACGGTATATTGTGTATCAATCTCTTGATTTACTTTACTTTCAATCTGCATAAATCCTTGATTCCCTTGTTCTGCTATAATCTGCCAAAGCAGTTTTCCGTATTTTTTTTGAATTACCAAGTCCATATCCATAAACTGATAACCAAGTTTTTTTGCCAATACTACTCCTACTGTGCTTTTCCCGCTTCCCGGCATACCAATCAATACTATATTTGTTTTCATAACCTTTCTCCTAAATAAATTTTTTTCATTTTACCATATGATTTCAAAAAAGTCATAAATTTTTTTATTTGTATTAAAAATTTGATATATTAGAAATTTGACTTAATAAGATTCTTATAATATTTGACAAAAGAAAGAGAGATTATATAAGAATTTGAATAATTTTAACCTCATCAAGGAAGTCCCAACCCACCGCTTTCGCCTTGGCGGCTTAGAAGCGGGGGACTTCCTTGATGAGGTTAAACATAAAAACCGCTGTAGACCAGTATTTATAAATGTTACAGCGGTTTTCTCTTCTGTTTTAAGGTATTGTATTTTATTTCTTTTCCTCACTTTTTTCTAGATTGTTTTCATTCTACTTTTGGTAATAAACTGGTAAAACGAAAGGGCAAGAAAACAAATCAGAAAGGATCGATAAGCCATTTTAAGAATACATTTGTTCTGCTTTTTTCTCAGCTTATTTTTCCATAGTCAAAAACAAAAGATAATGCCACTTCCTCTTCCTCTATGCTGATACTGATATGGTTTGCTACTACAAACATACTCCTCATATACCGACAGCCTTCTGTTAAATCAAAGCCATAAGAATTTTTAAAAACTGCTTCTATTATTTGATTCTGATTATTTTCTTCTATCTGAAGCAACGCCCCTGTTAATTCTGCAAATTCTTGTAATATCGGCAGTATCGCATTATAAAAATAGCTTTTTGTATTGTCACAGCTCATCTCATCTTCCGACTCTTTCATCTTTTCCACCACCTTCGCTACTCTTCGCAATTGCTTCTCAGAAAGATTATCCAACTGCATCGCAATATCCTCTAACTCGTTTGCCTTTATTCTATAATCGTAAATCATACTTTTTACTCCTTTCTGCAGTTTGAAATGTTTTTTGCTGTAAAATCACTCTTTATGCTATAAAATAAAAAAAGACATGCCATTTTTGAGCATATCCTTTCATGCCCTACGAATTACCCAAACTTGTAATCTGTAAAAAGCTATTGATTAATCGCAACTTTACAAGTATAATATTACTGGGCAATCGTAGAGCACTCTATTGCGGGGCAGCTTCTTTCTGCCCTCCAGCTGGCAGATGTTGGCGGCATCTGTCAGTGGTTGCCTGACTTTTAAAATTAAATTTTATGATTCTTCCTTATTCTATCATTATTTCTTTTATTTTACAATCCTTTTTTCTTAATATTCCAGATAATAAATTTATTTTTCTTTTTTAATAGGAATTTTTCTTTCTATTATTTTATAGTAATTATTGTTTTAATTGGATATTTTTTAGATATTAATTGATAAAAAGATATACCCATCTGAATTATTGGTATTTAAGGGCTTAATTCTAATCCATTCTAGTCAAAAAATACTACTTTACCCGCCAATACAGCAACTGGCGGGCAATTTCTTTTTATTTATTAAGAACAGAAACTTTTTTATTTAACCTCATCAAGGAAGTCCCCTGCTTCTAAGCCGCCAAGGCGAAAGCGGTGGGTTGGGACTTCCTTGATGAGGTTATGAGCAAGTAGCAAAGCGGATTGCGAATATCCGATTTGACTTTATTCTCCAGGTACTTGTGTATAGGAGCTGTTCTGCTTTCGATAAGTGTCATTATCTTTTTGTCTTAATTCATTTTCTACCTGTATTAATTTTCTTTCCAGTTCTCTCACTTTTTCTTCCTCCCCAGAAGCGGATCGTATCTGTTGTTCTAACTGCTGCTTCTTTTCTTTTAACTTTTTAATTTCTCTGTCTACCCTATCTGTATTCCCAATACATGTTTCCTCCGAATTTCCCGGAGCTTCCGGCTTTGCTTCAGGCTGCTTTCCCTCTTGATTTTCTTTCGGGCTGTCTGCTTTTGACGGTTCTTTTTTATCTGTATTTTCTGATTTATTCACTACATCAAAAACAATTTTTCGACTGCCGTTTTCATCTTGTTCTAACCGATATAACCCGCTTGGTTTTCTGCCTGATTTTTCGCTGCTGATATATTCATCACATAGAGTTGATACTGAATCAGACACTTTTTCATCTCTTGCTTTTTTTACTTTTTCTAACTGTTCTTCCCTGAGCTGTTCTGCATAATTAACTTTGAAATCTCTATCACTTCTGTTGATCTCCATTGACATAAACCTGCCTCCTTATATTTTTACTATCAGACTTTGTAATTTCTGTCCTCTAATTTCTTTTTCGGCTGTCAAAAGCAGAGAATCAACTTATCTGCTGTGAGATGCTTTCTAAATGCTGCGGAATGATAAGCAGTATACTAAAAATAAATACGCTTCCCTATGTATGAACACTTAATATCCCATAATACTTTTCTGCTATTACCTTTATATTGGATAAAATAATACAGAATAAACTTGTATAAAAATTCCGCTTATTATAAATAATAAAAAATAGACAAAAAGCTTTACTCTTTGCAAAAATTTAGTAAAAAAGTAGAATCCTATCAATATTTAAGTATTCCCTACCATAGATTCAGTCAAATCGGATATTCGCAGTCTGCTTTGCTACTTGCTCATAACCTCATAAACAAGGAAGTCCCAACCCATCGTTTTCGCCTTGGCGTCTTAAAAGCAGGGGACTTCCTTAATGAGGTTAAAAAAGTCCATCTTATTTATCACCTTGTATTTTTTATAGATAGCACTTTTTTATAAACTGGTGTACTATACTTATTTTTAGACTTTTTAATTATTTTTAGACTTTTTACTTATTTTTAGATTTTTTACTTATTTTTATCTATTTTTCATATATTGTAAAATAATATTAGAAAACTCTTTGCTGCGTAATCGGGAGACAGGTATCTCCTTTCCGTTTTCCATATAGGCAATTCCATTTTTATAGCCTTTTAAATATCTTAAATTAATTAAAAAGCTTCTATGACAGCGAAAAAATCGATTGTTTAACTTAGCTTCTAGATTTTCAATTCGATCATAAAAGTCAATTACTTCAGAGGATATTAAATGCAGATATATTTTTCTATCAATTATCTCACAAAAGACAATATCTTCCAAAGGAATAATACGAGTTTCATACCCTCTTTGAATTAATAGATTAGCTTCTTTGGCATTTTGCATAGAAAGCAAAAGCCGCTCCATTGTTTTTTCAAAATCTTTTTCTTTTAGTGGTTTTATTAGATAGTCATATGCTTGTACCTCAAAAGCCTGAAATACCATCTCTTTTAAAATAGTAATAAAGATTAGATAGCCTTTAAATTTACAGCTACGCAGTTTTCTTGCCGTTTCCATTCCGTCTATATCTTTCATTTGAATGTCTAAGAATATAATATCGATTGTTTGATCATATTTTAGTAAGTCCTCTCCGGTGGAAAATTGGAGGATCATTATTTCTATATTTTTTTTATGAAAAAAGTCAGATACCATTTTTCTAACTTTGTCAGACATATATTTTTCATCATCACAGACTGCAATACGGATCATATTCTCACCTCATATAAATAGAGTTGTCTTTTTCCATTTTAGGCTGAAAAAAGTTTGTTATTTTATTGGTTTCTTCATTTTCATTGCACTGAAAAAATATATTTAGTTTTTTTCCTAATTCAGCAGGACTATCTAAATTTACTTCATGTCCGGCATGAGGAATCATAAAAAGTTCTGCATGGGGCAGTTCTTGTTTTAATTTTAATGAAGCGGATTTATTTGCTTTATCTTTTTCTCCGCATATTACAAGGACTTGGCAGGAAATCTTTTTTAAATCTTTACTAAAGTCTAAATCCATCATTGATTTGCACAGATCAATCATATCATTTTTACGGATACCTATTTTTTGAAAAGCGGAATTAGGCATAAGTTTAAAGATTATATTTTGAAACTTTAATATATTTTTAGGCATGGATATTTGTGTGCCGATTAGTGCTAAAGAATTTACTTTTTCACTATGGGCAATGGTATAATGGAGGGCAAGAATCCCGCCTAAGGAAAGACCACATAAGTTTAATGGTTCATTCCAAGATTCACAGTAGTTTTCTAATGCCTGATAGAGATAAGGATAACATGGTTCTGTATTAGAAATCCATTCTAATAAATTAGGACATAGAATATCGGATTTCCGATTCATTACCTTAACAGTGTTTTCCCAGCTAGAGGAATTTTGACCTAATCCATGAAGTAAAATATATTTCATATTTTGAACCTCCCGTTTCATATTGTAAAATTCGATTGTAATAAAGTCAAATCGGATATTCGCAATCCGCTTTGCTACTTACTCATAACCTCATAGCTGCTATCGCAGCCTTCCCAACCCACCGCTTTCGCCTTAGCGGCTTAGAATCGGGGACTTACTTGATGAGGTTAAACTTATTATGCATTATTTTTATTAAAAATACAATATTTTTTTAGAAGCGATTAGAAAGAAATCCGGGAGAGAACACCAGAGTATACGATTGTAGCACTGTCCACTCTCTGGAAAGTAAGAAGTTCTGACTTTCCTCCAAAGCCACTGTACTATAACCGTATACTCTGGCTGTATTTTCCAACAATATATGTTTTATCTTTATTTGATCAAATTTTTCTTTCTTACTACTTTTCGTTTTTTCCGGTATTTTTTATTTTCTAATTTTTTTATAAATTTTAGTGGAATTCTAAAGTAATGGCTTTGGTTTTAAAGATAGTTGTTTTGTATAAAAAATATTTTTTCTTTAATCAAATCGGATATTCGCAATCCGCTTTGCTACTTGCTCATAACCTCATAGCTGCTATCGCAGCTTTCCCAACCCACCGCTTTCACCTTGGCGGCTTAGAGGCGGGACTTCCTTGATAAAGTTAAATATAAATGGTTTAAATACTATGGCTGTTTAGTATTTATATTTGTTTTTATATTTTAGAAACATAAATACAGATAATACAAGAGCCATTAATTCTGCTGCAGGTGTTGCCAGCCAGATTCCGTTTACACCAAAAATAAAAGGCAATAGTATCATTGTAATCAGCATAAATACAAAAGATCTGGAAAATGCAAGAATTGCTGAAACAATTCCATTTGACAGGGCAGTAAACATTCCGCTGGCAAAAATATTAAATCCAATAAATAATAATGCTATTGTACAAACTCTATTTCCAGTTACTGCTAAATCATATACAGGGTTATCTGAACGGGCAAATATGGATACTAATGGTTTCGTTAATAGAAAAGAGGCTATTACTGTTGTTAAAGAAATGCCGATTATTACTTTTAGGCTTATTGTTACCAGTTTCTTTAGTTTTTTATGATTTTGTTCTCCATAGTAATAACTGAGCATAGGAGCCACTCCATAGGAATACCCTGTATAAAGAGAACTTGCAAACATTAATACATACATAATGATGGTAACAGCAGCAACTCCATCCTCTCCGACATAATAAAGCATTGTCCAGTTAAACATCATTGTAATAATTCCTGTTACTAATGCTGTAGCCATCTCTGAGCATCCGTTTGTGGCGGCATGGGTAAGGACTTTAAAGCGAAAAACTGGTTTTTTAAAATGCAGCAAATTCTTTTTTTGACTAAAAACAATAAAACCTACAACTGCTGTTACAGAATATCCTATTCCTGTTGCAATCGCTGCTCCGCCGATTCCCATATGCAATTTGGCTATTAATACATAGTCGAGTATTATATTTAAAATACCGCCTGTTACAGAACAAATTAAAGAAAGATTTGCTTTTTCACTGGCAATCATATAAAGAGTAAAATTATTCATTAAAAGAATTGGTATGGTAAAGACCAAATAACGACTTAAATATTTTATACAGTATGTTTCTACGTCTGCAGAAAGGTTCATTCCTGCGAAAATATGATTCATTGTTAAATATCCCACGGTACACATAACCATTCCTACTATAACATTTACTAAAATTAAAAATGTAAAATCTTCCTTTGCCTCCTCTGTTTTCTGCTCTCCCATCTTTTTCATAATAACGGCACTTCCTCCGGTGGCAAGCATGGTAGAGATTGCTGTAACTAGCTGGATAATCGGTGCTGTTAAGTTAATTGCCGAAAGTGCATTTGTTCCAATTAAATTTGATACAAACAGACCATCAACCATTGTATAAAAAGACATAAATACTGTCATTGCAATAGTTGGAATCGCAAATTTTAAGATATTTTTAAGTGTTACTGGTTTTTCATATACATTTTGCTTCTCCATAGGGTTTTCCTCCATTCATTTTACTTTTTTCTTCTGTATTTAGGATTATAAACCGTACAGCGACAGTACAGTCAAGCAGAAGTTTTTCTTATAGAAGTATCAGCAAAATGTAAATAAAAATCTTTTTTGTTTTTCTCATCAAAGGAAATTCGGAATCCGCTCCGCTACTTCCTTATAATCCTATGCTGCTACCGCAGCTTTTCAGTGGGAGTCTGCACTCCCACTGAAACAAGGAAGTCCCAACCCACCGCTTTCGCTTTGGCGGCTTAGAAACGGGGGACTTCCTTGATAGAGTCAAATCGGATATTCGCAATCCGCTTCGCTACTTGCTCATAACCTCATAGCTGCTATCGCAGCTTTTCAGTGGGAGTCTGCACTCCCACTGAAACAAGGAAGTCCCAACCCACCGCTTTCGCTTTGGCGGCTTAGAAACGGGGGACTTCCTTGATAGAGTCAAATCGGATATTCGCAATCCGCTTCGCTACTTGCTCATAACCTCATAGC
>CAJUEI010000014.1 GCA_910585255.1 uncultured Lachnospiraceae bacterium
TAAAGCATTAATGATATGCTTTATCCCTTACACTTATATGGTACTAAAAAGCACCCTTAAAAATAAAGTTTCAAAAATGCTTCCTTCCTAATGCTTTTTCTTTATTATATCAAACGGTGTAAGAGAACTATAACCCTGGCATTGTTTCTTTCATAGTTTTTAAAAATTCTTTTGCTTTTGCCATTTTAGAATTATCCTGAAGATACTCTATTCCTTTCTGTGTAATCTTAAGGGCACCTAACTTTATTCCTGGTACACCACCCAAACGTGGAACGATAACAATTCCTGTAATATACCCTTCATGAAATAAACTTTCCATCACATTATTCCAATATCCATTATGAATTCCTAATGCATCTAAACCAAATAAATCAAGATCTGGTTGCTCACCCATCTAAAAACACTCATAAAGATACGTCAATATTCGATATGCAATTACAAAATAATCATTCTTTGCCATAATACGACTTCCTTTCTTTTACTTTTGCTCCACGTTTAATCCAAATATTTTCTGAATAAAAAAAGAGCCTGCTACCAAGCCCTTTTTCTCATTATATCATACCAAAAAATAAAAGAGAACTATAACAAATCAATAATCACAACCTTCCTCATACCTAAATCCAGTTAATTCTTCAAAAGTTTCATTTTCCCTAATACACTCTTCTAAAATTGTACACCATTCATCCTCCGTAAATAAACTCGGTTCTGTAGGAACTCCACAATGAAATTTTTCTTCATATTTTGATAACAAACGATTCATTTTACTATGTCCATTTGGATCTGGTTTAAAAAAAAATGGATGCTCAGGATCATATTTCATACCATATCACCTACCATACTTAAAAATTTAGCATAAGCCTCTGGAAATATTGCTTGAACAAATTTTAGTTTTATCTTGTTTTTTGTAACAGAAGCACTGAAAAAATGTGCAAATGCTTCCCCTCCTATTTTTTCATCATTCCAATAGTTCGAACCATGACTCCATCTTCCTGTACATTTTCCATCAGATAACCCTTCAAATAAATCAGAGAATATATAACTTTCTTCATCTGTTGCATCCCTTAATTCTTTTGAAATTAATCTATAAGCCTCCTTTCTATCAAGATTATACTGCTTCTGACATACTTTTGTAAATCCAAAAAAATCCTTTTTTAAGGCATTAATAAAATCAATATCTTGAAATGGTTTTCCATACAAATGATCGATATTGTGCCCCATTTCATGAAATAAAGTTGTCCATTGTCCACGAGTATTAACAAAATCCTTTTCAATATTTATATATATTCCTTGCTCTGAATTAAAATGGGAAACCCCTACTGCATTTGTTTTTGCAAAGATAATGTTATCTGCATTTTGAAAAATGACTTCTTGAAAAGACTTTGGAGCAGAAACAATTACCTTTTGAATAGATTGAGCACGCAGCGTAGAATCAATTTTTAGATCCTCTAATGTAATTGGCGGTCGATTTCTTGTAACCAAATCTGTCACTCTATGGATCTTTTTCTTTATATTTCGGACTATCTTTTTCCCATCAGCTGGAATATCTATATCTTTATTATCATTTCCATTTCCAGATTCTTTTACAGGATTTATAGAAATATCTTTTATAACACTCTCTATCTCTTTATTCTGTATACCTATTTTTTCTACACTCTCTACAAATGTCTTTTTCCACTCAGAGTATGTCATATGAGCAGGCACATAATAGGTTTTCCCATTCTCATCCCTTGCTGCCCGCTGCTCCCCCTCTGTAAACTCATCCCCAAAATAAGGAACTGTACAGCCCCGGCACCAGCAATGAAGTGGTGGCACATTCACCCCTATCTGATACTCACTCATTTTAAAATGCTTTCCGTCCATACTTTGACAAAGTTCCGAAGTATGACGATCCAAGGTTGCTACAAACTGAAATTCCTCCACATCCAATTCTTGAAAACAATCTTTCTTTGCAACAGAAGAAATGGCTGCTGCCTCTGTCATCACCAAGCGTCCTGCCTGCCTCTCACTCACATTCATAATCTCGGATAATCGACCAATCGCTTTTGCAGGCTCATCCCCTCGAATAATACATTGAGATAATTCCGTATGTAAATTAGATGTTAGCTTTTGTTTATTTGTCCAAATCCGATCCGAAAAGTTCTTTCCATCTTGTGCCCAAGGCCTTTTGATGATTACATCAATCCTTTTCTCATCTAATTGTGCGAAATTACTTCCTACTCCAATTCCCTTTGCAATCTCATAGGCACTATGATAATAATTTTCTGCATAGGTTTTATGAAGAAAATCCGTCACACCACCTTCATATTCAGTCATAAGCTGTTCCACATGCTGCTGCATTTGACATTTTAATGCTTCCAGATAAGAAATATGATGCCGGGCAGAGGCATTTTCTAATTGCTTCTTCCACTTTGGATCAAGTGCATTTTTCTCCCCATACTTCATATATTGCTCCACTGTCCATTGGAACTCTTCTAACTCCTTTTTCTTTAATAGACGCTTGGCAGCTGCCAGACTAACTCCATTATTTTCTGCTAATCTCTGATACCAACGCTCTATATCCATCTGAATTTCATTTTTTGCCCGCCGAAACTGTTCCTGCAAATCCTGATAATAAGCTTCCCCTCGCTGATGCTGTTCTTCTTCTAAACCGCTCATCCGCTCGCCCCAATAGGTTCCATTTTCAGAATTAGTAGAATCAGTTCCCTGTTTCCCCATCTTTCTTCACTCCTTCTGTCTTTTCTGCTGCCTTTTCCTTTTTTGATTCCTCTTCCACTGGAAATATTCCTGCATAAAGATCTGCTTTTTTCTGTGCCTGCTTTTCTTCCGCTTCCAATTGTTCTTTCTCTCGTTCCACATTCTCTACAAGCGGATGTGCTCTTAGCACGCTTTCTGTACTCACGATCCCCACACTCTTTTGACAAATTTCCGCCATTTCTGCATCATTCGTCACTGCAGTTCGTGTCCACGTCTGAATAATTTGCTTACATTCCACTTTCAGGTAGCGGCAGATCGCTCGAATGAGACGGGCAAAACTCAATTTAAACTCCGTTTCCATAAATCCCGATTTTAACTCTAATAAAGAATAAAGATACTTTAGGGCTACTCCAGAAGCATTTCCAAATTTTTGCGGATCGGGATCCACTCCCATTCCCTGTTCAAAAATTGCCTTTCTCGTTATTTCAAGAAATTTCTCTCTTGCCTCAATCGGAATACTGATGGTTAAGGTTTCTAAATTACCTTTCCCTTCTCCGCTGCCATTATCCTCCAATTTAATTGCTTTATACTTTTTTAAATCCTGCAAAAATTCCTCTAAATCGGTTCCACCATAATTGGTTAATACAAAAATAATCTCTTGTGTATCTTCTAAATCATTTAAAAAACCACTGAACACTTTATCATAAGCGTCAATCAGTGGTTTAATATCATTCAAATCATTTTTCTCTATATTATTATTATAAAATGGAATAAAAGGGACTTCCCCATAATTATGGGGAAGATAATAGCCATCTTCTATCTCTGGAGAATCGGAATAGAAGGGATAATATTGTAAATCCAAATGGGAATATCCTTTCGCTTTTGTTTGAAAAGCAAAACTTTCTTTTTCTGTCCAATATTCCCAAATTACGATTTCCTCTCCATCCTTTTCCTCTAATATCTTATAGTTTCGAAATACTCCTAGCAGCTTCTGACTTAAATCGGATGAAAAAATAGGAATCATTTGTTTCGAATCCACTACACCATACTCAAATTTACCTTCCTCCGTTACCCAATAATGCAGCCAGGCAACAGAAGAATTAGAAGCATTGACACATAAATTTTTACATACTTTTGCATAACGATCCCCAAGTATATCCGCAATCTTCAAATTAACCTCTTTCTCTCCCACATCAAACAGTGGTGGAGCGGTAAACATATAAGCTGCTTTTTGATTCACTAAAAGTCCATGAAAGTTTCGTGGAATCCGGTTATCTGCATTTCGTAATGGCTCAACTTCTCTCGATTTTCTACTTTTATACAAAATATCATTTTCATTTCGATAATATCGCTCTGCTTCTCTGCTGCTCATAAGAAACTTTCTATGATTTTTTGCCTTGTTTTCAATTAATTTTGCCATTTCTTTTGGCGTCACAGCTGTTCCCCTCCCTTATTTTAGCACTCTCATTCCTCCACCCTTTAAATCCGATACCTCATAATCATCCAATCCATACCAGATCGCCGATAATGTGTGTGGATCAATATTAAATTCATCCTCTATCATCTCTCCATTTTTATCCTCTGCAAAAGTTAAATCCTGCAGTTCCTGAATAATTGACGGACAAGTATCGGCACAAATAATCCGTTGGAATCGTTTCACTTTCTTCGTATACATGGCACGGGAACCTTTGAATTTATGGCAAGGTCGCATCCGAAACCCCTGCTGCCGATAATACCGAATCGCCTTTGGTTCGGCACAATCTGCTTTAATTAAAATATTTTTCCATTTCGCAATATCTTCTGCAATCTCTGGATCGGTTTTATCCCTAGAATAATATTCTTCATATAAATATAAAATTTTCTGATCGGGATCAATAAGCATCCGAACCAACGCATTGTAGGAAGTCACAAATCCAAAATCCATTCCATTTTTCTCAATAGGATCTTTCACCTTTCTCATTGCATCACAAACTACTTCATATGGTTGCACTTCGAATTGTGGGAACACTAACCGTCCATTTACACCAAACCGCCCTTTTCGTGCAATCCGGTATAAGTCTGGATCATGTAACTGCAACTCGTTTAGCTGCTCAATATATTCTTTCGGGGCAAAATAATTATCCTCTACTGTACTGTGATGATAATAAGTATCATGGCAGCAGACGATCCGTTTTTGATAAAGATCCTCATCATTTAAAATAAATGTTTTCTTTTTCTTATCTTGAAAAAAATGAGTATAAGACCAATTTGTTTTACTTACTGGATTGGTTGATAATAGAATATGATTGCTCAAAGTGGGATGACGCAATCTCCCAAGTATTTCTTTAAATCCGGCATACTTCACTTCCGAACATTCCTCAATCCAAACAATCGATACCCCATTTAAAGATTTCAACTTAGCAGGTTTATCCATTCCTTTAAAAATAATCTTACTCCCGTTTCGAAATCGCACTTGCATCGGACTGGTTGTAAAAGTCAAATAAGCATCCACACCCATTGCTTCTGCTACCTCTACCAATAAATCGAAACAAGAATCACGGATTGTATCAAAAACTTCCCGAACAATTAAAGCCTTTCTTTTTTCTTCCAACAATTTTTTTATCAATTTTACGACAATATGATAACTTTTCGAACTTCCATATCCACCTACCAGAAAATAAATTTTACTGTTCCAATCATCAATAAACTCATAAAAATGATCATTTACAAAAAAGTCAATTTTCCTCTCAACTGCCATCCAATTCGCCTTCCTCTTTCTCACTTGCCTTTTTAAGCGTGATTTGAATTGGTATTTCTCTCTCTGAATCCATTTGATTTTTTAAAAGAGCAATTCTTGTTTTCTGTTCCTCTGCTGCTAACTCCCAATTTTTATGTAACATCTCATCATAACGTTTTATCAAAGCACGTAATTCGGCTTGTGCTCTTGCTTGTGCTTTTAAAAAAACGGCTTGTTTATCCCATGCCTGCTGTACTTCCCAGCGTTCCTCTTGAATATTATCTCCTTCTTTTCGCTGAATTTGTGTTGTAGTCAAATCCTCTCGATTACACACATACATAATCTTCTGGGAACGAAGGATGGCAGCATAGGCAATCTGAATCTGATCCCACAAAAGATCCAGTGGGTTCGTAGACATCTGCTGGATAATGTCTGTTGTTTCCTTTGGAAGATATTTTGTAAAAAAACCATGCTTTTCTGCATTTTTATTTTCTGGTGGTCCAATCCCTCCGCATCCTTTTGCATTTTTATTATTTGGTTGACCGCCACGTTTTTTTGCAACGTTGCGAACGTCCTTTTGCAACGTTGCACTTCCCCATTGATACCGATTTTTCCAACTTCGAACCGTACCCTCTGGAATTCCTAAAATTTCTGCAATTTCAACCAATTTTTTACCAGATAAATACAGTTCCTTTGCTCTCTCCACTCGCTTATCCGGTATTCTTGCCAAGCCCCACCACCTCTCATTCGTTTCGTTTTGAAAAAAAGAAAAGCACCCATATGGATGCTTAAAAACTGTCTTTTTAATTTTTTAACCTTTTGTAGCAAGAAATCCCCCACTTTTTAATAATACCAGTATACCACATATCAAAGTAGGTTTGGGTAGGTTTTTGAAAATTCTTGCAATGCATATCCATGTAACTCTTTGATGTATTGATATGTATAGTTCATCTCCACTGCAATCACCTCAAGCCGTTTGTATTCCACATATTTTTTATAAAGCAGCTTTATATGATCTGACTTCCTCAAATTATGGATTTCACCAATTATCTTATGTTTCAAATCAACATACGCATCAATCAAACCATCAATCTCATTTTCCAGATCTACCAACTTCACAATTTCTCTTTCATATCCTGCACCTGCTGGAAGACTCGTCTGGACACGATCCTTTACATAATCCATACTGCCTATACTAGATAACCTTGACCGAAGATCCGCTTTTTCTTGAATTCTCTGATTAATAATCACATCTGCCCTATACAATTGTTGTAAATATTCTTTCGCTGTCATATCACTTTTCATCCTCTCTATGATATGATATAAATTTTATTCCATTTTTTTGGAAACGTTTCCTTTACATTTTAAACTTCCTTCTGCTGCCAAATCCATCGACTAAAATAAGTAATCCATCTCCCTTCTATACGTTCCTGATCCAAAATCGAACCCATTCGTTCCAAATCGGAAGACCGAAATGCTCCCATTCGGAAACAGCCTCGCACTTGTCTTCCATCCATCCGTTTTAACAAAATCCCATAGTAAGCACACTGAGCCGGATTCCAACAAACAAAATATGTACTGCCAAACCGATCCTTTACCAAATCATACTCCCAAATCTTCTCTCCTCTCCGATCTACCTTTCCTATAAAAGAATAAATCGTATCCCTACTTATTGAATACCCTGTTAGAATAGAAAAAGATTTCTTTTCCGTTTCGCTAAATAATGCTATTGGAATAAAAACCACCTGCTCCGCTGCCTCCCGAAATTCCTCGACTGTTCCGATTGCTCGGTACTGCTGGACTTCCTTAATAGCTTCTATACCTACAAAAGCTGCTTGTCCTAATGGTGTACATAATGTTGTATCTCCTAATATTCTTATCGCTTCATTCTCTGTCATTTTTCTAATCACTTTCTTATACCGATTTCCTTATTTTTACTTTCATAGCATATAACTTTCCATCCGCCGCCCTTCTAATATTTCTTTTTCCTGCTTTTAATTCACTATAAATCTGACAAACCTCCGTCCACTGTTCTATCCATTTTCCTTTCATACTTTTTAACTCATTCTTCCGTTTTACCTCTTCCGGCAGCAACCGAAACTTAAATCTTTTTTTATACGTCTTATTTTCCCGGGCTAGTTTATTAATCATAGACTTACTCGCACCTGTCAGCCTAGACAAAACAGCAATTGTCCCCTCTGTACGTTTTCCATTTTGCAAATCAGTTACTTCATATATCATGTAACTCAAATAAATACCCTCCTTCCAACTTATAACAAAATAAATTTTAATCAAACTTCCCCAGCTCTCCATATAGTTCTTTTGATCTTCGCTCCAATTCATTTAAAAAATTTACAGCTAATCCTTTCGCATTTGCAGTTGAATGGAACGTAAGGAAATGAGAGTTTCCGATATTGCTAAAAAATCAGGTCTTCCTTATACGTCTGTAAAATCTATCCTTGAGCGGGGCGTTGAAAAAGCAAATTATGTGAACATATGTAATATATGTGAATCAATAGGAATTACAACAGATCAACTAAAACGTATAGCTAAAGATAAACCAGATAATCCACTTATATTGCCCCATAAAACCACTGATCATTCTGACAAACGCTTGCAAAAAATCGTCGTTTGTTACAATAATATGAACGAAACAGGTAAAAATAATTTGCTTAAACAAGCAGATTTCCTAGAAAACAAGCACCTAAAATCAGATTTAAAAGAAAAGGCAATGTAATCCATCCTCCCATCTGGCATGAAAAGAAGTAATATTACAAACAAAAGAAAAGGGGAATTTACCAAATAATAAAATAAATAGGTCTAAGCATTTCTAAATACGTTTACTTCAGAAAATTCAGTAACAAAACTTGCTAAATAACACTTAGAACCTATAAAAAAAATAAGAATAAACAAAAGGGGAAAATACTTATGGGATTTAACGAAGACTTCAATCAATTATCAGAACGTATCCAATCTGTAAAACCAAATATTTTAACGGAAGAAGCAACAAAAATGTCAATGGTAGTTCCATTTTTTCAATTACTTGGATATGATGTATTTAATCCATTAGAATTTTGTCCCGAATATATTGCTGATGTTGGAATTAAAAAAGGGGAAAAAGTAGACTATGCCATTATAATAAACAATGAACCAGTTATTCTGATTGAATGTAAGTCATGTACAGAAATCTTAGATAAACATTCTTCTCAGTTATTGCGATATTTTTCTACAAGTTCTGCAAAATTTGGTATTTTGACAAATGGTCTAATCTATAAATTTTTCACTGATTTAGATGAGTCAAATAAAATGGATTTAACACCATTTCTTGAAATAGACTTAGAAAATATCAAAGAATCAGCGATTTTGTCTATAAAAAAATTTTGTAAATCAGAATTTGATAAAGATAGTATATTCAGCATAGCCTCAGAATTAAAATATACAACTTTAATAAAAGAACTTTTTAAAAGTGAATTAGAAAATCTGTCAGATGATTTTACAAAACTTATGATCTCCAGCATATATAATTGCACCTAAAGCACAAAAAGTAATCAATAAATTCAAGCCTATTGTGAAAAAGTCCCTTAATTCATTTATTAATGAATTACTAAATTAGAAAATCTCCTCTGCTCTTAATACTGAAAATGTAAAAGATAAAAAAGAAGAAACTGAAAAAAATATTGAACTAGAAAAACCAACTTCAAAAATTATTACAACAGAAGAAGAAATTCAATCATTTTTTGTCATTAGAGGAATATTGGCTAAAACAGTTGATATTAACTATATTACATACAAAGATACTGAAAGTTATTTTGGTATTCTTTACAAAAATAACAGTAGAAAGCCTATTTTCCGCTTAAATCTTGATAGTAAAAGAAAGCAACTGTTCATTCCTGATGAAAACAAAACTTTTGAACGTATCTATATTGAGTCCTTAAATGATTTGTATAACTATAAGGATAAACTTATTGAAGTATTAAAGCGTTATCAATAATATACTACTAAATTTTCTAATTTATCTAATAACTATTACAATAAAATAAGATCAAAATAAAACTGCTTTGATTTAATCTACCAAAGCAGTCTTTATATACATCTAATTTATCAATCTTAAAGAAATTCATGAAAATTATTGTAAATCTACAACTTTTCTGATATAATAAGAAAAAATTTCATACATTTTAACTTAATATCAACAATTTGAGTCAAATCGGATATTCGCAATCCGCTTTGCTACTTGCTCATAACCTCCTAGCTGCTATCGCAGCTTTTCAGTGGGAGTCTGCACTCCCACTGAAACAAGGAAGTCCCAACCCACCGCTTTCGCCTTGGCGGCTTAGAAGCGGGGAACTTCCTTGATGAGGTTAAAATTATAGAAAGTGAGGTTTTCACATATGCGTAGTGATATTAGTCAAGCACTTGAAGAGTTTGAATTTAATGCATTATCAAATACATCTCTGGAAACTATTCCTGTCAGTGAAATTAATTCTGTAAATTGTAGAGGAAATGGCATGACTGGAGGACATCTTGAAATACATACAATTACCAAAACATATGACATATTAATATCATACAAAAAAGAAATTATGCAAAAAATACAAAATACATTTGAACAAGCGAAAAGTAATACAAATACTAATGTATCTCAATCTGTGTTCTCTTCTGCAGATGAAATTGTAAAATTTAAACACTTATTAGAGCAGGGTATTATTACTCAAGAAGAATTTGATAAAAAGAAACAACAATTATTAGGATTATAAAAAAGGAAGAAAAAATTTTAAACATTTTAACTCACTAACAAACAAAAGGAAATAAAATTATGAAAATCATCAAAAATATTTTACGTGGTTACTTTATATTTCTGTGTATAGTTGCACTTATTTTAATTCTTTTTCCCCCTGAAGGAGTTGACTCATCAACATCCATACCAATGTTTATTTTTTTTGCAATTATAGTATTCTTTTTGTTCAAACCAACCAAAAAAGAGAAATTAGAAAAAGCTAATAATATAAATACATATATAGAAGATGTATCAAAACAAGAAACAATACCAATTACCAATGATATAAAAATTAATACTATCCAACAAGAAGTACCTAAAGAAATCTTAAATAGTATAGAAACATCTTCTCTAACAGAGAGCCCTATACCCCCTATAATAAAAGAGGTATCAAAACAAGAAACAATACCAACTACTGATACTATAAAAGTTAATATTATACAACAAGAAATACCTAAAGAAGTTTTAAATAGCATGAAAACATCATATACAGGACAGCAAGCAATCAATGATATGAGAATTATTGATGAATCATTAGCTATCATGACAAAAACATCTGATATTGATACTTTTTTATCAAGGTATGATACAGCTATGAGATGTGTTCTAACACTTGAACAGGCAAAGAAATCAGGTGTTCCTATAGCACTACCAGATGATTTTGCACAATCTTTGACTGATGCTAAAAATCAAGGATTAAAGGGTGTTCTGTATCGTTCATTTAAAAAAGAATTAGATGAAATAAACAAACTAAAAACAGAACAGGGAAAATTAAACCGAATAAATAAATATGAAGAAAAATTAAAAGAGATGTATGAAGATGTATTTGAATTTGTCGAAGAAAACGCCTATAATGATGTAATTCAAAAATTAGAATTTTTGAAAAATGGATAAAAGATGTAGTTCCTTTATATCTTTTGGTACGATATAATGTAGTTTTTTATAATTTTACTGGATTATTAACATTAATAATAAAAATACTTATACAAAAAACTGCTTTGATCCAATCTGACAAAGCAGTTTTTACAAGTTTTAAATCATATGCAGAAAAATACTTTGCTTCCGCTTTTCTGAGAAAACACAGCTGTAATGCATCAAACACTGCTGCCCTATATACATAATAATCTATCTAAAAACACAGAAAGGAAGTGTTTATACTATGAAAATGTCAAATGGTTATGGAAGTGTAATAAAATTATCAGGAAAAAGACGTAAACCTTGGGCTATTCGAATCTCTAAAACAATAGAGCTGCCAGATGGTACTCTAAAAAGAAAACGAGAATATCTTGCATATTTTGCAAAACAAGAAGCTGCTCTGCAGTATCTTACCGAATATAACAATGGTTCTATTGTTACAGAACATATGAAATATGCAAATATCCCCACCTTTGCCGAAATGTACGAAAAATGGAAAAGCTATAAAAATTCCTTAAAAGACAAATTGACAGCCAATACATGGAGAAACTACGAAATTGCTTTTCGCCACCTCTCTGATCTGCATCCTCAAAAAATAACTAATATCAAAGTAGTAGATATACAAAACTGCCTAAACGCACATAATCATCAAAGCAAGACCACTATCGGAAGTATGCGTGCACTTTTAAAAGGTGTCTATTCTTATGCTGTTATGAATGAATATGTCGAACAAGATCCTACACCATTCCTAAAATATGAATTTACACAAACCTCTATTTCCATCCACGCCCGTTTCTCCGACCAAGAAATCGACTTGCTTTGGAAAAACCTCTATGTTGTTAATAATGTAGATATTGTACTAATCTATATCTATACAGGTATGCGACCTACAGAACTTCTGGAAGTTCTAACAGAAAATGTTCATCTAGAAGAACACTATATGGTAGGTGGTCTTAAAACAGAAAATGGATACAACCGCCTGATTCCTCTTTGTGATAAAATACTTCCTCTTATCCGCAATCGCTATAATCCAGATAAAAAATATTTAATTAATAACCGATATGGAAATCACTATACATATGGATCCTACCAAAACTCAAATTGGCTCACCGTAATGGGAAAACTTAATTTGCAGCATACCCCTCATGACGGCAGATATACTTTTGCCTCTCTGGCTGACAATGTGGGCATGAATCCTGTTTGCCTTAAAATTATTATGGGTCATGCCACTTCAGATGAAGAGCGTCAAAACTTCAAATCTCGAACCGGACTAGATATTACAAAAGGAGTCTATACACAAAAAACCATGGAAGAATTGCTCCATGAAGTCAATAAATTATAGGTTTATTTTTTTGTCGCCTACCTGTCGCCTACTTGTATCCCACTTGTCACCCACAACCTTATTTTTTCATCTTTTTTCTTCGTTTTTTGAATATTCTGATAATAAGCAAACCCCACAAATACAATACCTGTGGGGTTTTGATTTTTCTTTATACAATTCCTTGAGCTGTCATAGCCTCAGCTACTTTTAAAAATCCTGCAATATTAGCACCGGCTACATAATTGCCTTCCATTCCGTATTTTTTAGCAGCTTCATCTAAATTGTGGAAAATATTAACCATAATTCCTTTTAATTTACTGTCTACTTCCTCAAAAGTCCAGCTTAATCTTTCACTGTTCTGACTCATCTCCAAAGCAGAAGTTGCTACTCCGCCTGCATTAGAAGCCTTGCCTGGACAGAATAAAATACCATTCTTTTGGAAATACTCTGTTGCTTCCATAGTAGTAGGCATGTTCGCACCTTCAGCAACAGCAAAACATCCATTTGCAACTAAAGCCTTTGCATCTTCTAAATCTAATTCATTCTGTGTTGCACATGGAAGTGCAATATCACATTTTACAGTCCATACACCCTTGCCTTCATGATATTCTGCACTCTTTCTTGCAGCGGCATATTCTGTAAGTCTTGCTCTCTTTACTTCTTTTACTTCCTTAAGCAGTGCAATATCAATTCCTTCTGGATCATAAATCCATCCGGTCGAATCAGAACATGTTACCACTTTTGCACCCAGCTGCTGTGCCTTTTGTGCTGCATAAATTGCTACATTGCCGGCACCGGAAATTACCACTGTCTTTCCTGCAAGTTCTTTTCCATTACACTTTAACATTTCTTCTACCAGATATAATAACCCGTATCCGGTTGCTTCTGTTCTTGCCAAAGAACCGCCATACGACAACCCCTTACCAGTTAATACACCCTCATACAGACCACGTATTCTCTTATACTGTCCAAACATATAGCCGATTTCTCTGGCACCTGTTCCAATATCACCTGCTGGAACATCTGTATCTGCACCGATATATTTATAAAGTTCTGTTATAAAACTCTGGCAAAATGCCATTACTTCTCTGTCCGATTTTCCCTTTGGATCAAAGTCTGAACCACCTTTTCCTCCGCCAATCGGAAGTCCGGTTAAAGAATTTTTGAAGATCTGCTCAAATCCTAAAAATTTGATAATTCCTAGATTTACAGAAGGATGCAGACGCAGCCCTCCTTTATAAGGTCCAATTGCACTGTTAAATTGTACACGAAATCCATTATTTACCTGAACCTGTCCCTTATCATCTACCCATGGAACACGGAATAAAAGCTGTCTTTCTGGTGTTACTAACCGCTCCAGCAATGCATCCTTACGATAGGCTTCCTCATTTGCTTCAATTACCACTCTAAGAGATTCCAACACCTCTTTGACAGCCTGATGAAACTCTGGCTGAGCAGGATTCTTCTCTACCACCATGCTATAGACTTCATCCACATATGACATATTTTTTCCTCCTCTTTCTGCTAACAGTCCATTCTTTTTTATCTGAGATCTGTTTTTTTCTAAATTTCGCATTTCTTTGCTATTATAATACTTTACCCTACCAAAGTCAAATAATAATTGATAGAAAATGCCAAAATTTATAAAGCTAAAATTTTGAAAAATATCTTTTTAAAAATCTATAAAAAAATGCTTGACAAAATAAAATTCCTATGATAATATTTATCACATGTGAAAAACAAATATGCAAAATAAACATGCGCTTCTAGCTCAGTTGGTAGAGCACCTGACTCTTAATCAGGGTGTCCAGGGTTCGAGCCCCTGGAGGCGCATTGAAGTCCAAGTTTGACAGAATGTACTGTTGGGTTTGGGCTTTCTTTCGTTTTACCACTTAACTGTATTAATCGAGAAAGGAAAGTTACTTTCCCCATTCGCCGGGGCGTTTCTCAGCTCTGCCGATATCGCTCCTTTAAACACTTGTGTGTATAAAAGCGGGACTGCTGTATAAAAAAGAAATTCTTTATACAGCAGTCCCTTAAAATGGTCTTTTACTTTTTATAGTACACGATCAATTTTTGCCATCAATTCCTTTTTGGTTATATTGGCACCTTCTATGGTTTCTTTTACTTCTCCATTTACCAGAATCAGCATTGTAGGAACTGCCATAATATGAAACCGGTTTGTACTGTTCGGACTTTCGTCTACATTTACTTTACCGACTTTTACTCTGCCTTTATATTCCTCTGCCAGCTCCTGAATCAACGGTGCTATCTTTTTGCAGGGATTACACCATTCCGCATAAAAATCTACAAATACAGGTTCCTTTGCCGACAATACTTCCTGCTGAAAATTGCTGTCATTAAAAATCTCTGCCACTGCTGTTTCCTCCTTCTGTTTTTTCCTCTGCTATTTGATGGAAAAACTATCTTCGCTCTTTTCGGCTGTCCTTTTTCGATCCAATCTCATTTACCATTCCTGTTACAGAATGGAGGGCATTACGCCATCCCAATGCAGTTTTTTCTAATTTAGGCTTTTGATATAATTCTACTGCAATCTTATGCCGGAGATGTTTTCCTTTCACACTCATAGCTTTCTTTCCTTCTAATCATTCCAATCCTTTCAAACATAGTATATCAAAAAATGCTGCGGTTTATGTGCTGCCTTTCATCAAAAAATTTTAAGATTTTTTATGTTTTTTGACTATTACTTTAAAAATAGGATTTCCCTTAGAAGAAAATTTTTCCTCATATTCTGTCATTACATTTCCGTCTGCCATATCACTTTGATGCAAATCGGTTGTACAGGCTATCACTTCCCATCCTGCAGCAGCAGCTTCCTCTAATGAAAATTCAAATAACGCCTGGTTATCTGTTTTGAATTCTACGATACCATCTAAAATTAAGACCTGATCATATCGCTGAAAATATTCCCTTGAAGTTAAACGCCGCTTTGCATGACGCTCCTTTGGCCATGGATCGGAAAAATTCAGATAGATTCGGCTGATCTCCCCCTGTTCAAAAAATTCGGGCAGATACTCTGCATTTTCTCTTAAAAAAAACAAATTCGAAAGTGCAAGTTCATTCTGTTTCTCTAATCCCCGCACCAATGCACTAGAAAATTTTTCCATTCCTATATAATTAATTTCTGGATTCTGCTCCGCCAAAGTAGTAATAAACTTCCCTTTTCCCATTCCAATTTCAAGAAAAAGCGGATTCTTTCTTCCAAATACCTCACTCCACTTTCCCTTAAACTGTGACGGATTTTTTAATACATACCCGCTTGCATCTACTATTTCTCTAGAACCTCTTACATTTCTAAGTCTCATTCACTAAAATACTCCCCGTTACTGCAAAATCCATTCTCCGCTTTCATTTACTTTATATCCGTCCGGTGTTATCGTATTAATCCAACAATTTCCATTTACCGTATCCAGATAATACCACTTCTGATTAACCTGCTGCCAGCCAATTTTCATATCTCCGTTTCCAGCATCCAGATAATACCATTTCTGATTAATCTGCTGCCAGCCAGTTTTCATATCTCCATTTCCAGCATCCAAATAATACCACTTCTGATTAATCTGCTGCCAGCCGGTTTTCATATCTCCGTTTCCAGCATCCAGATAATACCATTTCTGGTTAATTTTCTGCCAGCCGGTTTTCATATCTCCGTTTACGGCATCCAGATAATACCACTTTCCAGATTCAGGAGATTTTAGCCATCCCTTTTCCATCTTTTTAGAACTCTTATTTAGATAGTACCACTTTCCTCCTACTACTTTCCAACCTTTTGCTGCCCTTTTGTCTGCATCGAGATAATACCAGTCTGCTCCGCAAAGCTGCCATTCATTCTTTGCTAACTCCCCGTTATTCTTTAAGAAAATCACGTCATTTTCTTTTGAAATAATACAGATTCCTCCTGAAGTCTTCTCTACTCTTCTGACCTGAGAAACGCCTCCGAATATCTGACCCGCCGCTGCAGAAACAGATTCTGCTTCTGTACTACTTAATAAATTTCTATTCTCATAACTAGAAGAACTGCTGGTATATTGATTTGGACTCCCTGAACTTCCAGAACTCGATCCTCCTGAGCCAGAACCGCCTGATCCTCCAGAACCTCCTGAGCTTCCCGAGCCGGAACCGCTAGAATCTCCTGAGCCCCCGGAACCTGATCCAGAACCACTAGAATCCCCGGAACTTCCCTGATTAGCAGAGGAATCTGGAAGTCGAATCTCTTCCATATAAAAGGCATCATTGACTGTTACCAGACTGTCTGTTACTACACTGATTTTAGCATTTTTTACATTATTACTAAAAACCACCGTTCCTAAAGTAAGTTTTTCTCCTTCAAATAATTTCTGATTTCCAGATATATAGATATTTAATCTGCCGCTTTCCTGATGATAGCGATATTCTGTTACCTGACTTTTAATTCCGTCATCAAATTCAAAGTGAATATCGTTTTCGGAAGGCTTTTTATCTACTTCAAAACTTAACTTTAAAGAAACAACATCACTATTTTGTGTACTTTCTGTCAATTCCAAATCGGCTCTGATATTATTTCCATCCTTTGTCAGAGAAACAGCAGGGTCTGCTGCCTTTGCAGGCAGCAGAGCTAGTTGAAGACAAGCTGCTGTGACTCCCACCCCCTGAATTAATTTTTTTACCATTTGAATTCTCCTTTATTTGACAAAACCGCCCAATTCACGTATCTGTACTATTTTGTTAAGGTAATCGAAGGAAGGGTTTCCGGTATCACTTCAAATATTGTATCACTTACCAGCCTCTGTCCTTCATTTGTCAATGCATTGTCCACCCGATAGAGTTCCGCTCTTACTTTGGACGGCAAGCTTTCTGCAGAAATATTCGTACTTGGCTCAAACCAATAAATCCAAATACCTTCTGATGTCTCTCCAAGCAGTGCCTTATCTCCCAACTCCGGTGCCAGCACAATCTGGTGTGCAACTAGATCGCCATTTTCATCGGTACCGCCTACAATCTGTCCGTTTTCATCATAAAGTACAACTACATTATAAGCAGGATTTCCTTTATAGCTTCCGGTAAATACAATCGATCCAGCCGGAATTGCCTTTCCGGTTTCATCATAGATATAGTCGCTCTCTAATACTCCGATACCAGCCTTTCCTTCTGCAGATAAAAACTCTACATTATCTCCAGATGGTCCATACAGATTTAATTCGGAAATCGAAATCTCTTCTCCGCTTCGCCCGACTGCTGTCAATTTTACAAAAACAGCATCATAGGTACAAATCCACTTTCCATTGTCAAAATACAGCATCTCTTCTGTCTTATCCAATGTTCCCTTCTTTACCTCATGATAGGTCGTTCCATCCGTGCTGATCTCAATTGTATAAGCTCCGATCGCCTGTCCATTATACTGCAAAGCTGCAACCTCTGTTATCTGATTTAATTCCAGAATTACATAAGGATCTTCTCCTTCTGCTGTTCCGGTAAATGCAGTAAGATTGTCATAATCAATCATTCTTTCTTTTGTAGAAGTAGTTGTCTCACAAGGGAGATCTTCCGTACCTTCTACTGGCTGATCTTCTTTCGATACCATATTGGTAGTAATACTCCAGTGTGTCTTATCCTGAATTCCGTCTCCTCCAATTTTAACCGAATTGGTTTGATATAGTTCAGAGCGGTTCATAAACTTATCCACTGCAGTTACTTCATAAGTAATCACACGATTAGCTGCAAACGGAACCTGATCGATAAAAGTATTCTCTCGTGTAAATCCAGCAATTTCTCTTCTCTCTTCTCCCTGCTCTACAAATACACGAGTGATTTCATAACCTTGTACAATCTCTGTGTCTGCATTGCTGTCTATCTGAACTGTGACGGTGCTGTTCACCGCTTCTGCTACTGCAGTTACTACGGATTTTCCGTCAATTGTACCAACTGTGCCATGTTCTATCTCATATACTCTAGCTTCATCATCTACATAGTAAATTGCCCGTGTCTCTTTTGGAAATTGTCCTGCATAGGAATAAGTCTTCTCGTCTGGTATCATACCCCAGCGAATAAAGAACTCCGTTAAATCCCGTTCTGCTGCTGCACTTGCCAGCCGCATAATATTCTGATCCCGATCTCCATCTACAGTCAGTGCAATTCCGTTTGGAGCCGGTGCACTTGCTGCATCTCTCGCATAACTATCCACTCTTGCAAAGAAAATATTTTCAAAAATCTCCTGATAACTGTCATATGTCTTATAATTATATCCTCTGTCATATGCCAGATGAAGCTGCCAGTACATTCCTAACTGTGTAAATACGTTATTGGCATATCCGGTTGTGCCGGAAGTAACCTTTTTAAATACTTGATCATACTGGAACCGCACACTATTATTGGTATCCTGTGCCTGAGCCAATACAGAGAAATAATTATTGGTCACTTCAGCATGTGCATATGCACCCTGATTGATATCATGTCCGATTTCATGTGCAATGCCCCATCCAAAATACTTTCCTCCGGTTCCTTTGCCGTTCTCATCATAAGTGGCTGGTGTTGCACTGATCATACCTGGAGTAGAGCCCCACTCGATTCCAATATGATTTCCTGCCGCATACATAAATGCCCCTGCAAACATCTTCATATAGCGGATATTGAGATATCGATACGGAATATGATTTTTTGCAATTACAGCCGCATCCGTTCCCTCTGCAAAGGAATCTGTAAGTCCCTTATGCTGATAGAACAGAGTAAGCATCTCATCCATAGCCCGAATTGCCGTCTCCATCCGCTCCTCTTTATTGCCTTCTCCTAGTGCATCAAATACCTGACTGGCAGGAATAGAGAGCATCATCTTATCCATTACAATATCTGTTGTATTTAAAATACAAGTCTTTCGATCATAACTATACTGCACATTTTCATTCTGACTGCCACTATGTACTTCTCCGTGCTTCTCTCTAATCTGCTCTACATAAGCACTTAATTCTTCTATATAGGTCTGAATTCGCTTGATACGTTCTTCCTCTGATACACGATATACATTTAAAACTGGGAAGGTTGTTCCGCCGCTTACTCTGACCGCATACTGATCATTGGCATTATTCCCTGTATATTCAATATAAAGTGCACCGCCCTTTTCTACATCTGTAGTAGAAATCTTCGGCAATGTAATCTCATTTCTTCCTATCTTCAAATTCATTGTCGTTGACAAATTCGTTGACTCCGCATGCTGCTGTGTTACTACTAAGCGAACATTACTATTGGCACCATTTGCTGCACCCGGCTTTCCTACATAGACAACAATTTCCTCTCCTGCTGCTGCCGAAACTCCTAACGGCTGCCATGCATTCATACCACCCACGGAAATCTGGCTGTCATTTGCTGCAGTAATCATCGGATTTACCTGAAGCACACCGCCTAAACCACCAGTTTCTAACAACTGTTTTGCCATATCCAGTTCTTTCTGAAGGGATTCTTTCTCTGGATGATATTCTTTGCTTACTGGATCTACTGTGTTCAGACGATTCTGCAATTCCTGAATAGTCTGTGCTGTTACTTCTTTTTTCAGTACAATATGCAGACTGTCCTCATACAGATTCATAATATCTTGTTCTAAACTGTCATACTCATAAAAACGAACTTCCGAAATCGTAATCTTTCGAATTCCTGCATTGTACCTTCCCACACCAAACTGAATCTTTGAAGTGACAATCGGATCCCTAAATTTAATCAAATAGTAATTCCGATTGTCGGTCTTTCTGGTATGAATGGTAACATTCTCCGCTTTTTTTCTGGTTCCATTGGCATCCCAATAAAATACACTTACATAAGAATACGCACCCAAATCAATTGGCTCGGCAAATGTAATCATCCCTATCGAATAACTCTGATCGAACTCTGTCGTAATACCCTTATCGATACTTGGATAGGCTCCGCCGTAGTCCCAGTCTTCCCGATACATATAGGAAACATAGTCATTATCAAATACACCAAGTGCACTATTTGTTCCGCTTGCATCCAACGGACTGTCAATCATCTGTCCTGCACTGTTAATCGATGCAGATTTAATATGACTGCTCAGTTTTCCCTTTCCGTTAGAAATATTGATCAGCTTATATTCTGGAAGTTTTGCCTCTTCTAAGCCACTCAATGTCTTATCTGCTGCTGTCAGTGATTTCGGACCTTCCCCTAATTCGTTCGAAGCAGTCAGATAAACCTGATACTTGGTATCACTCTCCAGCCCCGTAATCTGATAGTAACATGCTGTAATTCCTGTTACCTTTTTAAATTCACTTTCCGACTCTTTCTTATAAAATACATTATAGCTGTCGGTATCCTCTAATTCCTTCCAACGGACATCCAGACTTTGATAACCTCCCACTACAGTTACTCCATCCGGTGCCTTTGGTACACTGTTTGGCTTTGGCACTACAGAAATCGAATCAGAGAACCCGCTTTTCCACTCACCGTTCAATGACTGCACCCGAACGGTATACTCCTTGCCGTTTACCATCTTATCCTTGTTAAATTGTGCTATTAGGGTCGAATTAGAAGTAACCTTTTTATATTCCGTTATTCCCTCACAGGAAACCTCGACTTCATAGGCAGTGACATTCTTTTGTCTGTCCCAAGTCAACTGAAACTGTTTATTCCCTGGATTTCCCTGCAAATTAGTCGGAATATTCATCTCTGGCTCTGGAATTCTGCTTTCCATATCATTTAAAAATTCCACACTAGAAATTTTGGCAAGATTCTTCGTATTTGCTGTCTTTGTAATCCGCAGTGTAACCAGCTTTACTGCCACCATTCCCTGCAGATTAATACAAAGTTCTCCGTTATTCTGCCACTCCGCAACAGCTCCGCCTCCCTTTACTACCCGAACACTCTGTGTTGTACTAGAATCAGGAATCGACTCTTCAATTGTAATCTGCTGCCCGTTTTCGTCTTCATAGACAATCGTTACTGCTCCTGCTACAATTGCTCCGTCTGCACTGGTTCCGTCACTGTTTCGCGGTGTCTTAACTACCAGTCCTTCCATCATCATTGGCTCTTCTGATCTGGAGAAATCAAAGTTTACCTCAACCGGTGTATCCTCCGTTATCATATCATTCGTAGTAAGACCTAAACTTACCTCTCCTTCTCCGGTCAACACCTGCTCTAAACTACCATTTCGAATTTCCGTTTCCTCCGACACTTCCGATACAATCGCTTCAATCGGAAGCAGTTTTTCTACATCAGCAAGCTGCACCTCATAATTCAGCCAAAAATCAGTAAAATAATTTAAATCTAACAGATCTACTTTTCCATCCCCGTTTAAATCATAAATACTGTCATACTTCGCCGAATCAATCTGATCAATGATTGCATCTGCATCTTCTTTATCCAGCTTGCCGTCTCCATTCATATCACCTTTTTTTAACAATCCTGGCTGCTTTCCTTCAAAATTAACTTTTCCAGTATAAAGCTGAATACGATAAGCTAAACAACTGTCAACCTCTACCTCCTGCTGATAGGTAATATAGCCCGGAGCCGATACAGATACAAGATAGGTACCCTTTTCCAATTCTGGAAACCGCACACTTCCTCTTGAAACTTCTGTTCTGCTAGTCTCAGGAAGAACAAGCTGCTTTGTGCCTCCCGAACCAGACGTGTTTTTCTCTTCCAGCGTCACCACAAACTCCTGTACAGACTTTGCTTCCACTCCTGCTGTAACCATCACTTCCAAAGAACCCCTTATCAGAGTTGTTCCCTCTCTGTCTGCTACCAATGTAACAGCAGCATCTGTGACAGTCTTAACATCCCTTTCCTTCTTTACTGCTTCTGTTTCAGCAGAAACACGCAAAGAATTCAAAAGGGCTTTCTCTTGTGCTCCATACACTGGAACACTTCCCGAAGAAAAAACAAGTACTGCCGTAAGAACCCCTGCAAGGGATCTGACAAATTTTTTTCTCATCTGCTCTTCTCCTATTCTGGTGCAAATTTGTTTTGTGTGCACCTCCACTTTGTCCTTTTTTGTTGCAAAAAACTTTTCACTGTTCCTTCTGCTGCAAATACAACAATAGAACGTGACATAATACTTCATTATACAATCTTAATATGAACTGAGAATAAATGCAAGAATTATTTTACAAATCTGACAATAAAACACTTTCCTAAATTAAGGAAACTTTTCTCAAAATAAATCTTCGTAAAAATATGTCAAATTTCCACTAGCAATTTTCTAAAAAAAGGCTATAATGATACATGCAGGAATAAAATTAAGCCAAAATAAATAAAAAAGCAAAGCAGAACCTAATTATTTTAATCAAAAGGAGGTATACCATATGGAAGATATTATTGAACAACTCTCCCATATAGAAAACAAGGCAATCCAGATCATAGAATCAGCTGAGCAGCAAAAAAAAGAAATTGCTCTTGAAATGGAACAGCAGACCAAAAAGTTTGATGCCCAAGTCGCTGATGAGATCCAAGCACATCTGCAAAAAATACAAAATAAATTAAATGAGCAAAAAGACCAAGAACTAGAAAAAATGGAGGCTGCCAATCTAGAAGCACAAACCCTATTAAAACAAAACTTTGAAAAAAATCATACCAAATGGGCAGCCGAACTTTTGCAGCAATTAATTGGAGCATAATACTATGGGAAACAGTCTATTAGCATACAGCGGTCTTGCCACAAAAGTAAAGGCTATGAGCAGCCGTCTGATTACCGATCAAGAATTTTACAAATTGGTTTCTTATCCCAGTGTACAAGATATTGGACAATATCTAAAAAACCACCCGGCTTATCAAAACCAATTTTCTAAATTTGATAATACCGAATTTCACCGAGGAGAAATAGAACATATTCTTCGCAATTCCGTATACAATGACTATCTTCGATTATACCGCTTTGCCGATCAGGAACAGCGTGCCTTTTTAAAATTATATTTCACTCGCTATGAAGTGCAAGTATTAAAAGTCTGTCTAAGAAAAATATTCGATGCAAAGGCAAACAACCTCGATCTAGGCAAGTTTTATCCGTTTTTTGAAAAACACTCCACCATTCGGATTCCAAAAGTAGCTGCCGCTTCCACTGTTGAAGAACTAGAGGAAAGTCTAAGCAACAGTTTCTACAAAAAAATATTTCAAATGGTAGATCCTTCTGCCTCTTTAACTTTATTTGACTATGAAATTGCCTTAGATCTGCTGCATTTTACCGATATATGGAAAAGAACCAATAAGCTGCCAAGCCCAACTGAACGCAAAGTTTTAACGGAAACATATGGAAGTCAGATGGATCTTTTAAATGTTCAATGGATCTACCGCTCCAAACGTTATTACAAGATGTCGGCAGATGATATCTATGATTTGATTATCCCGATTCACTACAGACTGCACTCACATATCATCTCTGCTATGGCAGAAGCAGGAACAGCAGAAGAAGTACTGGCACTCCTACAAACTACCTGCTATGCCAAGTACTTTCAAGAACCGGATATTCCTCTAGAGCGAGTCTATCACAATATTTTAGGAAAACTATATGAACATGCGGTACGCAAATATCCGTATTCCGTTGCATGTATCTCTTCCTATCTTTATAAGAAAGAACTAGAAGTAAACCGATTAACTTCTGTCTTAGAAGGTATCCGCTACCGGCTTCCTGCAGAACGAATCTTGAAAATTATTATGTAAACAGATTGGAGGTGTATATTTTGATAGAAAAAATGAAATTTCTAACGATTACCGGGCCTAAAAATGATATTGACCGTGTTGTTGATGAGTATCTGTCCAAATATGATATCCAGTTGGAAAATGCATTCTCTGAATTAAAAAACGTACAAAATATCAGCCCCTATAATGAACTAAACCCACATAAAGACTCTCTTGCTAAAATCAACGCCCTTGCGGATTTAGTAAAAGAAATTCCCTGCAAAGAGAGAAAATTAACAGCAGAAGAATCCCTTGCTGTTCTTGAACAAGTCGAATCGGAATTAAATGAAATTCAAGAAAAGAAAGACGATATCGAAGCCGGTCTGGCTGCAGCCCAAGCCTTACTTACCGATATCGGACATTTTCGCTCCATTCCATACTGTATAGAAGATATTCTTCACTTTCAGTATGTAAAGTTCCGCTTTGGAAAAATTGCACAGGAAGACTATGAAACATTTGAAAAATATGTCTATGACGATCTCTGTACGATCTTTTATAAAGGACAAAGCGATGAAAACTATGTCTGGGGCGTATATTTTGTTCCAGCAGAAGAAGCCGATAAAATCGATGCCATCTATGCTTCGCTTCACTTTGAACGCTTTTATCTAAAAGATACCTACCATGGTACAGCGGAAGAAGCCTGCCAAGATTTGGAAGATGATATAGCAGAATATACCGCTCAGCTAAATGCCGTCAATCGTGCCTATCAAAAGAAACTAGAAGAACACGCCGCCGATATCTTATCTGCACAGCGTAAATTAATTACACTATCGGAAAACTTCGATATTCGAAAATTGGCAGCGTGTACCAAAACGAAACAGGAAACATTCTATATCTTATGTGGATGGATGACAGAACAAGAGGCTTCCCGATTTGCAAAAGAAACAGAAAAAGACGACAAACTGTATTCGATTATTGAAGATGACCACAATGACATCGACAGCCAGCCTCCGACCAAATTAAAAAATCCAAAAATTTTTCAGCCCTATGAGATGTATACCCGTATGTACGGGCTTCCGGCATACAATGAATTCGATCCGACCATTTTTGTTGCACTCACCTACTCCTTTATCTTTGGTGTTATGTTTGGAGATGTAGGACAAGGACTCTGCCTGTTTATCGGAGGTGCACTGCTCTATAAATTAAAACGGATCAATCTGGCTGCAATTATCTCTATGGCAGGCTTTTTTTCCACTATCTTCGGCTTTTTATTCGGAAGTATATTTGGATTTGAGGATATTATAGATGCCGTCTGGCTGCGTCCGATTGAACATATGACAAAACTTCCTTTTATCGGAAACCTCAACACGGTCTTCGTTTATGCGGTTGCCTTTGGTATGTTTCTAATCCTGCTTACTATGATCTTTCAGATTATCAACGGATTAAAATCCCATGATATGGAAAATACTTTATTTGGAACAAACGGAATTGCAGGATTTTTATTTTACGGTTCTCTTACTCTGACCCTCTTTTTATTTATGAGCGGACATCCGGTTCCTGCAGCATCAATATTAGGAATTCTATTTGGACTGCCGCTTCTTGCTATGGCATTAAAAGAACCGCTTACTGCTGTTATTGAAAAAAAAGCAAAAATTATGCCGGAAAACAAGATTATGTTTTTTGTACAAACCTTTTTTGAATTATTTGAAGTATTGTTAAGTTACTTTTCTAATACCTTATCCTTTGTCCGAATCGGTGCTTTTGCCGTCAGCCATGCAGCTATGATGGAAGTCGTACTGATGCTAGCCGGTGCGGAAAACGGAGGCAGCCCAAATTGGCTTGTCATTATCTTTGGAAATATTTTTGTAATGGGAATGGAAGGATTAATAGTTGGAATCCAAGTTCTTCGATTAGAATATTATGAATTTTTCAGCCGGTTTTATAAAGGAACTGGACGAGAATTCCGACCTTATCGAAAAGTTAAAACACAGTAGCTTAAAAAGAAAAATCATTTACATTTAAGGAGGTCATCTACCATGACATTACTAATTAAAATTACAATTGTTGCCGCTCTCTTACTAAGCATTATTCTCCCTTTTGGTATCTTTTTATTAGGAGAACGTTCGAAAAACAGATATAAAACCAGTCTTGGCATTAACTGTCTTGCCTTCTTCGGCACATTTTTAATTGCCAATATTCTTCTATACTCCGGCAATGCACATGCTGCCGGTGAATCCATTGCCTCTAATGCTACCGGACTTGGCTATATTGCTGCTGCCTTAGTTACCGGACTCTCTTGTATCGGCGGAGGAATTGCCGTTGCCAGTGCTGCCAGTGCTGCTTTGGGTGCTATTAGCGAAGATTCTTCTATTTTAGGTAAATCTTTAATTTTCGTTGCTATGGCTGAAGGTGTCTGTCTCTATGGACTGATTATCTCTTTTATGATTCTTGGGCAGCTCTCCTAATCGATAAGAAAGGGACAACAACAATTATGAAAATGTATTTAATCAGTGATAACATTGATACGCTTACTGGTATGCGTCTTGCTGGTGTAGAAGGTGCTGTTGTACATGACAGGGAAGAATTAAAAGCGATTCTAAACCAAGTAATGAATCGTACTGATATTGGCATTGTCCTTCTTACAGAAAAATTCGGCCGTGACTTTCCTGATTTAATTAACGATATAAAACTGACCTATCAGCTTCCTCTTGTCATCGAGATCCCAGATCGTCACGGAACCGGAAGAAAACCGGATTTTATTACTTCCTATGTCAATGAAGCAATTGGATTAAAACTGTAAAGGAGGAATTTCTTATGACAACCGAAGAAAAACTAAAATATTTTTTAGATGTGTCAGTAAAAAGTGCCACTCAAAAAAGCACGGCTATGCTTTCTGATTATAAAAATGTTCTAACCCAAATTTTCGAACAGCACAAACAAGACGTGATACAAAAAGCTGAACTTCAGGTTAAATTTGGAATCGCCAGTCTAGAACACGAGAAAAATAAAACTCTGGCAAAAGAACAAATTCGTATCAAAAAAGAAACCTCCCAATTACAGGAAGACTTAGAAGAAGCTCTTTTCTCAGAAGTAAAAAAACTTCTAGAACAATATCAGAAAACCAAAGAATATGAACAGCTTTTAATCCGGCAGATTCAGGAGGCAAAAAACTTTGCGGGAAGAGAAGAAATCATTGTATATATCGATCCCATCGATTCCGAAAAGCAATCCCGCCTAGAAGCCATTACCCATATCCCACTTACAGTAAGCAAATACTGTTTTATGGGAGGAACCAGAGCCATTCTGACAGCCAGAAATATCTTAATTGATCGCTCTTTTGAAACCAAATTTAACGAATTAAAAGAATCGTTTACATTTACGAATAAATAATCGGGGAGGAGTTGCTCCAAATGACTAAGACAGGTAAAATTTTCGGTATCAACGGTCCGGTTATCTATCTAAAAGGAAATACCGGATTTAAAATGTCTGAAATGGTCTATGTCGGACAGGAAAAATTGGTCGGCGAAGTAATTGCTTTAACTACCGATATGACCACCATTCAGGTATTTGAAGAAACTTCCGGCTTAAAACCCGGAGAAGAAGTAATTGCAACGGGAAGTGCCGTCTCCGTTACACTGGCTCCTGGTATTCTAAACAATATTTTTGACGGAATCGAACGCCCTTTAAAAGAAATTGCAAAAAACTCTGGTGCCTATATCAGCCGTGGAATCAGTGTGGATGCTTTGGATACCAAACGACTATGGGAAACCCATATCACAGTAACTGAAGGACAAATACTCTACGGCGGATCCATTATTGCCGAAGTTTTAGAAACCTCAGCAATCACTCATAAAATTATGGTTCCTCCTGAAATAGAAGGAGTCGTACATTCTGTAGTACCAGACGGACAATATACTATCCAGGATACTCTTGTTGTCTTAACCTCCAAGACAGGAGAAGAAATTCCCCTTACCATGACACAGCACTGGCCTATTCGAGTTCCCAGACCGGTACACGAACGTTACAGTGCCTCTCGTCCCTTGGTCACAGGTCAGCGTATCCTAGATACCCTATTCCCTATAGCCAAGGGCGGCACAGCCGCCGTCCCTGGCGGTTTTGGTACAGGAAAAACCATGACACAGCACCAAATTGCCAAATGGTCGGACGCCGATATTATTATCTATATCGGCTGCGGGGAACGGGGAAACGAAATGACACAGGTACTAGAAGACTTTTCCAAACTAATCGATCCTAAATCCGGCAATCCTCTGATGGATCGAACCACTTTAATTGCCAATACCTCCAATATGCCGGTAGCTGCCCGTGAAGCAAGCATCTATACCGGAATTACACTGGCGGAATACTATCGGGATATGGGATATGATGTGGCAATTATGGCCGATTCCACCTCTCGTTGGGCAGAGGCACTTCGTGAACTCTCTGGACGCTTAGAAGAGATGCCGGCAGAAGAAGGTTTCCCAGCCTATCTCGCCTCCCGGCTTTCTGCCTTCTACGAACGTGCCGGTCTGATGCGAAATCTAAATGGAACCGAGGGATCGGTCTCTATTATCGGAGCCGTTTCTCCGCAGGGAGGAGATTTCTCCGAACCAGTAACACAGAATACCAAGCGATTTGTCCGCTGCTTTTGGGGATTAGACAAATCCCTTGCCTATGCCAGACACTTTCCGGCTATCCACTGGCTTACCAGCTACAGTGAATACCTAAACGATCTCGCTCCATGGTACTCGGATCATGTGGGTTCTGATTTTATTTTCTGCCGCAACCAGTTTATTGCACTATTAAACCAGGAAAGCAGTTTAATGGAAATCGTAAAATTAATCGGCAGTGATGTACTTCCTGATGATCAAAAATTAGTTTTAGAAATTGCCCGTGTGATTCGTTTAGGATTTCTACAGCAAAATGCCTTTCATCCTGAAGACACCTGTGTTCCACTGGAAAAACAGCTTCAGATGATGCAGACCATTCTATACCTTTATGACAAATCTCGGGCATTAATCACTATGGGTATGCCG
Source organism: uncultured Lachnospiraceae bacterium (assembly GCA_910585255.1). Taxonomy (GTDB): domain Bacteria; phylum Bacillota; class Clostridia; order Lachnospirales; family Lachnospiraceae; genus MGBC114844. Next base: position 29,064 of record CAJUEI010000014.1, read on the forward strand.
ATGTCTATTTTAAAACAAAGTACAATTTTTGAACGAGTGATTGCTATTAAATATGATGTTGCCAACAACGAGCTCTACAAATTTAAAGACTATAAAACAGCAATTGACGCTTTCTATGACGAAGTAATTGCGAAAAATGCATAAAAGGAGGCGAAACAATGTCAATTGAATATCTTGGACTTAGTTCTATCCATGGACCTCTTATTGCCCTAGAAGGTGTGCAGGACGCCTCTTATGATGAAATTGTTCAAATCACGATAGAAGGAAAAGAAAAGAAATTAGGACGAATTATCGAAATCTACAAAGATAAAGCCGTAATCCAGGTATTTGAAGGAACCGACAACATGTCCCTAAAAAATACCCATACCAAACTGACCGGACATCCGCTAGAGCTTGCCCTGTCTCCTGATATTCTGGGACGTACTTTTAACGGAATCGGACAGCCAATTGACGAAATGGGCGATATTGAAGCAGAAAAGTGGGCAGATGTTAATGGAAAGCCATTAAACCCAGTTACCCGTGAATATCCACGCAACTATATCCGTACTGGTATTTCTGCTATCGACTGTCTGACTACTCTAATCCGTGGACAGAAACTTCCGATTTTCTCTGGAAACGGATTGCCGCACGATCAGCTTGCTGCACAGATTGTCAAGCAGGCCTCTCTGGGGGAAAATTCGACAGAAAAATTTGCTATTGTATTTGCCGCTATGGGATTAAAGCATGATGTAGCAGAATTTTTCCGCAAGACATTTGAAGAAACCGGCGTTTCTTCTCATGTCGTTATGTTTTTAAATCTAGCAAACGATCCGGTTGTGGAACGGCTGATTACGCCAAAAGTTGCCCTAACCGCAGCAGAATATCTTGCTTTTGAAAAGGGCATGCATATCTTGGTTATTTTAACCGATATGACTTCCTTTGCTGAGGCAATGCGTGAAGTTTCTTCAAGTAAAGGGGAGATTCCTTCCAGAAAGGGATATCCGGGATATCTCTACAGTGAATTAGCAATGCTCTATGAACGTGCCGGCATTGTAGAAGGAGTAGATGGCTCTGTAACACAGATTCCGATTCTAACCATGCCAAATGATGATATTACACATCCGATTCCAGATTTAACTGGATATATTACCGAAGGGCAGATTGTACTGGATCGGGTTTTGCATGGGCAGTCCATCTATCCTCCTATCAGTATTCTGCCTTCCCTTTCTCGTCTAATGAAAGACGGAATTGGAGAGGGATATACCAGAGAGGATCATCAGGATGTGGCAAATCAGTTGTTTTCGAGTTATGCCCGGGTTGGAGAGGCACGCAATCTAGCTTCTGTTATTGGAGAAGATGAACTTTCACCGATTGATAAAAAATATTTGGAGTTTGGAAAGGCTTTTGAAACGGAATTTATCGGGCAGGGAGCAGACGAGAATAGAAGTATTTTGGATACATTGAATTTGGGGTGGAAGCTGCTTCGGATGCTGCCTCGGGAAGAGTTGGATCGAATTAATACTAAGATTTTGGATCGGTATTATTCTTCATAGATAGGTTGTATTGGGTGCCTGGATGCTGGTATCTTAAAGGGAAGAAGGCTTTGAGGCGGATTACTCCGAAGTTGTATTGGGTGCCCGGACGCCGGTATCTTAAAGGGAAACTCTGCTGGGGCCGTTTGCACTAAGGCTTCCTCGCAGCGGACACATAAGGCACGA
>CAJUEI010000015.1 GCA_910585255.1 uncultured Lachnospiraceae bacterium
ATAACCGGCACGATTCCTGCCTGAAGCATTGCAATATATCCTGCTAGTGAACCAATGGAATTTTCACAAAGTTGAAAAACTAATGTTCTTTTACACTGTTCTTTCCATTCTGTTACAAACTCTTCCAATTCTTCATACCTAATTTGATTTCCATTCTCTTCTATAGCTGCTATAGAACCCATATACTTTTTCAAATCCCATATCATATTTTCTCACTCCCATTCTTTTTTTATCTACTGTTATCTTTTTCATTTCCATCTTTATTTACATTTATAAAAATAAATGTTCTCTAGCACACTCTCTAAGCATGTCTGATATATACATAAGTAATTTCTTTCATCTGAAATCCACACTCTATATGCATCCTTACAGCATTATAATTATTTGTAGAAATATAAGTAGAAACCATTTTTCCATTTCTTCTTTTTGCTTCCAATAACGGTTTATAAATATAGACTGCCCCAAACACTTTATTTTGATAATCAGGATAAATTCCTGCTAAAAAAGGATAATAACTATCCGATTCTATTTGTTTCAAAATAAAAAAACCTACCGTTTGATTTTTATAAACATATTGAAATAATTCACTTCCTCTATTTTGTTCATCAGAAATCCATCCAATATAACGATTTGCTGCCTGGGCATCTGAAAAATAAGGATCTAAATAAATCCTGTCTGTCTGAAACATTCCTTTTTTAATCTCTTTAAAAAGATTCTCCTGATCTGCTTTTTCCATAGACCTATATGTAATACTTTTATCGATTCGTTCCATTAATGGAGAAAGTACAACATTCTTTAAATCATGTGTCACATGAATGGTTGTTTCTATAAAATGAAATCCATTCTTTTCTACCATCCACATCATATCTATCATTCCCGCCGGAATTTTTATTACTTGATAATCTGTCTCCAATTTTTTTAATACAAATTCTACATCCTCTTTTTTATCACCATTCTCGATCAAAATCTCAGTAGTATCTACTCCTAAATTTCTTTTCTCCCAAAATGCATCTACTACTTTCATCTAGAAACCTCCTTATTTATCCACTTTGTAATTGGTATTTCAATCCTGTAATACATCCATACCGAAACAATAAAAACTAATACTGTAAAAAGAATCATAGAACAATAAGTATAATTCGGATGATAATTTATCAAATAAATCAATACTGCAAAAATCGCCATAATTGGAGAATGCCACAAATACATTTCATACGAGATACGTCCTAAAATTCCAAAAATCTTACGATTAAATAACCAATTCAATATTTTAGATGTCAGCATCATTATAATAATAGATGGATAAATCAAATATACTAAAATCATAGAAAAATTATCATATAACTCATCCGCATCGATTAACCACGCTGCTATACATAAACTCAATACAAAAAAAGAGAGAGCTTTTATTTTGGATTTTGATAGTTCACTAGACAAAAAATAATTTAAAATAATCCCCCAAAAAAATCCAATATACCCACGTGCAGTACTGCCATTGAAAAAAGGAAGATTTATACCAAAGCTTCCAATTCCTATCCCTATAAACATTCCCAGCACAAAGAAATAAAATGGTGTTATCTTTTGCTTCTCTGCAAACCATATCATTAACCAATATAATATATAACAAATTAAAAGCACACATAAATACCATGTAGGATTATTCGCTGCTATCCCTATATTAGAAACTACCCCCCCGAATGAATTAAGAGCAAACTTACAAAAGCTTTCCATATTCCTATTATATTATTTTCCCACCAATAGCCTGATAACAGTCTAAAAATCCATGCGGCTATACAAAATACAGTAACTGAAATCATTGCCATAGGATATAAACGGATTATCTTAGTCAATAAAAATTGTCTAAAATTCTGGTTGTTATTATTTTTTTTATGGGCTGACATAAAAAATCCCGATAAAATAAAAAATAGTTCTACCAAATAGCCAAAGTAAATTCTTCCACCACAAAAATTAAATTTTGGAAATATCGCCCCTGTCACTTGCTGATAATGATGAAAAACAATTCCTATTGCCGCAAAAAATTTTAATGCATCTAACGTATAAATTCGATGATTTGATAGTTCCATGTTACTTATAATCTCCTCTTTTTTACAATTGCTTTATCCCATACGTTCTTTACTCTCTAACCCCTTTAAATTTTCCACTTACTTAACAATAAAATCTCATAATTTTACTGCAAATATACTCTATCTGATTTTGTCTTAATCCATAATACATAGGCAGTCTTAAAAGTCGTTCACTCTCTCTTGTTGTATAAAGGTCTTCACCTGAAAATCGTCCAAACTTTATTCCTGCTGGTGCAGTATGCAGCGGTATATAATGAAACACCGCTAATATCTGATTCTCTTTTAGATATTGTATTAATTTTGTTCTTTCTTTTATATCTTTCGTTTTTATATAAAACATATGAGCATTATGAATACAACCATTTGGTACTACTGGTAATTCAATTTTTTTACTATCCTGAAGGGGTTTTAAATTTTTATAGTATAAATTCCATAAATTTATTCTTTCTATATTAATTTTATCTGCACATTCTAATTGTGCATAAAGATAAGCCGCATTCATATCACTGGGAAGGTAAGAAGACCCATAATTTACCCATGTATATTTATCAATTTGTCCTCGAAAAAATTTACTTCGATTGGTTCCCTTTTCACGAATAATCTCAGCATTTTCAATATAATTTTTATCTTGAATAAAAAGTGCTCCTCCTTCTCCCATTGAATAATTTTTTGTTTCATGAAAACTGATACAGCCAAAATCCCCAATTGTACCAAGTGCTTTTCCCTTATAAGAAGCCATCATTCCTTGTGCGGCATCCTCCACTACTGCCAAATGATACTTCTTCGCAATTTCCATTATCTTATCCATTTCACAGGCTACTCCTGCATAGTGTACTGGAACAATTGCCTTTGTTTTTTCTGTAATCGCTGCTTCTATTAAATTTTCATCTAGATTCATTGTATCTGGACGAATATCCACAAAAACAACTTTTGCTCCACGCATTACAAATGCATCTGCAGTAGATACAAATGTATATGCGGGCATAATTACTTCATCTCCTTCTCCTATATTCAAAAGAATCGCTGCCATTTCCGTTGCATGGGTACAAGACGTTGTTAATAATGCCTTTTTTGTTCCTGTTTTCTCTTCTAACCAATGACTGCACTTCTTTGTAAATTCTCCGTCCCCACAAATCTTATGATTTTCAATTGCCTGCTGTATATAATCTTTTTCTTTTCCCGTATATGGTGGTATATTAAAATGAATCATTTTTCTTTTTTAGTTACCTTTCTTATTATTTCTTTTCTCTGCACTTTACTCTCCCAGCTTAACAACAAGTGTACCATCAATTATCTGTATGCAACTATTGTCTGGAAATCTTCCCATATCCCTAAACTCTTTCGTTTCCATTAACTCTCTAATTCTATCCTGCATACCATTGCTATAATAATTTAATTTCACACCACAATATTGCTCAATATATCTTCCCCAGCCATCACTCACTTCCCATACTCCATCCCATACACCGGATAAATTAAATGTACTTCCTGGACTAATTTCATATAGTTTTTCTGATGTAGCAAAATAATTACTATCTAAACTTCCAATAAAACACACCGGCATATTATAATCAAACTCATCTATCATTTCTATCCGATTCAAAAGTCTTACCGCTAAATTTTTAGATTGAAATGTTGTTTGATTTAATAACATATACCCCGCATTATCAGACATAGCATATGTCCAAATAATAATAACCAGACATAAATAACATACTTTTTTTAAAAATGGTATCCAATATGCAGAATACTTCATTTTCTCTAATAATGCCGCTAAAAAAGGAATCACCAGCATAAGTACGTTTAGCATTACAAGATATAACTCATATTCAGTAACAATAATCCGAATTGAGAAAAAAGCAATTGGAAGTAAAAATAAAAAAATCAAAATTATTATTTTATTTATTTTAGGTATATTGTCTTCCAGAAAAAAATATAAAACTATTATTCCTGCCGCTATTAGACAAATTCCCCATATATATTCTCTTTTCCAATAACTATTATGGATTATTGTATTTCCAAAAAAGCTCTCTATAAAATTTAGATATATTACTTTTATACTCTGAAAAAGATGATCTATTGTATTGCTTACACTATAATTACTTCCTCCCCCATAAATATATGTAACTTTAAAAATTCTGCATAAAGCCTTCCATATTATAATATAAATAAGACATGATACCCCACACAAAATAATATCTTTAAAAAAATATTGTATTTCTGTTTTTAATTCATTTCCCTTTATTAATCGAATAAGAAACATTAATACACTTAATCCTGTCAAAATACAAACAGTTGTTTGACCATAGGCAAGACAAATCACAGCAATTAAAATGGAAAAAAACATTGCTAAATTCTTTTTTTTATTTATTTTATAAATCATCCAAATAGGAAGAATAGAAAGAGCATAATAAAATGTCCCAGAGGTCGAAAAATATATAATAGAATTTGCAACAGCCGGATGTACCTGTAAAGCTATACCAATCAGTACAGATACTATAACTTCTTCTATTTCAAATAAATCTATAAGTAAAATAGACATACATGCAACTGAAACAATTGTAATAAGTGCAGTTAAAACAGGGGATGTTAAATACCCCCTGAAAAAGGTTAAAAAATTTACACTCCATCTTCCCTGACTATACTTTTGATACTCTGTTCCCTTCCAAATATTTGCAAAAATAATAGAATCGGCATGCTCTGGCTGCATAATCATATATGCCAAATGTGTCATAAACCCGGCCATTATCGATGCTATAAATGTTACTTTCCACTTCCTTTTATCTAGCATTTTAATACTATCTAACATGTATTTCCCTTTCTTCTGCCAAAACTAAACTTATCCCTTCACTTTTTGCTTTTATCATTCATTTCTTAATCTTACTTATACATTTTTTTCAGCATTTCCAGTTTCCTGCTTCTCTTTTTCCCTTCTTTCAAATTCTTCTTTTCTTTTCTTTTTAACCAATTCCAATAGATTCCTGGCATATGCAATCTAATCATAGAATACGGAAAGATAAACTCTTTTCCTAAATATCGATAAAGAATTAAAATCGTTCTTAAAAAACTGGCATTTCTTTTTAAATCTATTCTCATCTGCCTTATATATTTTTTTCTAAATTTCTTTTGAATTTTTTCCAATGCATAAAAATGTGTTTGTACTTTAACAATTTGAAGATAATCCAATAACTGCTGATTCTTTGTCGCTTTCATAAATCTATCTAAATGTTTAAATATATCAAAATGTACATATAACCGTTCATCATCACAAGCCACATCCTGTCCTGGTCGTTCCAGCCGATAATAATACATATATTCAGGAACAGCGATTACTGATTTTGCTTTTGCAAACGTTTCTACTTTAAAAGGCAAATCATCAAACCTTTTTAAATCTTCATAAAAAGAAATTTTATTTTTTTTCAGAAATTCCTTTCGATAAATTCCCCTCCATATCGCTACACGTGCTCCATAAATCAAAGCACGTATTACCTTTTCATCACAAGTTCCTTCAAAATAGGGATAACCTAATGCATCTGAAACTTTTTCTACTTGTCCAGAACTCTCATAATACTTATTATACCCACAATAACTAATATCATATTTTCCACTTAATGCAGCATAAAATAATTTCTTATACATCAAAGGATTGATAAAATCATCCGGATCGACAAATCCTATATATCTTCCCTTTGCTTCTTCCATCCCTTTTTTTCTTGCAGAAGCACAACCGCCATTTTTTTTATGAATTAATTTGATCCTGGAATCTCTTTTTTGATATTCTTTTATTATTTCAACAGAATTATCAGGTGAACCATCATCTACAAATATAAATTCAATATATGGTACATCCCATACTGTTACTGTTTCTATACACTTCTTTAAATATTCTTCTACCTTATATACAGGAAATACGATACTAAGCTCTATCTCATATTCCTTCTTTTCCCAATCAATTATACGTATTGCATTATTTTTCTTAATATTCTGTAAAAAAATAAATTCCGAACATACCCGAAACTGTTCCCAAATAGAAAAATTATCTGCTTCTGTTTCCCAGATTCTTCCTAAAACCCACTTAGGTTTATATTTTATTAACGATTGAATTGCTTGAAAATATACACTGCTGTCAAAAAACACAGCGTCTATTTCTAATTCCTTCTGCATCCCCTTCATATATTCATAAGTACCAGTTATAATTTCGGGAATCTTTGCTTCACTGTTCTTTTCTAAATTTCTGCATTGTTTTTTTACATTACATAACAATTCCAGTTTAGAACTATAAAAATAAACTTTAGTAAATTGATGAGAGAAAAAAATCGGTACAATTTCTTCGAACGTCTTATCATGTTCCAGTAAAATTAAGATACTTTTTATCTCTTTATATTTATTAATATAATTAATAATTGCTTGCATTTTATTTTCCTCTTCTTTGTTTCAATTTATTTATCATTTTTACAACAATATCTTTTACTAAATAATCTTCCATTGTCCATTGTAAACAGCTTGTTCTAATAGCTTTTATAAAATATTTATTTTCAGGACGATATACTTTACAGTACTCCTTTATATATTGTTCAGGAATAGAATGATATAACAAGTATAATTTTCTTATCAGTCTTTTTCTTGTCGACACATCTGCTACCGTAATACTCCACCTTGAAAAATTAACCATTAAATCCATTGCAATTAAAATAATCTCTTTATCTAAATTATTTCTTAAAATATATTCAAAGGTCTGTGCAAAAACTTTAATCATATCAAGTCTCCCTTTTCCTGTAGAGGCAGTGATTTGACCACTTGTTCCCGTGCGGTAATAAAATCCGATATTTTGAATTCCTACACATGATACAGCATGACTCAATAAATAAAAATGGGGATATACATCTTCCCACTTTACTCCTTCTGGAAACGTAAAATTTAACTCTTCCAAAAAACTCTTTCTATAAATTCTCCGACATGCATTTACTTCCAAAGAATATATCCTTTTATCAATTTCTGGATTTACGATTCGATTCCCTTCATAAAAAATTTGATAAAACAAATTTTTATCATACCAATCTCTACAGCCTCCAGTAATATTTTCATAAATAATAGGAAGTGTAAAAAATAGATCGATTTGTTTTTCAGAAAATTTCTTTAATTCTTTTTCAAATTCCTCTACATAATTTGGCATAATCCAATCATCACTATCTAAAAACACAAGCCATGGTGTTGTTACATATTTCATCCCTGTATTTCTAGCCGCTCCAAGTCCTTTATTTTTCTGATAGACATACTTTATTTTTTTTGGAAAGTTTTCTTTATATTTTTCACATATCTCTGTGGTATGTTCATCTGTAGAACCATCATTAACAATAACTACATCATAATTAGGACTTGTCTGGTTCATAATGCTTTCTAAACATTCTACAATATAATCTTGTACATTATATGCAGGCACAATAAATGTAACTAAACTCATAATTTATTTTTCCCTCTTCCATTTTCTATATTTCTGCCAAATAAATTTTAATCTATCTTGCTTCATTTCCCTTTTTATTTCAATTGTTCTATATAATCCTGACAAACTTTTTCTGCCGTTCCGCTCTGTTTTATCCTGCCTTTTTCTAACCAAATAACATTTTTACAAAGATTTTCCACCGATTCAATCGCATGAGATACATATAAAAGTGTTGTTCCGGCTTTTAACATTTCCTTCATCCTTTTTTCACACTTCTGTTGAAAGGCATAATCTCCCACCGAAAGAACTTCATCCACAATCAAAATATCTGGCTTTACAATAGTGGCTATCGAAAATCCCAATCTTGCTGACATTCCTGAAGAATAATTTTTAATTGGCATATCCAAAAAATCTTTTAATTCTGCAAACTCTACAATTTCTTCAAAGTGTTTCTGCATATATTTTTTTGAATATCCCAATACCGCTCCATTTAAGAAGATATTTTCTCTTGCCGTTAGATCTCCGTCAAAACCTGCTCCCAATTCAATCAATGGAGCAATCACTCCTTGTACAGATACTTCTCCCTGAAAAGGTTTTAAAATCCCACAGATTAATTTAAGTAAAGTCGATTTTCCAGAACCATTTGTCCCAATAATTCCCCAAGACTCCCCCTTTCTTACCTGAAAACAAATATTTTTTAATGCAAGAAATTCCTGAAACATTAATTCCTTCTTTACCAATTTAATAAAATATTCCTTTAAATTATCAATTCGTTCGGATGCAATATTAAACCGAACGGATGCATCCTGTATTTCTATCAATACTTCCTTTGAAGCCATACTTTTTTATACCTTTCCAATATCCCTTTATTTTTTCTAATCCTTTTATATATATAAGATAAATTTATCCTGTGATTTAAAAAAACTCCAAAGTCCTATTCCTAAAGTAAAAAAAGCTACGATACTTCCTTTTAATATCAAACTGCTGTTCGGAAATAATCCCTCTAAAACAATCGTCCTAAGCTGCATAATATAATCATACATAGGATTAAACATCATAATAGCATCTTGAAGTTGTTCCGGCAGGCTCGCAATAGGATAAAAAATAGGAGTCAAATACATCCAAGCCGTCAATAAAACATTATAAATATATTGAATATCTCTAAAAAACACAGCCGCTTGTGCCAGAAACAAACCAAGTCCTATACAAAACACATAAACCTGCAAAAGTATCATAGGTATAAAAAGAAAATGGAGATTCCACTGTATTCCACAAAAGAAAAATACCAATACCATCGCCAGCAAAGAAAATAAAAAATTTACCATGGAACTGGTTACTCTGGATATAGTAAAAATATATTTTGGTACATACACCTTTTTTATTAAAGCAGCATTTCCCGTAATCGAATAAATTGCCATTGTGGTTGATTCATTTAAAAAATTAAATATCGTCTGTCCAATAATCAAATACACCGGATAATTTTCTATATCAAACCGAAACATATGAGAAAATACAACAATCATCACAAGCATGGTAAATAATGGATTCAATATACTCCATAAATATCCTAAAAAGCTTCTTCTATATTTTAGTTTAATATCTTTGCTTACTAATTGCTGAAATAAATGTCTATATTGATAACAAACGCTAATTTGTTTTTTTATTTTGTTCATTAATATAAAGCCTTTCCTCTTCAATTAAAACCTATTTTATTTAGTCCGTTTTTTCCTTTTTAAAGTTCTTATTTCTTCTAATCCAATTATAAAATTGATTCTCTAATATTTTTTTATATTGTCTAACCGTTATCTTTCCATAACTACAACCGAGCAACACTACATAACGTATTCTAATTTTTTGGTAAATCTTTTTATCCTCTCTTTTTATCCGATTCAATAATTGTTTTGCTTCTTTACGACCTTTTGAGCGAATGGGACTGCCCAATAATACAATTACTAAATAACTTAATATTAATCTGCTTAATTTTTCTCTATAATAGGCTTGTCCTGCCTCTTCTATCTGTATCTGATTTTTATTAAAATAGTTACACATAGCCAAAATAACGGTTCTAATATGATTACGCCGTAAATATTGATTTCTATCCGCTACACTCTGCTTACTATCTCCAATCCGATAGATATAAAGACAGCAGTCAAACGGCTGTATACTGGCAGCATAACAGCATGGAATAGTAGCATATTGATGATCTTCATAAAATACCTTCTCTGTCAGCCGTGTCCCTCTTTTCTTATAAAACTCTGTCCGATAAGTAATTCCATGAAAAGTCAGGCAGCGATCCATACTTTTCCAATCCTTTTGTATATCAGATAATGTATACTTTTTTTTATAATCCTCTAAAAATGTCTTCCACCAAATTACTTCTTTCGTTTTAATATCAAAAGTTTTATAATGTGTTAAAACAACATCTGCATTTGTTTGTGCCAATCCATCTAAATAATCACTTAAACTATTTTTTTCAATCCAATCATCCGCATCAACCACTTTCAGATATTTCCCTAATGCTTCTTTCACTGCACAATTAATTACAGAACCATGTCCTCCATTTACCTTCGTTATTACACGAAAAATTTCCTGATAACTTTTCTGATATTGAAGAGCAATTTCCTCTGTTCTATCCGTTGAACCATCATTCACAACCAGCACTTCGAATCTTTTCTCACATAATCCCCCTGATTCATCCAAAATAAGAAAAGAATTCAGACATTTTTTTATATATTTTTCTGAATTATATGCAGCAATTATAAATGTCACCAATTTTTCCATCTATCCATTCCCTCTAAAACACATTTTTATCTACTTTTTCTCTCTTATCTCCCTTTTCATTTGTTTTCTTTTCATTAATCTATTCTTTTTTATTCCTCGCCTTAATGCTTTCCATGCTTGTCTTACTGATATATCATTTTGATACAATTTTCTTTTTGTTATAATATAATAAGCCCCATAACACAATGCTGCTATTTTTCCAAACAAATATCTAGTGGTCATCCCTCTATTTTCAAAAAATTCTTCATTATACCCATAAAACCAGGTAGAATGACTATTCTCTTGTATCACTGCTATAGCAATCGGCACATTAAAAATCTTTAACTTCTTCTTTAAACAATCCAACAAAAATTTAATTTCTTCTTCTGCTCCATTTCCTGTTCCCGCCCCCATATCTTCATCAAATAAAATTTTCTTTTCTATAATCTTTTTTCTTCGAAAAGCAATCTGCCAAGAAGACACTTTTAATATTTCTGGAAAATATACTCTATGATATGTATTTCTTACCCTTTTCGGTCTATTTTTAATATGAAAAATCATAACATCTGCATCGGGATGCTTGATAAAATTTTTTACTACAATCTCTCTATATTGAGCACAAAATTTTTCATCATCATCTGCAAAAAGGCAAATCTCTGCCTGCGAATTTTGAATTGCAAAGTTCCGGCTTTTTGACACTCCTTTTCCTTGTAAATTATATTTTTTACAACAAAATCCTGCCATTTCTTTTACTTCTAAATAAGGCAGACATTTCTGATTCCCATTACTTTGATACTGATTCACAATTAAAGCATTAGAACGAATCCCTAATTGTTCTACAATAGAAAAATCCCTCTGGTTCATACAAGAAAGTAAAAGTTCAAACTCAGCCTTCTCCTCCTTCATATATCCTCCCCTTTCGCTATATTACCAATACCTCAATAGACTGCATCCCAAATGGCTAATTGTATATTTTAATGAAGACATACGATTTATACCAAGATAACGATAAACTCCATATGTCATCTGAACTGTCTTTTTTTTATCTCTTGATTTCCCATTCTTTGTCAGTCTTGACTTTAACAATGGCTCATTAATTCCATAAGCACAATTATATTTCTGTAAAATACGCAGCCACGTCAAATAATCTTCATGAACTTCATCATGTTCCATTGGAAATTCTTTTGCAACTTCTGTCTTAATCAAAACAGAAGAACAGGGAATTACATTTGTATATAACAAACGCTCCCACGTAATTTCTTCCGGCACAGAAATTATTTTCCCTATCTCCTTTCCATTTTCATTACATAATTCCCTCCCTGTATAACAAAATATTCCGTTTGTCTGTTCCAATTTCTTTAATTGTTTAATCAATTTTTTCTCCATCCACCAATCATCTGCATCCAACCAAGCAATATACTTTCCCTTTGCAAATTGTACTCCCCGATTTCTTGAAAAAGATACTCCTAAATTTTTAGAATTACAAATATAATTAATCGGATAAGTTGTTATTTTCTGCAATCTTTTTACAATTTCTTTTGTTTGATCAACAGATGCATCATCTACTAAAATAATTTCTAAATCTACTTTTTGTCTGCTTACAGATTCAATCGCACAAGCCAAATAATTTCCACAATTATAAGTTGGAATAATAACAGATACCTCTTTCATCTTTTCTTTGACCTTTTTCTATTTCTTTATACCTCTTAGTACAACCAGAATATTTTCTTCTTTCTTTATTTGCATTTTTTCATACAAAATAGGCGGCACTATACCCTCAAATACAATGTATACATTATATTCTTATCCATGGTTTCCCTGAATTTTATATTGAATAGTGATAGATACCACTAATTCATTTAATATAAATACCTCATCTAATTATAAAACTTCCATCTCATCGGTATATCAAGATTCTCTTTTCTTTCTATAACAAAACATTAAATCATAGAATATACCTAGGATTTCATAGAGTATTCTACTCTATGAAAAAGAGGGATTTTCTCAATAAAATCAAATCTCTTCTCTTCCTTTGACCAGAAACTTGACGGCATACAATTCCTCTTTCTATTTACAATAAAATAACAATCATGATGAAAAAAGTGAGATCTATCGCAGAATCAATCGAAAAATTAGATAAAAAACAGAAAATTAACAAAACATGTTTTGACGGTAATTTTGACGGTTTATCTTGAAGATTATTCAAAATATAAAATAAAAAAACGCCCCGTGAGGAAATCGTGAGGCGGACGACAGATTGGGAAAGTGGGGATTTGGGCTGTGATTCCGCTCTCCAGAAAGAGAAGTTCTAAGGCTTCTGATTTTGGTGTATCCAACCGGACGGACCGGCACGCAATTCGCCTCTGCAGGAGGCTAAACACGTGCCTTTTTTGGGCACAAGTGCCCAAAAATCCTAGGTTTTCTACAGAAGCCTAAGAACTTCTAACTTTCTTCCGAAGTCATCACAGCCCAAATCCCCACTTTCCCAATCTGCCTGTTTTTCTCTCCGAAATGGATCGATTGACTATAGAATTTACAAATTCAAAACAGCAAAAACTTATTCCATTCATCTCTGTTATAATACTTATCATAACAATAAATTTCTTAATATAGAGTTTCGTATGTACTCCTAATATGCCAAAAAAATCCCTCTTGCTTTTTGTTTTTTATTACCGGAGCCAGTGAGCAGCCAGAGAGAGGCAGTCTAGTTGGCTTGCAGTGACTTCGGAAGAAAGTTAGAAGTTCTTAGGCTTCTGTCGATCTTTAGGATTTTCGGACACTTGTGTCCGAAAAAGGCACGTGTTTAGCCTCCTGCAGAGGCGAATTGCGTGCCGGTTCGTCCGGTTGGATACACCAAAATCAGAAGCCTTAGAACTTCTCTTTCTGGAGAGCGGAACTGCAAGCCAACTAGACTGCCTCTCTCTGGCGTCCTCCCCTCCATTCCCCCCTCCTCCCGCAATTTCCCTTACATTTCTACAATCTCTCCCTCCAAATCTTCCTTTCCCAAAAAGAAATCCAATTCACTCTTGACAAATCTCTCCAAAAAAGCTATGATGTCAAACAGGGATACCACCAAAAACATGTTTTCATAGAGTAGAATACTCTACGAAATCCTACTATCCCTCAGTAAATTCCCTTACCCCAAAATTCAAATAAAAAACTGACCTCCACCCTCCAGGTGAAAGCCAGTTTCTTTTTTTATTCTATTTTCCAGAATCCAAATGTACATCCAACTGATTGAAAGGAATCTCAATCCCCTCCGCATCAAATCGTTCCTTAATCTCTTCCAGAATCGCCCACTTCTCCGTCCAATAATCCCCAGAAGCCACCCAGGCTCTCGCTCCAATCTCAACCGAACTTTCCCCAAGATTATTTACAAAAACAGTCACTCCTCGATCCAAAAGTACTTTCTCCCTCTTAGAAAGAATCTCTTCCATTACCTGCTTTGCTTTCTTTAAATCCGACTGATACCCAATTCCAACCACCAGATCCAAACGCCGTTCCTTCTGTTCTGTCACATTAATAATAGTAGAATTCGCCAGACTTCCATTCGGTACATGAACTTTTTTATTATCTCCCGTTACCAACACCGTATAAAATAAATCAATTACCTCTACAACCCCTTCCACAGAGCACCCCACAATATAATCTCCAACAGAAAAAGGCTTTAAAATCAATATCAATACTCCACCTGCAAAATTAGATAAACTCCCCTGCACTGCAAGTCCAATCGCCACACTGGCAGAACCAACCACCGTAATAAAAGAAGTCGTATTAATCCCAACCTGGCTGGCAATAATCATCACTAAAATAGCATACATCGCATATTTAGAAAGAGAAGTAATAAACTTTGCCACACTTACATCTGCATTTGCCTTAGCGAAAGATTTCTGTATCAATTTCGTCAATACTTTAATTAACTTCCGCCCAATATAAAATATCACCAGTGCCAAAAGAATATCCAACCCAAAGTCTGTAAAATCTTTAAGATACGTCTGAAACATCTATCATTTCCTCCATTTGTATATCGTTTTGCAAAATTCTTTTAAACACCGTCTTCCATAATTGCATCCCGAATCTGATCCACCTGTGCCTTGCCTGCAGTTGTCTTTTTCCCTGCTTTTTCCCGCTTTGTTTTAGCCGCTTTATTATCTACAACTTCTTCCTCAGCCGGACTGTACTTCAGCACGGTTATTCCCATAGGAGGCACCTTTAAAATAATCGAATATTCTCTGCCGTCACACTCTTCCTTCTTTGCCTGCTTCAAACGAGGATTTGTAAATCCGCTGCCTCCGAATTTCTCACTGTCACTATTAAAGATCTCCTTATATTTTCCCTTTGCCGGAACTCCAAACTTCCGATTTTCAAAAGATGCCCCTGAGAAGTTTACAATCACAAGCAGCATATCCTCTGGATTTTCTGCATGTCTGACATATGCTAAGATATTTTCATTGGTAGAAATACAATTAATCCATTCAAACCCTGCATCACTGTCATCTAACTCATAGAGAGAAGGATTATTTCGATACAATTCATTGAGTGCCTTTACATATTCCTTAATCTGTTTATGCAGATCATACTCCAGCAGATTCCACTCAATCGACTGCTCCTCCGACCACTCGTCTACCTGTCCGATATCCTGCCCCATAAAGAACAGCTTTTTCCCCGGATGTGTAATCATATAGCCATACAGTGCTTTTAAAGAAGCAGCTTTTTGTTCTAAGGTTTCTCCAAACATCTTTCCAATTATAGAACCCTTTCCATGTACCACTTCATCATGAGACAGCGAGAGAATAAAGTGCTCCGTATAGGCATAAATCATACTAAAAGTCAGCTGATAGTAGTGATTGCTGCGGTACAGCGGATCTAACTTCATATATTCCAGTGTATCATTCATCCAGCCCATATTCCACTTATAGTCAAATCCTAACCCATCTTCTTCTACTGCTCCGGTTACTTTCGGCCATGCCGTGGATTCCTCTGCAATTAACATCACTCCCTGATATTTCTCCTTAAACATGGAATTTAAATGTTTAAAAAATTCTACCGCATCTAAATTTTCTTTTCCTCCATACATATTTGGAATCCACTCCCCGTCCCGCTTTCCATAGTCCAAATAGAGCATAGAAGCTACGGCATCCATTCGAATTCCGTCTGCATGGTATTTATCTGCCCAAAACATCGCATTGGCAATTAGGAAATTAGATACCTCTGGTCTGGCATAATTATAGATTAGTGTTCCCCAATGCGGATGACTGCCTTTTCTTGGATCTTTATGCTCATACAGACAAGTTCCGTCAAACTCAGCAAGTCCAAATGTATCCCTTGGAAAATGTGCCGGAACCCAGTCTAATATTACACCGATTCCATTCTTATGCAGACAGTCTATTAAATACATAAAATCTACCGGTGTCCCATAGCGGCTGGTAGGGGCATAATAGCCGGATACCTGATAGCCCCAAGAGGCATCAAATGGATGCTCCATAACCGGCATCAGCTCGACATGAGTATAGCCCATCTCTTTTACATAATCTTTTAATTCTTCTGCAATTTCCCGATAATTATAAAATAATCTTCCATCCTCCGGCTTCTTCCAGGAACCTAAATGCAGCTCATAGATCGACATCGGTTTTGCATCTGAATTTTTCTCACTGCCTTTTTTGCCTTTATTTTTCTTCTCTTTCTTTCTCTCTTCCATCCAGACAGCATCTCCCCATTGGTAGCTGCTAATATCACAGATTACAGACGCAGTATTAGGACGAAGCTCTGCGAAGTTGCCATAAGGATCGGTTTTTAACAGATTTTTATTCCCCTTGGTTTTAATCTCATATTTATAGATCTGTCCTTCTTTCAGCCCTGGAATAAACAACTCATGTACGCCGGAATCACCCCTTCTGCGCATCTGATGCCGTCTTCCGTCCCAGAGATTAAAGTCTCCTACTACACTTACCCGAATTGCCATAGGAGCCCAGACAGCAAACAGCACACCTTTTACTCCGTTGATTTCCATTGGATGTGCCCCTAATTTATTATAAATGTCGTAGCAAATTCCTACATTAAATCGCTTTAAATCGTTTTCTTCAATTATCGGAGCAAAGATATAAGGGTCGGCAAACTCCTCTGTCTCCTGATTGTCATAAGTCACCTGATAGACATAAGGCATAATCTTTTTCCTTGGAATCAGTGCAGCATATAACCCATCTTCGTCCATCCGCTCCATCGAATATTCATTCTTTTCTGTCTTTACCACAGCAGAAACCGCAGTAGGGAAAAACCCCTGTATTAAAATTCCATCCTTTGTTACATGTGCACCCAAAATACTATGCGGGTCATCACATTCTGCATACTCAAGTGCCTCAATTTTAGGCCAATCCATTAAATCATACAATTTTTCGTTCATCTGTAGCCCACTCCATTCTAAATTTGTATTTTTTGGTATATTATTTATTATAACGGATTTTTCCGTCTTCATCAATGCCTATCTGAAAAGAAATACTTTCTATATAACGAAAAAATTCTTTTTTCTTTTCTCCGGTCAATAATCGGAACGGAAGCACATTGGTCTGCACCGGAATCAACTGTGCTGTCACTTCACCGTCTTCCTGAATAATTAGCTGAAAAAGTGCTGTAGACTCTCCCCTAAGATTAAAAATATAATTGCCAAGACTATAAGCAATTGGTTTTCCCTGATAATATTCGATTCCCTGCATAACATGTGGATGACACCCAATCACCGCATCTGCTCCGGCGTCAATATATTGTTTTCCCATACGAAATTGATAGTCCTCCGGTTCGGAATTCCGCTCTACTCCCCAGTGCACAAATACAATCAGATAATCACATTTTTCCCGATTTTCTTGAATTGCCCGGCACAATAATTCCGGTGAATATGTGGTCAGCATCCCTGTAGAAGCACTGCCTGCATTCCAGTCTGCCACAGGGATTACACGGGATGCCGCCAAAAATCCAATTACGGTTTCTTCTATGGTAATAGTCTGCATCTCCTTTGCCCTGGAAAGATTTTTTCCCGCTCCGGCATATAAGATACCTGCCTGATCCAATGTTTCAAAAGAATCTTCCAAAGCTGCAGTTCCAAAATCAAGGGCATGATTATTTGCCAAAGAGACAATATCAATTCCCATCTCCTGAAACAATTTTACACGAGAAGGAGAAATCCGAAAAGTATACTGCTTCTCCTCCATCGGCGTACCTCGATCACTAAAGGCAAACTCCTGATTTGCCATTGTAATATCTGCATCTGTCATAAGTGTTACTACTTCTTCCTCTAGGATGCCATAAATACCTGCCGTATCATATGCCTCCAAAAAAGTATCACTTAAGTAAATATCTCCTCCAAACAATAGACGAATCTCCTGCTTTGCTGGTTCTAATTCTTGTATAGAAGAAATCACAAGGGATGGTACTGCTGTTGTCTCTCCTTCTATGCCCTCTGCCGAATTTTGTGCTTGGTCTATTCGCAATTCTTTTCTTGTAGTCTGTGGCATAGGATCGGATTCGGACGGAAGCTGCAAAAATGCATCCGCCACATGATTCTCTTCTGTATATCGGATATAAGAGCTTCCTGCAAATATAATTACTCCTATTAAAACTCCTATAGAACCAATGCAGGCTGCAATCCAAAAATTTTTCATTTCTCTTTCCTCACTTCTTGTACAGCAAATCGTTTCCCCCTTTAATCTAACTCTAAAATTCCGGTATAAAGCTGATAATATCTCCCCTGTAAGGAGAGCAGTTCTCTATGATTCCCCCGTTCTATAATCTCTCCGTTTTCCAATACTAAAATCGCATCCGCATTCCGAACAGTAGACAGCCGATGTGCAATTACAAATGTTGTCCGCTCCGCCATCAGCCGATCCATTCCATGTTCAATATGCTTTTCTGTCCGGGTATCTACCGAGCTGGTCGCTTCATCTAAAATTAAAATGGGTGCCTTGGAAATGGCCGCTCTGGCAATATTTAAAAGCTGCCGCTGCCCCTGACTTAAGTTTGCTCCGTCTCCTTCTAACATCGTATCATATCCATGCTCTAACCGCATAATAAAAGAATGAGCACTTGCCAATTTTGCCGCTTCCACTACCTCTTGATCGGTAGCATCCATACGTCCATATCGAACATTTTCCCGCACGGTTCCGGTAAATAGATGGGTATCCTGCAGTACCATCGAAATATTTTTTCGAAGAGAATCCCGCCGAATCTTCTGGATATCGATTCCGTCAATTGTAATGGTTCCTTCCTGAATATCATAAAACCGAGTCAGTAAATTAGTAATTGTGGTCTTTCCGGCTCCGGTCGATCCAACCAATGCAATTTTCTGTCCGGGCTTTGCATAAAGGGAAATATCTTTTAAAATCATTTTATCTGGCTGATAGCCAAACGTAACATGCTTTAATTCTACCATTCCCTTGATCTTTCCAAGCTCAACTGCCTCTGATGAATCCTCCGGTTCCGGCTCCTGATCCATTACAGCAAACACCCGCTCCGCTCCGGCAAGAGCAGAAAAAATCGTATTTACCTGCATTGATACTTCATTGATCGGTCTGGAAAACTGCCTGGAATAATTTAAAAATACCGTCAAGCCCCCTATATCAAACCCTCTTACTACACAGAGAATCCCTCCAATCGCCGCTGTCAGCGTATAAGTAACCTGGCTTAAATTTCCCATTACCGGTCCCATAATCCCTCCGAAAAACTGTGCCCGGATCTGCTTCTCTCTTAAATCATAATTTAAAAACTCAAACTCTTCCTCTGCGATTTCTTCATGACAAAATACCTTTACCACCTTTTGTCCGGTAATCGTCTCCTCAATATATCCGTTCAGTGTACCAAGTGCCGCCTGCTGTGCCCCATAATAACTTCGGCTTCTCTTGGCAATCTCTCCTCCGGCTCTCATAATCAGCGGTATCATCACCAGCGTTACTAAAGTCAGCCAAATATTCGTATAAATCATCAGCCCCAAGGTACCTGCAATACTAATCACCCCTGCCACCAACTGAACAACCGTATGATTCAGCATCTCTCCCACTGCATCCACATCATTGGTAAACCGGCTCATAACCTCCCCATGATTATTTGTATCATAAAAACGAACCGGAAGTTTCTGCAGCTTACAGAACAGATCGCTGCGGATTTTACTGATCGCCTTTTGCGAAATCCCTATCATAATACGAGCCTGCAGATAGGCAGCCACAATACTGACCCCATAGATTACCGCCATCTTTCCAATCGAACGTCCAAGTGCAGCAGAAGTTGCCCCTTCTGAAGTCAGACTGTTAATAATCGGACGCAGCATATAAGACCCCATTAGAGAAGCCCCTGCATTTAATACCACACATAAAATAACAAACCCCAATTTCCATTTATCCTTGCCCATATAGCGAAACAGCCTTTTAATCGTCCCTTTCACATATTTCGGCTTTCCTCCCATTCCTCCTCTTGCACCCCTGTGCCCATGCCCTCTCGGCTGAACAGAAGAAGCGGTATGTGCATATTTTCTGGTTAGCCTCTGTGCTCTTTTCTGATCCATTATGCCAGTCCCTCCCTCTTCTCCATCTGAGAATCATAGATTTCCCGATAAGCTTCACAGGATGCCAATAGTTTCTGATGTTCGCCAATTCCTGCAATCTTTCCGTCATCCAATACCAAAATCTCATCCGCTTCGATCACCGAACTAATCCGCTGTGCAATAATAATTTTTGTCGTATCCTTTAACACAGTGGAAAAACTTTCCCGAATCTTTGCTTCCGTTGCAGTATCCACCGCACTGGTACTATCGTCCAAAATCAAGATCTTCGGCTTCTTTAACAGTGCCCTTGCTATACAAAGCCGCTGCTTCTGTCCGCCGGACACATTGACGCCGCCTTGTCCTAACTCCGTATCATACCGCTTTGGAAAACTTTTAATAAAAAGATCCGCCTGTGCCGCATCTGCCGTTTGAAAGACCTCTTCCTCAGAAGCCTCCTCATCCCCCCATCTTAAATTCTCCATAATACTTCCAGAAAACAATACATTTTTCTGAAGCACCATACCAACCCCGCTCCGCAGATTCTTTAACGAATATTCCTTTACATTTCTTCCATCTATCAAAACCTCCCCCTGATCTGCATCATACAGCCGAGGAATCATCTGCACCAGAGTCGTCTTCCCCGAACCGGTTGAACCGATAATTCCCAGGGTTTGTCCCGGATTAATGGTAAAACTAATATCGTCCAATACCGTTTCCTGATTCTCTTTATAATAACGAAAAGACACATTTTTAAATTCCACTTTTCCCTCTTTTACCAAAGCTTCCGGCTCTTTTGCCAAATCGTCTGTTAAATCCACCTCTGTATCCAATACATCTCCGATTCTCTTTGCAGAAGCCACCGCTCTCGAACTCTGTAAAAGCACCATAGAAAGAATCATCAATGACATTAAAATCTGCACAATATACGTAATAAATGCCATCAAATCCCCAACCGGCATCTTCCCTACCATAACCTCTTTTCCGCCATACCATACTACTGCAAGTGTAGTCACATTCATCGCAATCATCATAATAGGCTGCTGAAAAATAACAATCCGAAATGCGTCCAAACTTGCCTCCTTTAATTCCTCATTTGCCTGGTTAAACTTTTCTTCTTCATACGTTCCACGAACAAATGACTTAATTACCCGAACATTCGTCAGGCTTTCCTGTATACCGGAATTTAACTGATCCAACTTTTTCTGCATCGCTTCAAACCTAGGAAAGGCAATTCGAATAATACAAAAGATTACAGCCGCAAGAACCGGCACCACTACCAAAATCAAAAATGCCAGTCTAGAATTCATACGAAACGCCATAATAACAGCCCCTATCAGCATCCCGGGAGCACGAAGCATAATTCGAAGCCCCATATTTACTACATTCTGCAGCTGTGTAATATCATTCGTTAAACGGGTCACTAACGATCCCGTACTAAACGTATCAATATTGGCAAATGAAAATTTCTGTATCTTCCGAAAGACATCCATCCTTAAATCCGAAGCAAAACTAACCGCTCCCTTTGCCCCAAAATAAGCCCCTCCAATTCCTCCCGCCATCATCAGCAAAGCCGTAAAAATCATTACCACACCTATCTCCATAATATAAGAAATATTATGTGTTGCAGCTCCTTCATTTACAATCTTTGACATAAAAAACGGAAGCAGCACTTCGCCAAGCACTTCTGTAATCATCATAAGCGGTCCTAAAATAAAAGCTGATAAATACGGCTTTACATATTTTATATAACGCTTCATACTTTTCTCCCTCTTTTTCTATTTTTAAATTCAACACAAACCCTTTTCCTCCCAATAACCTTAGCTGTAGTCAAAAGAAACAAGGAAGTCCCCACCCACCGACAGCCGAATCCATCTTTACTTCTCCATTCACTATCAGTTTCACATTCGAAAAAATAATATCACAGTTTCGAGCCACAAATAGTCCTACATATACATGTTCTGGATCAACACCAGTCAGTGGAAAGTCAAACCCGCCAGAAATCTGCTCTTCCTCTCCAAACCGGCAGCTATATCCATCCTGCGTCCCCCGTATCTCTATCTCCACAATATCTTTATTCTGATAATCTCCCTTTAAAACTCCTCCCTGCATCAGTACTCCGCTCTTTCTGGCAAAATTATTCCAAGCCGTCCCCCCGCCTCTCTGTGTAAGCTTTAACGGACCTGCAGCCACATAATCCCCCAATATATCTGCCATCCATCTGTCAATATAGACATCATCCCGAGCCATCAGTCCAAAGGAGACCTGATCATTCTCCTCTATTCTTTGAATTTCTGCCCGAGCAGAAAGACAAAAAGAAGCATCCGCCGGAATTTTTGTATAATAAAAAGCAATTCCATCCTCCGTTGCAGCAATCTTGCCTTTATCCCCTGAAACCGCCATATGAAGCCTACCGTTTTCCATTGGCTCTAAAACAAAGTTTCCCTTTTGCAGTACCCCTTCTTCTCCGATACTGCCAAAAACTGTCCCTTTCAAACACCCAAAATCCTTCCAAAGCGTACTCTGTTTTAAATCGGCTGAAAATACTACTTCCTGATAAGACGGATTCGAATGAAGCAGTTCCTTTGACGGTTCCTGCAAAATCTTAGCGGCAAGTACATACTCCGACAGCCCTTTTATCTGCAAATCCCGAACTGCCCTTGCCACCAGCCAGGCATTATAAAAAGCTCCCCACTCATTGGTATGGGTATTATCTACACTTGCGGATTTCGAAGAATTCCAAGCGTGAAGATACAGCGTCTGCTCTGCTCCCATTCTATCATAGAGCTCCTTGGTTAATGCCGTCATATCCACAACCGGAATCCCCAGCCGCTCTCCCATCTTTCGAATTACCTCCGAATAATCCCCTCCAGCAAAGGCTCCATTTGTCACCGTCCGATGCAGATGTTCCCGTTTCCATTCTCCGTCTATAGGACGTCTGACAATCGGAGTGCAAAGAATCGCTTGGCACCCTTTTTTCTGAGTTGGTACAACATAGTTTTGAAAAAGGCTGAAGGCAAAACTTCCCTCGGTCTTTTCATCTCCAACCGGACTGGTAAAACGTGCCTCTTCCATCTTCTCGTCATTGTGCCCAAACCCGATAAAAAGGAAATCACCCGCTTTCATCCCTTCCAGTAAAACCTGATAGTGTCTCTCTTTTAAAAAACTAAGTGAACTCCGCCCGGAAAGTGCAAGATTTTCTATCTCAAAGTGTTCGCTGTCAAAATACTCTCCCAGCTTGGTTCCCCACCCGTATCTTGGATAATAATAAGCATCCTGAAAAGGGGATATCGTAGAATCTCCTACTATCCATATCGTTGATTTTTTCACTGCTTTTTCCATCTTTCTCCACCTTTCTTTTATTCCATACCTAAAATAAAGTTTTCTCCTAATACTTCATACCAGAATCCTGATGCCAAAATCCTGACGCCAAAATCTGAAATATGGTCTACGCCGGGTCCGCTCTCGCTTAGCATTTCCTCGTAGCGGACACTAAGGTGCTAAAACACAGCACCTAAGTGCCGACGGGAAATAATGACCCTTTGTAGACCATATTTCAGATTTTAGCTGTGTATCCCTATTACTATAATAAATACACATATTATTTTCTCTTATATTATTAATTTCTTCCTACAGCAAACAAATTTTTAATAAATATAGATAAGAATTTACCAGAATCATACAATATTCGGCAATTATTCCTATTCAAAATAATTAATGTAAGTAACAACACTATTTTCTGGTTGGCAGGCATAGCCGGAATCCGAAGGGTAGTCTGTGCAGGGTCATCATTTCCCGTCGGCACTTAGACGCTGTATGTTAGCGTCTTAGTGTCCGCTACGAGGAAATGCTAAGCGAGAGCGGGCCCGGAACAGACTACCCTTCGGATTCCAGCATCCCCCTTCTAAAGATCAAATAAAGATAACTGATTACTTTCCGGCAGCCCGCTTAAGATTCCCATATCCACCATTAAATCAATAATTCCTTTGCTTACTTTTGTCCGCTGCCAGAAATCTTCTTTTGATAAAAACGGTCCGTCTTTCGCTGCCTCCACTACTGCATAAGCTGCCCGATCTCCCAATCCGTCTATTGAACTTAATGCCGGCATAATCTTTCCGTCTACAATCTGAAACCTTGCCGCCTGAGCCGTATAGACATCGATCGGTGTAAACTCATACCCTCGTGCATACATCTCCTGTACAATCCGCATATCCCGCATCGTATCCTGTTCCCGATTGCTTAGGGAATCCCCCCTCATACGGTAATCTGCCAAAAAATACTCCAATTTTTCTCGTCCCTGACACATCAATTCATAAGAAAATCCTGAAGCACGAATACTAAAGAAGGCGGCATAATACGCCAGCGGATAAAATACCTTACAGTAGGCAATCCTCCATGCCATCATTACATATGCTGCTGCATGTGCTTTTGGAAACATATATTTGATTTTTTTACAGGACCAGATATACCAATCCGGTACCCCGTGCTTCAACATCTGCTCTTCCCACTCCGGTTTTAAACCTTTTCCCTTTCGTACACTTTCCATAATAGTAAAAGAAAGCTCCTTGTCCATCCCCTGATTAATCAGATAGATCATAATATCATCTCTTGTACAGATTGCAGTAGAAATCGTAGCTTTTCCCTCTTCTATCAGCGTCTGTGCATTTCCTAACCATACATCCGTTCCATGCGACAGTCCCGAGATTCGAATTAAATCGGCAAAACAGGTCGGCTTTGCATCCATTACCATCTGCATTGCAAAATCCGTACCAAATTCCGGTATTCCAAGTGCTCCCAACTGACATCCTCCTATCTCTTCGGGTGTAACACCAAGTGCACTGGTATTCATAAAAAGAGACATTACTTCTTTACTGTCAAGCGGAATTTTTTTAGCATCTAATCCGGTTAAATCTTCTAACATACGAATCATAGTCGGATCATCATGACCTAAAATATCTAGTTTTAACAAGTTATGATCAATCGAATGATAGTCAAAATGTGTGGTTATCGTAGGGGTGGTCATATCATTTGCTGGATGTTGTACCGGTGTAAAAGAATAGATTTCTTCTCCGATTGGAAGTACAATAATTCCTCCCGGATGCTGTCCCGTGGTTCTTCTGATTCCTACACAGCCCTGTACAATTCGGTTGATTTCGCATTTTCTTTTTGCGTTTCCCCTTTCTTCATAGTACTTTTTTACATAGCCATAAGCTGTTTTCTCCGCCATTGTTCCAATCGTTCCGGCTCGAAAGGTTTGTCCCTTTCCAAAAATTACTTCTGTATAGTCATGTGCTTTGCTTTGATATTCTCCTGAAAAATTCAAATCAATGTCTGGTTCTTTATTCCCCTTAAATCCAAGAAAGGTTTCAAACGGAATATCAAATCCTTCTTTCTGCAGTTTCTCTCCGCAGTTCGGGCAGCAGCGATCCGGCATATCACAGCCGGAACCTCCGGCAAATGCCCTTACCTGAGGAGAATCAAAATCACTAAAATGACAGTTGGAACAATAATAATGGGGGCTCAATGAATTTACTTCGGTAATTCCTGCCATTGCTGCTACAAAGGACGAACCAACGGAACCTCTTGAACCGACCAAATAGCCGTCTTCATTCGATTTCCATACCAGTTTCTGTGCAATAATATACATCACGGCAAATCCGTTGGATATAATAGAATTTAATTCTCGTTCTAAGCGTTCCGTAACCACTTCCGGCAGCTTTTGTCCATAGACTTCATAAGCTTTTTCATAGCAGATTTTCCGCAGAGTTTTATCGGAATCTTCGATTACTGGTGCACATTTATCTGGACGTACTGGAGAGATCCGTTCACACATATCTGCGATTTTATTGGTATTGGTAATCACTACTTCCTCTGCTTTTTCTGCCCCCAAATAGGAAAATTCTTCCAGCATTTCTTCCGTTGTGCGAAAATATAAAGGAGCTTGGTTATCTGCGTCTTTAAACATTCTGGCTGCCATTACTACTCGGCGGTAAACCTCGTCTTCCGGGTTTAAAAAATGTACATCGCAGGTTGCTACTACTAATTTTTGATATTGTTCGCCAAGTGCTACAATCTTTCGGTTTATCTCTTTTAGTTCTTCCTCTGATCTTACAATCGGATTCTCTCCCCGAAGCATAAACTCATTATTTTCTAAAGGCTGAATTTCCAAATAGTCATAAAAGTGAACCAATCTGGCGATTTCTTCCTCTGATGCCCCCCGCAGAATTGCCCGATATAGTTCCCCTGCCTCACAGGCAGATCCAATAATCAAACCCTCTCGATATTGGTTTAACAAACTTTTGGGGATTCTAGGCTGCCTGCTGAAATAATAAAGATGAGAATAGGATACCAGACGATAGAGATTGATGCGGCCAATATCATTTTTTGCAAGAATAATGACATGATGGCTTGGCAGTTTTTTTATATTTTCTGCAGTAACCTTACTTAATTCATTTACGGCATCTAATCTTTCTACTTTCCGATCTCTTAGCATCTTTACAAATTTTACAAAAATTTCTGCCGTTGCACCGGCATCGTCTACTGCCCGATGATGATTTTCCAACGATACATTTAAGGCTTTTGCTACGTTATCTAATTTAAATTTATTTAAAGATGGAAGCAGAATTCTTGCCAGTCCTACCGTGTCTACTACCGTTTTTTTAAGAGAGATTCCTATACGGTTTGCATTGGCATAAATAAAGCTCATATCAAAAGCCGCATTATGTGCTACCATAACTGCATCTTTTGAAAATTCAAGAAACTTTGGCAGTATATGTTCAATTCCTTCCGCTTTCAACACCATATCATCCCGAATTCCGGTCAGCTTTTCGATTTCAAACGGAATCGGAACATGAGGATTGACAAACTCACTGAATTTCTCTGTAATCACTCCGTTTTTTACCTTGACCGCCCCGATTTCAATAATTCGATGATTGACAGGACTAAATCCTGTGGTCTCAATATCAAATACAACATAGGTTTCTGCAAGGCTTTGGTTTTTGCTGTTTTCTACAATTTCCTTTAAATCATCTACCAGATAGCCTTCTACTCCATACAATACCTTTAAATCGCTTTTCATTTTATCAAGTGCATGAAGGGCTTCTGTAAAACTCTGTACAACACCATGATCGGTAATCGCAACAGCAGAGTGTCCCCATGCCGCTGCCTGTTTTAAGATCTCCGCTGCATCGGCAACTCCGTCCATATCACTCATTTTTGTATGACAGTGCAGTTCCACCCGTTTTTTTACTGCATGATCCATACGCGGCGTAAGAAATACCGGACATTTCTTAATTCCGACTACAGACGCAATCGTTAATTCTCCATCGAATTTATCAATGCTGGTAAGCCCTTTTATTTTAATAAAATTTCCTTTTGCTACTATCGGAAGAATCTCCGCAAGCTGATCATTTCTGGTAAACATCTTTACGGTAATGGTATCGGTAAAGTCTGTTACATCAAATATTAAAATCGTCTTTTCTCCACGAATCGGTCTAGAGTCCGATGCAATAATCTGTCCACGGATCGCTACCTCTCCCATTTCTGTCTGAATCTGTTCTATCGGAACTGATTCG
The DNA here is from genome assembly GCA_910585255.1 of uncultured Lachnospiraceae bacterium. Lineage (GTDB taxonomy): Bacteria > Bacillota > Clostridia > Lachnospirales > Lachnospiraceae > MGBC114844. Next base: position 27,379 of record CAJUEI010000015.1, read on the forward strand.
TCTTGAAAATCCCTTCCATACAGCACATCTGGATTATCGGATCGTTTGATGCCTTTTGCACTCTTATAACGATTATTTTCCCTTCTCTCTTCGCTATAACTGCCTGTATCATTATTATAATTACCGAAACGATTTCCGCTGCTGTTTGAGTTATTCTTATTTCCTAAAACATTTCTATTTTCTAAATTATTGGTATATGGGGCTTTTTGTTCTTTTATTTTTTTAGACGATAAAGCAGCTTCTTCTGCTTCGATCGGAGGATTCATTCCAAATGACAAATCGTCCTTTTTATGAACAGGTGATGTATCAGAAGAAGTATTCTGCAAAGAATTATCTTGACTTTTTTCTCCAAGCATCTGTGCACCTAGAGCCGAATTTTTCAATATCTGTGCCACTTCCTGTTCTACTCTCTGTTCCTCTGCTATCTGTTTCTTTTCTGCCTTTGGCTGTTCGTATAAAATACGAATTTCCAGAGGAACCCCGCACCGCTCCACAAATATTTTCTCTAAAATCTGTTTTAACTCTTTTGTTTTATCCTGTACGACTATAGAATCTTCCACTGTAAGCTGTAAAATATCCTCCTCCATAAACTGACACTTTGCTTTGCGGAAAATACTAAACTCTATGGTATTATAATTTTTCAATTCCAATAAAATACTGTCTTTATATACTTCTAATAAACTTTTGGGCGTATATTGACTAGAAAGGCAGAACTTTTCAATAATTTTAATGACTACATTTGCCTTACAAAATATCTGTTCCCAAATGGCATCCTCTGTCTGAAATACTGCTTGTTTCGGAATCAAATGCTGACTTTCTACATAAATTCGAAATCGATTTTTCTCCTTATTCATAGTAATTTTTGCTACAGATACATCCGACCAAACACCAGATAAAGCCGTATTCAACTGCAAAGTAGGAAATACTTCCAAAAATCGTTTTTCCATTTGCCCGCCTCCTTGTACACTGACTTTTATCATAACATATTTTTACATACAAGGCAAATCTTATCTTTCACCTCTCACATATGCCAATTCCAAGTAAAAAAGATTATCAGGCAAGTAAGCCCGCACAGACCTTTTCTTGGCGTTTAGCGTCCTGCCCAAAATAAATAAAATACTGCTGCAACCCTTCTTGCAGCAGTATTTATTCCAACAAATATCTTTTTTATTAATGAATCCATGCTCCACTTTCATCTACAAAATAGCCATCTGGCGTGATTGTATTCAATAAGCAATTTCCTTCTAAATCTAAATAATACCACTTATCGCCTATCTGTTTCCATCCAACTGCCATATCTCCATTTATCGGATTGAGATAGTACCATTTGCCGTTTATCTGTTTCCACCCGACTGCCATATCTCCGCTTATCGGATTGAGATAGTACCATTTGCCGTTTGTATATTTCCAGCCTTCCAGCATATCTCCGTTTTTATCTTCCAGATAATACCACTTGCCATTTACCTGCTTCCATCCAACTGCCATATCTCCGCTTACCAGATTGAGATAGTACCACTTGCCGTCTGTATATTTCCAGCCTTCCAGCATATCTCCATTTGTATCTTCCAGGTAATACCATTTTCCGTTTACATACTCCCATCCGGTCCTCATTGTACAATCTTTTGACAGATAGTACCACTTGCCGTCTGAAGTCTGCAGCCATCCGGTTTTTAACATTCCATTTGCTCCAGCATAATACCAATGATTCTGATATAAGATCCATTCATTTTTTACAATACTACCATCTGCTTTTATATAAAATTTTTCATTTCCTATAGTCTGAATTCTTCCAATCCTATCAGAATCTTCCTCATTGCTTTCTTCTTCACTGTCTTCTTCTCTATCATCTTCTGTTTTCTTTGCTTTATCTGTAATAATATAACTGCTGAAACTGTCTGCCATAAAAGAAATCTTATCTTTTCCTGTCTTCCAATACGCCACTTCTTCTAATTGCTGATTTATCACATGATAAACTACAATCGTGTTTTTACTGGTAATTTCACTTGGAATTGGAATCGTAATACACATTGGAATCTGGAA
>CAJUEI010000016.1 GCA_910585255.1 uncultured Lachnospiraceae bacterium
CAGCTATGAGGTTAGGAGCAAGTAGCAAAGCGGATTGCGAATATCCGATTTGACTATTCTTTAGACTTTTAAGATATACAAACAGAATATACAGAAGCATACACATATCAAATGATTATGCATATACTATAAATGAAACATTTGCCATGCAATATGGAAAGTGAGGCTTATATGGCATATCAGCCGTTTTATATAATGAATACACAAAGCCAGGAAGAAAACTGGGAAGAACTTGAAGAAAAAGATTGGAATTATATAAAAGGAATATATCCGCAGACGGCAAAAGTAATTCAGGAAAAGGTAGAAGATGAATGTGATAAATTAGAGTATGACGGCAGTATGATGTTCGATGAATACCCTGACAAATTAATGATGAGGACGATCTGTGATCGGATTTATAAAGAAATGCAGGGAGAAAAAGAAGACAGTATGCCTTATGCAGAAGATGAGGAAGAAGAAAATGGAGCAGAAGTTTATCCAGCAAACGGGAATTCTTCTGTAGAAGCAGACACCGTACAAGGGAGTCAGTGGTTTAGTTCGGGTCAAAGACGTCCACCATCTGGAGGACCGGGATTTCCGCCGCCACCGCCGCCAGGACCGGGTTGGGGACCAAGACCGCCGCAAGGGGGACCAGGATTTCCGCCGCCACCGCCGCCAGGACCAGGCTGGGGACCAAGACCGCCGCAAGGGGGACCGGGATTTCCGCCGCCACCGCCGCCAGGACCAGGTTGGGGACCAAGACCGCCACAACCAGGACCAGGATGGATATCACCACGTCCTCCAAAGCGGCAGTGTTCTTGTCCGCCAGGAAGACCATGCAGAGATTGTTTAGTAGCTTTACAGACACAATCCGATTGGATGCGTGATATGATTGAAGTACTTTTATATCAGGAAATGATGCATCGCAGAAACCGCCGGAGAAGGAGAAGACAGTCTCAAAGAATGTAGGATATTATTCTATTTTTTAAGTGTTTGGAAAAAGATGGCGGGGTGGGGGAGGACGCTAGAGCGGAAACCGATCCCTTTCCGCTGTTCCGCTCTACGGAAAGTAAGAAAGTCTAATGCTTTTGAATCTGCGTGTATCCAACCGGACGGACCGGGGTGCAATTCGCCCGTACAGCGGGCTAAACACACCCCTTTTTTGTCATCTGCCGATGACAAAAATCCTAGGACTCGACAGAAGCATAAAACTTTCTAACTTTCCTCCGAAGTCACAGCGAAAAGGGATCGGTTTCCACTCTAGCTGTTTTTTCCTGCCGCAAGTTTAGAGTTAATTCATTTATCCATAGAGGATTTTTACTTTTCAATTTTAAATTTAAGAAACTATAGTATTTCATTGCAGATTTATGGATTAGAAAAATTTAGAAAAAGGAATAGGAACAAAATAGAGGGAAGAAACGTAGATTGTGGGACAATACAGTCAAAGTGCATTAGGAAGACGCTGTGACTTCGGAGGAAAACTAGAAGCTTTTAGACTTCTGCAGATTTAGTAGGATTTTCAGGCACTTGTGCCTGAAAAAGGGGTGTGTTTAGCCCGCTGTACGGGCGAATTGCACCCCGGTCCGTCTGGTTGGATATATCTAAACTCAGAAGTCTTAGAGCTTCTTGTTTTCTGGAGAGCGGAACAGCGTCTTCCTAATGCACTTTGGCGTCCTATTTGGGAATTTTTTCTCAGAAGTTTAAGGTTTACTTTATGGAAATAAAGAAATTATTGATTGACAGAGTGAAAGGCTGTCCGTATAATCAAAAGTGGGAAGCAAAGCGGGGAGAAGAGAAATGGAGATGGTAGAACCGTCTCTTTTCTTTTACATAAAAAAGTATAAGTTTTTAAAGGAATTGGTGAGAGGATGGAAAATCAGGAACAGTTAAAAAGCAAATTGGAAGAATTGATTCAGGAGAACTGTATTCAGATGATATTTAGCGGCTTAAAGAATAAAGGAGTTGTATCAAAAGTAAAGGTACGCCCTATTTTGGTAAAGAATCAGATAGTTTTTCAGGTTTCTCGTTATATTGGAACAAAGGTATTTCACGAAAATATGACAAAACAAGAGATGCAAAAAGAGGCATTTCGATTGTTAGATTCTGAATTTAAGCAGGGGCAGATATGGAATGAAACAGAATTTATAACAATATTGGGAAATAAACAGGGAAATTATCATATTGTTTCAAAACAGCAGAAGTGTGTAAGAAAGGAAGGAGATCTGCTGCATAATAGAAAAAAACGTTATATTTTAGAAGAAGGGAAGTATATTCCGTTTTTAGAGGATTTAGGAGTAATGACAAAGGATGGAAAGATTGTAAAAAGCCGCTATGATAAGTTTAAGCAGATTAACCGTTTTTTGGAATTTATTGAGGATATTCTGCCTCAGCTTCCAAAGGACAGAAAACTGACGATTATTGATTTTGGATGCGGAAAGTCTTATTTAACTTTTGCAATGTATGATTATTTAAAAATACAGAATGGATATGATATCCATATTATTGGACTTGATTTAAAAGAAGAAGTGATTGAAAATTGTTCGAAACTGGCAAAAAAATATCACTATGAAGAATTAGAATTTTTAAAAGGAGAGATTGCTTCTTATACTGGGGTCGATCGGGTGGATATGGTGGTTACTTTACACGCCTGTGATACGGCAACAGATTATGCACTTTATAAAGCAGTAAAATGGGGGGCAAAGGTAATTTTATCTGTTCCCTGCTGTCAGCATGAATGGAATCAGCAGATGAAAAGTGAAGAATTGGCTTCTCTTTTTCAATATGGGATTATAAAAGAACGGATGGCTGCACTTTTAACGGATGCTATGCGTGCTGAATATTTGGAGTATTGCGGTTATCGAACACAGCTTTTGGAGTTTATCGATATGGAGCATACGCCTAAAAATATCCTAATACGTGGTATTTATCAGGGAAAATCTGCCAATAATAAAAAAGAGTTAAATCAAATAGAAACATTTTTTCATGTAAATCCTACATTAAAGCGTCTGCTGGAACAGGAAAGGGGATAGAGCGGATGGAAAAGAGTTTGTAGAAAGCGTGGTAGAATAGTATGAAGAAGATTTTTAGACGGTTAGTTCTGCTTTTTCTTCTATTTGCGGTTGTGGCAGCAGGTGTTTTTTGGAGATTAAACAGAACGGAAAAAATAGATATGATTAATATGGAATCAGCAACCCTTCCGATTCTCTATATGATGGCAGGACAGGAAAGGATTAACTGTCTGCACGGATATAAAGAAGATATGGATGCTGCTTCTATGCGGGATACCATTACTCCTTTGGGAGAGAATCGAAATTTGACCATACAGATCGATACGTATGGAAATTTAGTAACGGCTATTTCCTATGAGATTCGTTCTTTGGATCAGACCCGTTTAATTGAGCGAACAGAAGTCTTGGATTGGAAAGTACAGTCTACCTATATAGAGGCTACTTTGGAGATTGAAAATCTAATTGAAGAGGGAGAAGAGTATACAATGGTGCTTCATCTGACAACGGAAACCCATCCTATGCTTAATTACTATACAAGGATTATGGACGGAGTAGAAGATGTTGCGGAAAAGTTAAATTATGTGCTGGATTTTAGCAGAAGAACTTTTGATAAAGCAGAGGCAGAAGAGTTGGTGAAATATTTAGAGTCTGGCTCACAGGGGGATAATACTAATTTTGGAACAGTTGATATTTATTCTAGTTTTTCACAGATTACTTGGGGAGAGTTGGAAGTAACACAGTTGTCTAAACCACAGACTGCTGTTTTAGAAGTGAATGACAATGTGACCTGTATCGAATTAAATTATCTGGTGGAAGCAAAAAATATGTACGGAACAAAGGAACGCTATAATGTTACCGAATTCTTTCGTACCCGTTATACAGAAGAGCGGATTTTTTTACTGACCTATGAACGAAATATGAGGCAGGCATTTTTGCCGGTAAGTGAAAATATTAACGGAGGTAGGATTAATCTGGGAATCCAGCCAGATACACAGGTGAAGATGGCTTCCGGTGCAAATGGGGATATTACTTGTTTTGTATCAAATGGGGAGCTTTGGTATTATCGCTCTGGGATCAATAATATGCGGTGTATTTTTAGTTTTTATGATCCAGAGGATGACGGAGTTCGCAGCAACTATAATAAACATGATATTGAAATTGTTCGGACAGAGGAGAATGGAGATGTTTATTTTATAGTACATGGCTATATGAATAGAGGAATTCATGAAGGAAGGGTAGGATTGATTTTATATCATTATATCTATGAGGAAAATATAGCAGAAGAATTATTCTATATTCCATATCAGAAATCGGCTGATTATCTTAGCAGAAATTTAGGTAAGTTATTTACCATTAGCGGAGAGAGCATTATCCATTTTATCTTAGAGGGGAAATATTATGCTATGGATTTTACCAGCCAGGAATATATTACACAGATTACAGGATTAAAAGAGGGGTGTTATGTAATTAGTCCATCGGGAAATATTTTGGCATGGCAGGATGGAGAGGAACGCTATTATACAAAGGAAATTCGTGTGCTGCTGTTAAATGAAAACAGGGAGTTTATGATTCGGGCAAAAGAAGGGGAAAATCTTCAGGTAATCGGATTTATTGATGAAGATTTGGCATATGGAACGGTGAAAGACGAAGAGATTAAAAGAACAGCAACCGGACAGACAATCTGCTATATGTCTTATCTGACGATTATGGATAAAGAGGAAAAGGGAGTGGGTTCTTATCATAAAGAAGGGTATTATTTTACGGAAGCCGAGATTACGGCGGACAATATGATTACATTAAAACGTTATCAGAAGACAGAGGAAGGTGAGTATAGAAAGGCAGAAGAGGAGTATATTACGAATAATGATTCTGCTAATACAAAAGTATTGTCGATAAGTCAAATTGCAACGGAATTAAAGAAAAAAGAGTTGGGGATTAATTTAATCAGCAGTGTAGGGACTTCTTCATTAAAGACAGGCTATGTAGACGAGATTCAGAGTAGCGGAAAGGAAAATTTGATCTTGAGTTTAGAGTCAGATCCGATGTTTTCGTATTATGTCTATGCAAAGGGAGAATTAATTGCAGCAAGTGATAGTATAAGGGAAGCTATTCATCTGGCTTGGGAAGAGGTGGGTGTAATTCTTGGAAATGATGGAAATTATATTTGGAAGCGAAGTAATACGCTGGAGGCGGTCAATCTTTCTGGAATTTCTGTTGTTGTTTCAGAAAAGAATACACTTAATCTCTGTTTGGAGGCAATGCTTCGTGCAAAGGGAATTTTAATTGATACAGTACCGATGACGGAATTGGGAAAGAGTGCATGGGAGATCTTAGAGGAGCAGACGGAAGAGGGGGGATTGGATTTAACCGGGTGCAATTTAAGGGAGGTGCTTTATTTTATACAGACGGGGCGTGCTGTAATGGGAAAGCTAGAAGAAAATTATGTGTTGGTTGTGGGATATGATCCTTATAATGCCATTATTTTAGATCCACTGACAAATGAAACTTATCGAATCGGACTTTCAGACGGAACAGAAGCATTTGAAAAGAGCGGAAATGAATTCCTTGTATTGGCAGAATAAAAGGGGCAGCAGGAGAAATCGATAAAGAAGTAAAAAGTATTTATATATGGATCATAAAAATACTTATTCTGTCAACTACCCACGACCGAAAGGTCATGGGCTTGTAACTACCCAGTCGTAGTCACGGATTGCTCCTCCCACCGCCTAAAGGCAGTGGGTTTCCGCCTGTGACAAACGAAAGGGGGTTATTTATGAAAGTAGAATGAGTATTTTTTATAGGAGGTGCATATTTTTCTAAAAATGACTTGACGATTCTGGATTCCTATGTTATAGTACGATACGAGAGATGGAAGAAGTCTTTTTTTTATGCTCAAAAATGGATTTGCTAAAAAATTCAAGATGAGTATAAAAGCAAAATTGAATTTAAGCGGAGGTGGAAGTTGTGCGCACAAAAATCACATTGGCATGTACAGAATGTAAGCAGCGGAATTATAACATGACAAAGGATAAAAAAACACATCCTGACAGAATGGAAACAAAGAAATACTGTAAATTCTGCAGAACACACACATTACACAAAGAAACAAAATAATTGAGGTGAAATAAATGGGCGAAAATGCAAAGAGCGAAACTGCTCCAAAGAAAAGTTGGTTCAAAGGGCTGAAAGCGGAATTTCATAAGATTATCTGGCCTGATAAAGAATCAGTTGCAAAGCAGACCATAGCAGTTGTAATTGTATCTGTTATTTTGTGTGTAATCATTGCGTTCTTAGATGCGGTGATCGGCTTGGGACTTGGGTTCATTTTATAATAAGGACAAGGGTGATGGGATATGGCAGAGGCAAATTGGTATGTAGTTCATACTTATTCTGGATATGAGAATAAGGTTAAGGCAGATATTGAGAAGACAATAGAGAATCGGAAACTGGGAGATCAGATTTTGGATGTAGTGGTTCCGATGCAGGATGTTGTGGAAGTAAAGAACGGCGTGCAGAAAGAAACACAGAAGAAATTATTTCCGGGCTATGTGTTAATCAATATGATAATGAATGATGATACCTGGTATGTTGTCCGTAATACCAGAGGCGTGACCGGTTTTGTAGGACCGGGATCAAAGCCGGTTCATCTGACAGAAGAGGAGATGAAACCGTTAGGCATTAAGTCTACAAGCAAAGTAATTATTGACTTCGAAGAGGGCGATAGTGTTTCTGTAGTAACGGGAGCTTGGCAGGGTACAATTGGTGTAATTAAGTCCATTAATCATGCAAAGCAGACGGTTACGATTACAGTAGATATGTTCGGTCGTGAAACACCGGTAGAATTAAGTTTCACAGAAATCAAGAAACTGTAAATGGCGTATTAGAAGTGGACGCCGTGGGAGAATTGATGTTGGCATACATGAGTTCGTCGAAATACCACATATTTTAGGAGGTGCCTTATGGCTAAAAAAGTTACTGGTTATATTAAATTACAGATTCCTGCTGGAAAGGCGACACCAGCTCCACCAGTTGGTCCTGCTCTTGGACAGCATGGTGTAAATATTGTTCAGTTTACAAAGGAGTTTAATGCAAGAACAGCCGATCAGGATGGTATGATTATTCCGGTTGTAATTACCGTATATGCAGATAGAAGTTTCAGTTTTATTACAAAGACTCCTCCGGCTGCTGTTTTATTAAAGAAGGCATGTAATTTAAAGACAGCATCGGCTGTGCCAAATAAGAATAAAGTAGCAAAGATTTCAAAGGCAGAGGTTCAGAAGATTGCAGAGCTAAAAATGCCTGATTTAAATGCTGCAAGTTTGGAAGCTGCTATGAGCATGATTGCCGGTACTGCAAGAAGTATGGGAATTGAAGTAGTAGACTGATTCGATTCAAGAACACAAATCAACGGAAAGCATAGAATTAGAAATGTGGGAGGGATATGTGAAATCCCGCACAGATACCACTAGGAGGTTATAGGAGATGAAGACAGGTAAGAGATATGCAGAAGCTGCTAAATTAGTGGATCGCAGTGTATTGTATGATACAGCAGATGCGATTGCATTAGTAAAGAAAACAGCGGTTGCAAAATTTGATGAAACAATTGAAGCTCATATCAGAACGGGATGTGACGGACGTCATGCAGAACAGCAGGTTCGTGGTGCAGTTGTACTACCTCATGGAACTGGTAAGGTTGCTAGAGTGCTGGTATTTGCCAAGGGAGAAAAGGTAAATGAGGCTCAGGCTGCCGGTGCAGATTATGTTGGCGGAGAAGAGCTGATTCCTAAGATTCAGAATGAGGGCTGGTTTGAGTTCGATGTAGTGGTTGCTACTCCTGATATGATGGGAATTGTTGGTCGTTTGGGACGTGTACTTGGACCGAAGGGATTGATGCCAAACCCTAAGGCTGGAACAGTTACGATGGATGTGACTAAGGCAATTCATGATATTAAAGCCGGTAAGGTAGAATACAGACTTGATAAGACAAATATTATTCATGTGCCGATTGGAAAGGCTTCTTTTACAGAAGAGAAGTTAGCGGACAATTTCCAAACTCTCATTGATGCGATTATTAAGGCAAGACCTAGTGCTTTAAAGGGGCAGTATTTGAGAAGCGTGACATTGACTTCTACAATGGGCCCTGGGGTAAAATTAAACGTTGTAAAATTAATGGGCTAGGTTTCTAAGATATAAGTGATAGATAGGATTTTTTTGAACATGTTTTTGTAGGCAGAGAATTCTTTTTGGGTTCTCTGCTTTTTTATGCACACGGGTGTCCAAAAGAAAAATTTTTTTGTCATTTTAGGGGATTTTTTGGAAATAGTTACAAATTTTGGTGTACGAAATCTAAATTGTATGGTAAAATGAAATAAATGTTTTTCACTGTGTGTTATAGGCAGGAGTTTATTGGAAATATGTTTTTTTATGAAATTTAGAAGAAGACAAGGTTACATAGGATTGTCAGTTTAGGATTGAGAGTATAGGCTGATTTATATTTTCGAGAGATCTGAGATTGGCAGTTTAGAAAGGAAGGATGAAATGAAACGAAAATTAAGAAGAAAACAATTACTAAGTATGGTGCTTTCTGCTGCTTTGATTTTGATACAGATCCCGCCTGTGTCGGCAAATCAACAAGTAGAGTCTTCTTCTGTTACTGTTTTATCTGGTGTAACGGATAAAGTTACGGTTACTACTACAAAACAGTTTATGGATGCTTTGGAGCGGAGAGAACCGAATATTGTGGTAAGTGGTTTGATAACAATAGGACAGAAAGCAGACTCTGATGGAAGTATGCTGCCCGTTATGATTCCAGAAGGAACAACTATTGAGGGAATCTCAGGGGGAACGTTAAATTGCCGCTGTCCGATTCAATTAGAGGGGGATGGAGTTATTTTTCAAAATATGGGACTGCAGTTTGAGTCTTCGGATGCCTTGAACAGTGTTCCTCATAGAGAGATTTTTTTGGCAGGTCATGAATTAATTTTAGACAATGTTGATACCTATTTGGAGGGAAGCGGAGGGAGTTTAGGACCTTTGGGTGGCTCTGAGGCAGAATTGCTGCCAAGTGTGTTTGCAGGAGGATATAAGAATACTTCTGTGGGAAGCAATGCTGTTTTGACTATAAGGAATTCCAATTCAAAAACAATTTTTCAGGATATCTATATGGGGCATGGTGCCGGAAGATATCAGAATGTTCCATATGAAGGCGATGTAGAAGTAAATTTGGATAATTTGGTTGCGGTACGGGGGGGCGTGTATACCGATCAAAATCGTTCTGCAGAGATTCTATTAAGTGGAGGCGGAAAAACAGTTAATTATGTAAATACAAAAAGTTTTATTGGAAATAATGAAACAACATTGACAATAACAGGATGCTCCGCTTCTAGAATGTTCTTAGACAGCATCGGAAATGTGAAATTGGAAAATGATGCTTATCTTATGCCGCAGACAAGTCGGTTTCGAAATATTAGTGTACAGGGTAATTCCTGTTTGGACCTAAGCGAAACCGTAAATGCAACGGTTACAGGAAATTTTGAAGGAGGAAGCATCAACTCTTCTGATTCAAGTACAGCAGCAGGAACACTTGTTTTGGATAAAGAAGGAACACTGACAATTCAGGGAACTGTTACCGGAACTACGTTTTTTCAAACTGAGAGTAAAAACTTTCCTGGAATTCCTGTTTTCGGAAGAAACTATATTATTGCTGCATGGAATGAGCTTGAAGAGGAAAATTTTGTGATACCGGAAAAGTATATAGTAGATGGATATAAAGTGCAATATAATGCAAATGCATGGACTATTTTTAAATCCTATGAAAATGAGGATGCTCAAATGCCTGAAATCGGAGAAGTGGAAGTTTCCTATGCTCCGACAGCAGTAGATTTAACAAAGATTAAAGCAGAATATTTGGATGATGGTGGAGTGGATGATAGTGTTATACCAGATGAATCTATTTTCTGTAAAATTGTTTGGAAGGATACAAAGGGCAATGCTATTAATTTTTATGATATTATAGATGAGGATATGGGTTATTTTTTTCATGAATGGTATACTTTGTTTATAAAGACAGAATATTTGGAGGACTCTAGCTATAATACAGCTACAGACTGGGGAAATACCATTCGTTTTATCTGTTCAAAAGATCATCCAGATTATTATTATTTTACGGCACAGGAAGGTTTTAAAACCGGAAATTATACCATTCGGTTTTATTCGGTTGATACTCAATTAGGGGAAAATGCAACTGTGGAACACGTAAAACAATTAGATGAATTTGTAAAAAATGAGATACAAGTTTATTTTTATGATTCTTCCGCAGATACAGGTACAATATCTATTCAAGAACAGGCAGCGATGCAGCCTATTTCAGAGCAGATCTATACAGGAAAGCCGATTTGTCCTGAAGTAAAAGTAACAGATTCTTCTGGAACAGAATTAACAGTAAAGGAAGATTATATTGTTTCCTATGAGAATAATGTTGATGTAGGAGAAGCAAATGTAAAAGTAGTCGGTATTGGAAAGTATAGTGGTACAATAGAAGGAACATTTTCTATTGTAAAGAGTGAATCGGATGTATTATTAACAGCTATTATGAATTCTGACGGAACAGGTACCAATATGGTTTATGCTATATATGGTGATAAGATTCGTTTTGTTTGTCAAGCTGTTCCTTCCCAAGCTGAAAAAGCAAGACCGGCAAAAGCCCAGCCAAATACAGTAGATTTTTATTGTGGGGATGTATGTCTAGGTACAGCTTCCGTAGATGCAAACGGACAGGCAGTTTTTGTTTATCACACTGCAGAACAGAAAATTCCGATTGGAACTTCTACTGTTTATGCGGACTTTGGAGGAACCACGGCATTAAATCCTGCCCAAAGTGAAAGCAAGATTTCTATTACATTAGAAAAACAAGTTTTAGCTGCTGAAGATATAAAAAGTATTACATTAAAAGATTTTTCCTATGACGGAGTAAAAAAGACAACAGAGATCGTCTCTTTGATTTGGAGCAAAAGTCAAGGGACATCAGAAGAAAGTAAAGTATTCTTTCTATCTGGAGAAGCAGAATTGGCAGGTACTCAGGCAGGAGCCTATCGTGCAGCAGAGATTCTTTCCTGGTCGTTAAATGAGGAGGATGCAAATTGGTATGAACTTCCCAAAGTGACAAATTCTCTTTTAGTAGATCCAGAAGTTACGATTCTTCCGGCGAAAGCACCAGAACAGGTGACAATTTTCTCCTCTTCTGCATCAGGAGAGGAACAAACCGTTTCTATTAAAGAAAAGATTCCGACAGAATGGTTAAATGAAAATCTAACCTATCAATTAGGAAAAACACAATTTAACAGTAGTATTTCTTCCGCACCATCCATTGAAAATGGAATTTTAACTTATCAGGCAGGAACGATTGGAACAGAAACCATTCCAGTTATTGTGACATCCCCAAATTATCAGCCTATGACAGTTGTAGTAAATGTTTTGGTAACAGATAAGAACGCAGTGGAAATCACAGTAGATGCACCGGATATAACATATAACGGAACTCCTTATGATGCGTGGAAGACAGAAATTTCAAAGGATTTATTTACGGTTTCTTATTATGATGTAATAGAACAGCAGTCTTTAAAAGAAGCACCAACAGATGCAGGGAGCTATTCCATTACAGTTTATATGGAAAATGATACAGAGATAGGAGAGGGAACTTCTTATTTCCAAATTAATCCAAAAGAAATTCGGATTCGTCCGATAGATAAAACAATTCAAATAGGAGAACAAATTCCAGATCTTAGTAATCCGCAATTAGATATAGACTATGAATTTGAGTCAGGTTATGAACCAGTTAGTGGAGAGAACTTAGGAACTGTTAAAATGTTATATGAAGAAACACCAGATAATACAAAAGAAGGCAGTTATAATATAGTTGTTGGCTTTTTAGAAAAAGATCATAAAAATTATACAATAACGGAAAAACAGGGAACATTGTATATAAGCTCAAAAGAAGAGCATATTCATCACTATGAAGAAACCATTACAAAAGAAGCATCTTGTACAGAAGATGGTATAAAGACCTACATTTGTTCTGAGTGCAAAGATTCCTATACAGAAAAAATTCCTGCAAATGGACATACTTACGGCGAATGGATTATTGATAAAGAACCTACATCCACGGAAGAGGGAATAAAACATAGAGTATGTACTATCTGTAAAGAAGAAGAAACTGTGACTATACCAATAATAGAAGACGACAGCAAACCAGAGGAAACCGAACCAGGAGAAGACGACAGCAAGCCAGAAGAAACGGAACCAGGAGAAGACGACAGCAAACCAGAGGAAACGGAACCAGGAGAAGATGACAGCAAACCAGAGGAAACCGAACCAGGAGAAGACGACAGCAAACCAGAAGAAACCGAACCAGGAGAGGACGACAGCAAACCAGAAGAAACGGAACCAGGAGAAGATGACAGCAAACCAGAAGAAACGGAACCAGGTGAGGATGACAGCAAACCAGAAGAAACCAAACCAGGCGAGGATGACAGCAAGCCAGAAGAAACGGAACCAGGAGAAGACGACAGCAAACCAGAAGAAACTGCTCCAGGAGAAGATGACAGCAAACCAGAAGAAACCACTCCAGGAAATTATGACTCAGATGATGATGATTCAGATGACGATGATGATGACAGCGAAGATGATTTTTATAGACCAGAAAACAGCAGTAAAGATCCTGTTTCAGAAAATTCCCCTATAAAAACAGAAAATATGCCATCTGCTGCAAATAAGGCAGATTATAGAGATTCTATAAGAGGTTATATTAGTTTTACACAAGGTATTATAACAGGAAATGAGAGTGGCTATGCTAAGTGGAAGCAAAGCAACGATAGCTGGTGGCTGGAATATGCAGATGGTACATGGCCTCATGGGCGGTATACAAGCAGTGGTCAGCAGATTTATAAATGGGAAAGAATCAATGGAGCATGGTATGCATTTAATGCAGATGGCTATGCAGAACACGGCTGGCAGATGGATGCCGGATATCAAGGCTGGTTTTACATTGACATTAACAGCGGAATGAAAACAGGCTGGCAGTTAATTGAAGGAAAATGGTATTATTTGAATCCTGTTTCAGATGGAACAAGAGGAAAGATGTTTTCAGACTGCTATACACCAGACGGCTGGTATGTAGATAAAAGCGGTGCGTGGGACGGAAAGCCTCAGCGTAAGAAATAAAACAATAAAAAATAAAATTTATTCCAACACTTTTCCCTTCTGATACGTCTTATAAGTGAAGGCAGATGAGAGGAGAAAGATAAATGATTGAAAGATTGTACAGTACTTATTATAAGGAACTTTTAGGATGGTGCAGCATAATGACGCAGGATTTACAGCAGGCAGAGGATTTGGTGCAAGAGGCTTTTCTGCGGGCGATGCATCATACAGCGTTATTAGACAAGTTAGAAGAACAGCAAAGAGTTTCCTGGCTGTATCGTACAATAAAAAATCTTTATATCGATAAAATCCGTCATGCTTCCTTTGAAACGACAGTGGAGGAAATGCCAGAATCGGTAGCAGAACCAGACGAATTTGTTCAGGTTGATTATGAACAGATTATCTTACAGCTTTCAGAAGAAGAGCAAAAATTATTTCTGATGCAGTATCAGGGATATGATTCAAAAGAATTAGGGCAGATATTTGGTATTCCATCCGGCACAGTAAGAGCAAAACTATCCTCTGTTCGAAAGA
The DNA here is from genome assembly GCA_910585255.1 of uncultured Lachnospiraceae bacterium. Classification (GTDB taxonomy): domain Bacteria; phylum Bacillota; class Clostridia; order Lachnospirales; family Lachnospiraceae; genus MGBC114844. The sequence continues at coordinate 13,719 of CAJUEI010000016.1, forward strand.
AATTAAGGGCTGTTTTGCAGGAATAAAAAAGAAAGGAATCAGGAGGAATAAGAGATGGAGAATAAGTTAGTTGTAAATTGTGATATTTGTGATGCAAGAAAAGCAAACGAAGAAATCTTAAAAAAATTTGAGCAGATTTGTATCAATGCTGACTGCTTATTGGTGGATGAACGGAGTAAAGCAGTAATCAGTCAGCTTCCTGTAAAGTGTAATTTAAGCAGAGTGATACAGATAGAAAGCGAAGAAGAAGTAGGAACTGTCAGCTATAACGGAAAATATGAGATAACCGGAGAATTGCCATGTACAGGGAAAAAGCTGCTTTGTGTTAATGGATTGCTTGTCATTCATCCAGGAACAGAGGAAATACTAAAGAGTTATATTCAAATTTTTGTCAATGGAGCCGTAAGCTATCCAGAGAGCATGAGTGCATGGATCAGTCAAATTTCTGTCAATGGCTCAATGGAAAGTTATCCTGATCATTACACTTTAATGGAAAGAGAGTGGATATTAGATCGCTATTTTCCAATTCGGGCAAAAGAAAACGGAAATTATTTCTCGGCTAAATCGATTGAAATTACTGATAAAGCAGTAGATACCGCGTTACTCTTAAAGAAAAATGTACATTTTCAAACAAAGGAATTCTATGTATTAGAAGAAAAATTAGAAGACTGTGCAAAATTATTTCCTGAGAATGTAAAATTTCAGGTAATACCAGCGGGATTCAGTTTTATTCGAGAAAGCATGATATTAAAAAACGATCTTCTTTTACAATATGGAAATCAGCTCTATATAAAAGGCGATCTTATAGTAGAAGAAAAAAGCAGAAAAGATTTTTCACAGATAGAAGAATTACATCTGACAGGAACACTGTATCTTCCAGAAGAGCAAAGAAAGGAATTAGATCCCAAAAAAGTTTTCTGTAAAAAGATAGAGACAATAAAAGGGAATGTAATATGGAAGAAAAAGACAGCAGTGATTGACACAGAGCTACTTTTAAAAAATCCAGAAGGAATCAGTTTACTTGGATGTGCTGTAGTGAAAATTGATCCAGCCGTTTCCGAACAAGAACTTTTAGAAAAAGTTTGTCTGCGTCACTGTGCTTTAGTAAAATGCAGTAAAAAGCAGAAGGCAGCAGTGGGATTAATAGAACATGAAACAGCATCTATACAGTGTGACGAAGAAAAGGATGAAAGAAAAGAAGCGACAGAAGAGGGCAGCCAAGTTATTTGTACAAATTGGTATGTACTATAAGAAAAACAAAAAATGAAAAACGGCTTGAGTTTTGGGAATCAAAAACTTCTCGGGACTCAAGCTTTTTATCTATAAAGCCATTTCGAAAAACACGACCTATCCTATACGCAGGAAAAGACAGCTAGAGTTAGGAAGGGATTCTATTTCGCTGTGACTTCGGAGGAAAGTTAGAAAGTCTTATGCCTCTGTCAATTCATTAGGATTTTTGCCATTTTCTAATGGCAAAAAAGGGGTGTGTTTAGCCCGCTACACGGGCGAATTGCACCCCGGTCCGTCCGGTTGGAGGCACCAAAATTCAGAGGCATTAGACTTTCTTACTTTTTGAAGAGCGGAACAGCGAAATAGAATCCCTTCCTAACTCTGGCGTCCTACAAAGAAAAAACCTTATTCCGCCAAAAACCACATAAAACTAAAATATTTTTTGCACTCTAATTGAAAAATATATCAGATATGATATAATTTACATGATTATTTAAAACTAAATGATATAGTTTATTCTTGTATACGGGAGGAAGCGAAAATATGGGAAAAAAATTTGACAGCCGTGTAGAAAAGGCAGTAGATATTCTTTGGTTACATATGCAGTTTGACAGAGGATTAGAAGCCAGAAAACTTTTAGAAGAAGCAGCAGCAGAAAAAGATGCGGATGCATACTTTTTTTTAGCACGCTGTTATGCAGGAAGCTGTTTTGTAAACTCAAGTTTCGGATTAGAAGAGGACGATACCCTGTGGGAAGAATACCTAAATAAAAGCATTGAAAACGGAAGTGCCGTAGGGATGTTCGGAGCAAAGCGGTTTGGCGGATTTCGCCCTAGATGCGGAAGCTACATACAAAAACCATATCAAACCGCAAAGGAGGTATGGGATGAGGTAAAACGATTAGCAGATGATGGAGAACTATTTTGCCAGATCTTACTTGCCAATGCCTATTACTATGGAGATCCTGCATATTTTTTCGGAATTGATATCCAGCGGCTTAGTCAAAACGAATGGGAAGGAAAACTCCATGAATGGACGTTAAAAGCAATTCCGATTTACGAAAATCTAATTGCCCATGGTGTTATGATGGGACTTGTAAATTATATTGATATTGTACGTTCTGGAGAAAATGGAATTCCCAAGGATGAGAAAAAAGCAAGACAATTAGAACAAATTGGAGCCGATCACGATATGAGCTGGTACCAGATTAAAGTCGGACGCTATCTGGAAGAAAGCAATCTTAACAAAGCAGAAGAATATTACAATAGAGCACTGAAATTACACGATATGGATGCCTGCTATTATTTAGGAAGTCTATATAGCTTTAATGGAAAGAGAAAACAGGATTTACAGAAAGCAAAATATTATTTTGAAATGGGATTAGCAGGAGATCCCGAGTCAAATGGCTGTAATAACCGTCTGGGAGAGATCTACTTTTATGGCGGAGACGGAATTGAAGCAGACTACAGCAAAGCAGTACAGCACTTTCTAGCCGCTTCAAAGCAGGACAACCACTGGGCTTACGATATGCTGGGAATGTGTTATCTAAAGGGCTTAGGAACAGAAACAGACTATAAAAAGGCAAAACTAGAATTTGAACGATATCAGCCAAGTGCACTTGCTGCGATTGGCTTAGGAGAAATCTATGCCTATGGGTTAGGAGTTCCAGAGGATATTGCAAAGGGAATTCATTTTTGGCAGAAGTATCCAGATCACCCTCAGGTAAAAGAAAATATGAAAAATTTTAAACGCAGTTTATTGGGCAGTTGGAAAAGAAAGAAAGTGTAAAAAATGAAAAATATAAAAAACAATTTATTTATGCTTCATATTATCTGGACGGCTGCCCCTAAAAGAATTCTATGGGAGCTTTTCTCGGTATGTGTAGGCTGTGGAATCGATTTGGTCTATACTTTATTCTTTTTACGGTTTATCATTGCCTGTATGGAGCAAGAGGTAGCTTTTTCTGTAATCGTCTTCTGTATAACAGGGTATTTTGCTGCCAGTGCAGCGGCAGACTGCTGCAATGTCTATCTAAGACAAGTGGTAGTGCCGCAGACGGATGTCCTAATCCAGTCAAAACTAATGGATTTGATCTATCAGCAGGCATTGCGGGTCGATCTCTCCTGCTATGAAAATCCAGAATTCTATGATACTTATACACAGGCAAATGAAGAAATACTGACACGCACCACAGAAATTCTAAGCACGATGTCATTTTTAATTTCCCTAGTGATTTCTATGTTTGGCTTTGGAACGGCTGTTTTAATCTATGAGCCGTTTATTCTTCCATTTTTAATTGCAGCTATGCTGATTGTGCGGACAGTTCAGAAACGATTTGTAGATGCACGGTTTACTAGACGGAAAAAGACCGTAAAAGAGCGGAGAAAGATGGACTATGTAAAGCGGGTAGTCTATCTGCAAGATTATGCAAAAGATCTGCGGCTGACGAATATATTTGCTCCTGTGTTAGAAAATTTTCATAGTGCCGCAGAAAGCAGCCGAACAGTTTCCAAGAAATATGGAAAACGTGCCGGTATCTATCGGATCTGCAGCAGCATGGTTTCAAGTCTTACCGTTTTTTTAGGAATTCAGGGGATTATTATCTATCGCTATCTGGTGCTTCAAAAGTATAGTTTCGGCGTGCTTACTACAGTATTAAATGCAGCAAGTGCATTGGATAGCTGTCTAAGTGATATGATATGGGCAGGTGCTAGACTCAATGAAAACGGTGTATTTATTGAAAATTTTAGAGAATTTTTAGCTTATCAACCTAAAATGACAGAAAAAGAAGATGGAATGATACCGAAAAACGGGGCACATGATTTGGAATTAAAAGAAGTTTCTTTTTCTTATGAGGGGTCAAAGAATCCGGTTTTGCAGCATATTAATATTAAGATTCCTGCAGGACAAAAGATTGCCCTTGTAGGACATAACGGTGCCGGAAAGTCCACTTTGGTAAAGATTTTAATGCGGCTGTATGATGCCTCAGAGGGAGAAGTTCTCTTAGATGGAGTAAATATAAAGGAATATCGTGCAAAAGAATACCGCAGTTTGTTTGGAACAATTTTCCAAGATTTTAAAGTATTTGCCGCAACGGTAACAGAGAATGTTCTGTTAAGGCCAGTCAGAGAAAAAGGCGATCAAGAAAAGGTCAAAGAGGCATTAAAAGAGAGTGGAATTTATGAAAAGATTCAGCATCTTCCAAGGGGAATGAACAGTATTCTTACCAAAGAATTTGATGAGGATGGTATTTTAATGTCGGGAGGTGAGTCACAGAAACTGGCGATTGCCAGAGTATTTGCAAAAGACAGCAGCATTGCCATATTAGATGAACCTTCTAGTGCATTAGATCCGATTAGTGAATATGAAGTATTTGAAAATATGATGAAAGCATGTAAAGGAAAGACCGTTATTTTTGTATCACATCGGCTTTCTTCTGCTACTCTTGCCGATCGGGTATATTTGCTAGAAAACGGAATGATTATAGAAGAAGGCAGTCACCAAGAATTGATGGAACAGCATGGAAAATATGCAGAGATGTTTTTAAAACAGGCGGAAAAGTACCGTGAGGAGGAAACGGCATGAAACAAAAGGAAGAACAAAAAGAAAGAAAAGAGAAAGAGGAAGAGAAAGAGGAAGAGGGGAAAGAAAAGACAAAGTTAAATTGGAAAGAGAGTTGGAGTAATATTCGAATGATCTTGGGATATTATCGGCGGTTTACCCCTTTTTACTTTTATATGTATACTGGTTATGTGTTCTTGGTGTCGTTTGTATGGGTAGCAACAGGCTCCTATTCATTGAAATTTATCTTTGATGCATTGGAACAGAGAAAAAGTTTTCAGGAGATTTTTCTGTTTTTAGCTGTGATGTCCGGGCTGATGATTGTTCGAAATATTGTAGGGGCATATATGGTAGAATATTTAGAGCCAACTGCACATATTACCATGACAGAAAAACTGCGGGCAGAGTTATTTGAAAAAGCAGCAAAGATGGATCTTGCCTATTATGAGACACCAAAGTTTTATACCGATTTTGTATGGGCAGCATCTCAGGCAGATGTAAAATGTCAGCAGGTATTAGGAATTTATATGAATTTTATAGCACGGGTATCCGAACTGCTGTTTTTAGGCAGTTTAATGGCAGCATTAGATCCGGTGCTGATTTTATTTGCATTAGTGACAGCGGCAGTTCGGCTTCTTTGTAACTCAAAGTTGGTAAAATATCGTTATCAGTTAGACTTAGAGGCAAAACCGGTGGAACGAGAGCGGGACTACAGCCAAAGAATTTTTTATTTAAGTGATTATGCCAAAGAGATTCGTCTCTCAGATGTCCATCAGATTTTATATCAGCGGTTTACAAGTGCTACACAGAAAATGAAAGAGATTTATAAAAAAGGTGGAAAGAAACTTGCAGAGACAGATGGAATTTCTAATGTATTTCAAGATTTTTTTCTAAAGGGTCTGGTGCTTCTCTATCTCGCCTATGGAATTATGGTGACACATCAGCTTACAATAGGAGATTTTGCTGCTTTAATAGGAGCGACAAGACGCTTTGCCGCTCGGATGCGAAATTTGGTTGATGTTATGATGTCGTCTGCAGAAGCAGCACTTTATATAGAAAAATTTAAAAACTTTCTTTCCTATCAGCCGGCAATTGAGGGGCAGGACGGAAAGGAACCGAAAGACGAGATTCAGCCAATTTGTTTAAAAGATGTTTCATTTACCTATGAGGGATCAGACGAACCCAGTCTGCAGCATATCAATATGACGATTCATCCATTGGAGAAAATTGCGGTTGTGGGTTATAACGGTGCTGGAAAGTCTACACTGATTAAACTTTTTATGCGGCTTTATGATGCAACAGAAGGAACGATTTTTTTAGGGGATACCGATATTCGGGAGTTAAAGACCGAATCCTACCGCAGGGGATTTGGAGCGGTGTTTCAGGATTTTCAAATCTTTGCCGCTTCTTTGGGAGAGAATGTAGCAATGGATTTTGTAAAAGAGGACGAAAGAGAGAAAATCTTAGAAGCACTGTGCCAAAGCGGGATGAAGGAGAAGCTAGAGAAACTTCCAAGAGGGATTGATACGCCTCTTACAAAGGAATTTCAAGAGGACGGACAGAACTTTTCCGGGGGAGAGGCACAGAAGATAGCGATTGCCAGAGTATTTTTACGTCCCTATCACTATGTGATTATGGATGAACCTTCCAGTGCATTAGATCCGATTAGCGAATATAATTTAAATCAAAATATGATGGAGATTGCAAAGGATAAAACCGTTATTTTTATCTCGCATCGGTTGTCTACTACGTGTATGGCAGATCGAATCTATATGTTAGAAAAGGGGAGGATTATTGAAGAAGGCACTCATCATGAACTAATGGAATTAGGAGGGAAATATGCGGAAATGTTCTGGAAACAGGCGGGGAAATATCAGGTTTCGTAATGGTTTCTTAAGAGGTTATGAAGGGATTATTAAATTAATGTAAACTCTTTTTTAAAAATAGGACAGAATAAAATTTCTGTGATAAAATACAAGAATCCTGAATAGGGAGTGAGTGTGTCTGACAAAAAATAAAGAAAGGGAGCAGACAGGAAAGTTTTGGAAAGGGAAGAAAGGAAAGAGTATGGCAGAGAAAAAGAAACCGGGAGCTTCTATCCTAAAGTGGATAAAGAAGCATAAAAAATTGCTGATTGTGATGGTACTGCTTTTAATTGGAGTCGGAGTAATACGAAAAAAACTTCAGGAACAGCAGGAAAAAATGGCAGCACTTTTACAGAATCAAATTAAAACTGCAACGGTTGAAAAGCGTTCGATTATCAGTTATATCAGTACAACCGGCAAAGTGGAAAGTATTGAATCAAGGGATATTACTTCCTCTTTAACTGGTTATGATGTGGATCAGGTTTATGTAGAGGTGGGTGATTTGGTACAGGAAGGAGATGTATTACTTTCTTTTGATACAACGGATATCTTGGAAGATATTTCAGATGTCTATACCGATATTTCCAATACCAATCGTCAAAATCAGATTGCAGTGGAACAGGCACAGCGAAACTATGACGCAGCACAGATATCCAATGAGGAGCAGGCGGACAGTATGAACGATACCATTGCAGATGCCAAGAAAAAGTTGGATGAGGCATTAGAGGATAAGCTGGTCTATGAAAAGCAGAGAATGGCAGATGAGGCTTATGTAACCGCAGCATTAAATGCTTGGAATGAGGTAAAAGGCGATTATGAGGCGATGAAGCTAGAATATGAAAATTTAACAGCAGAAGTGACAAGGACACAGACAGAATTAGCAGATGCCAAGTCAGTTTTAAATATGGCTCAGATGGATTTGGACGATTATAAAAGAGACAATGAGGAGGATTTTGATGAAGTAACCGGAAAAATTCTAGATGAAGCAAGCCGGGCAGCATTTCGAAAAGATGAAGCAGTAAAGGATGCACAAGAGTCGGTCAATTATTTTCAGTCAGAGTATGAAAAAGCAAGTATGAGATTGAATGAGTTAAAGGATGAGTATGCCGATGCTACTACAATTTATAATCAGCTTCAGGCGGATTATGAAGCGGCAGTCAGTGCCTGGACGGCATCAGAAAATCAGTTAGATTCCCAGAGAGATTTAATTGAGACATTAGAAGATACCTATGAAGATGCTTTGGAGAATCAGGTGACACAGGAACGGAATAACACGAATTCTTTGCTGACCTCGGAGGATCAGATTGAATTGCAGCAGTTAAGTGGAACAAACAGCATAAAGGCACTGCAGGATAAACTATCTGCTTATCAGAAAAATCTGAAAAAGACAGAAGTAAAAGCACCATTTTCGGGTACTATTACAGATGTAAGAGTCGATCCAGGAGATACCTATGCAACCGGTGCACTGGTAACACTGCAAGACTGCAGTGAACTGATTGTTGTTACGGAGGTGGATGAATACGATATCAGTACCATAAAAAATGGGATGCGTGCCGTGATTAAGACAGATGCAACAAGAGAAGAGGAGATGGAAGGAACCGTCAGTTTTATTGCACCGACTCCGACACAGGGAGGAACATCTGTTACTTATCGGGTAGAGATTACATTAAATAAACAGGAAGAAAGGCTGCGGCTTGGCATGACGGCTAAGACCAATCTGGTAATGGAAGAGAAAGAAAATGTTCTTACTGTACCATATGATGCAATTTTAAGTGATCCAGAGGGAAAGAATTATATTACTTTAATGGAGCCGGCAGAGGAGGGTATAACAAATAGAAGAGATGTCTATGTAACGGTTGGAACAGAAGGGGATTATTATGTTGAGATCAGCAGTGAAGAGGAACTGGAAGGAAAAGAAGTTCTGCTGCCGGATGCCGGAGGCAATGCACTGGAAGATATGATGTCGCTGATGATGGGAGAGTAAGATGGGACAGGAAGCAGAAAAGAAAACCGTGATTGATCTGCACGGCATTATTAAACGATTTTACATAGGAGAACCGAATGAACTGGAAATTCTGCATGGAATAGATCTCAATGTGCAGGAGGGAGAGTTTGTCTCTGTTGTAGGGGCGTCCGGTTCTGGAAAATCCACATTAATGAACATTATAGGGGCTTTAGATCGTCCGACACAGGGCAGTTATTATCTGGACGGGTTAGATATTACTAGGGCAAAAGATAACGAATTATCTCGGATTCGCAATCATAAAATTGGGTTTGTATTTCAGACCTATAATCTGGTCGCCCGAACCAGTGCGTTAAAAAACGTAGAACTTCCGATGCTGTACGCTGGTGTGGGAAAATTAGAACGGACAAAACGGGCAAAGGCTTTATTAAAAATGGTAGGGATGGAGGAGCGGATGCAGCATACCCCGGATGAGCTTTCCGGTGGACAGAAGCAAAGAGTAGCGATTGCCAGAGCAATGGCGAATGATCCGGCCATTATTTTGGCGGATGAGCCAACCGGAGCATTGGATTCTAAGACGGGGCGTCTGGTTATGGATATCTTTCACCAGTTAAATAAAGAACAGGGAAAGACCATTGTACTGATTACACATTCCAATGAGCTTGCCGAGGAAACGGAGCGAATCGTTACATTAAAAGACGGGCAGATTATTAATGAACGGGAAGGGAGTGGGGAGCGTGCTGTTTTTTGAAAATATCTCTATGGCATTGTCTAGTTTAATGGCAAATAAAATGCGTGCACTTTTAACCATGCTGGGCATTATTATCGGTATTACTTCTGTTATTGCGATTATGACAGTAGGAAATTCTCTGGAGAATACCATTACTTCTTCTATGCAGTCAATGGGTGCATCTGATATTACGGTCTATTTAAAATATAAAAACCAGGAAGTGGAAACTGGAGCAAGCGGAATGACATATGAGTCAGTTTCTAGAAGCAGGAATGTATTGGAAAGCGATCTAATCAGTGAAGAGATGGTGCAGGGCTTTAAAGAGACTTATCCCAATTCGATTGTAGGAATCTCTCTGACAGAGACAGCGGGAAACGGACAGGTAACAATTGGAAAAAATTATGCAAATGTTACTGTGATGGGAGTCAATCAGGACTATTTTCTTTCGACAGATATAAAAATCTTATCTGGAAGAAATCTAAGCGAGACAGATTATCTAAATGGCAGAAAAGTGGCACTGGCAACAGATAAGTTGGTTAATAACTTGTTTAATGGAGATGTAAAGGCTGCAGTAGGAAAAGAAATTGAAGTAAGAGATACACAGGGCTATTCTCATTATACAATTGTCGGAGTATATGAACATCAGGAAAACCCAATGATGGTCAGTACTTCTTCGGAAAAGGATATGGTAACTTATCTCTATATCCCGCTAAGGGCAGCACAGTCAAAGAACCATTCTTCCGGTGGGTTTGAATCGATTTCGATTATTGCAGGAAAAGATGTAGATACGAATCAGATGATTTTGGACGCAAAGAATTATTTTAATGCCTATTATCGAAATAATCATTATTATGATGTAGGGGCATTTAGTATGTCGAGTATGATCTCTGCAATGTCAACCATGATGGATACCGTTACACTTGCAATTGGGGTAATTGCTGGTATTTCACTTTTGGTTGGCGGAGTCGGTGTAATGAATATTATGTTGGTGTCGATTACAGAGAGAACACGGGAAATCGGAACAAGAAAGGCACTTGGGGCTCCCAACAGTTCGATTCGGATGCAGTTTATTATGGAATCGATGGTGATCTGTCTAATAGGAGGATTAATCGGGGTAGCACTTGGAGTAACACTTGGAGTATTTGCATCGAATCTGCTGGGCTATCCGGCAGAGCCTACTATATTTAGTATTGTGCTTTCTTTAGGATTTTCTATGACAATTGGAGTATTTTTCGGTTACTATCCGGCGAATAAGGCGGCGAAATTAGATCCGATTGAAGCACTCCGCTATGAATAGCAGATTGGAAAGAAGGGTATGGTTTGGAGAGAAAGGGTGGAAACATGAGAAAAAAGATATTGGCTTTATTGGCAATAATCGGGATAATAACAGGAATAATGGGAAAGTTTGCTGTTACAGGCATGGCGGCAAAAGAGGTACTTTCTCATATTGAAGTGATTTATACCGGATCAGTTTTAACGGTGGGAGGGTATGTAGATCAGGAAGACTTTCAAGTAAAAGCATATTACCGAGACGGAGAAAAGAGTATTGGACGGATTGTCCGCACTGCCGAGGTAAAAGACTTTACTATTTTACAGTATACCTTGACAAGCGGAGCAAATACGATTACTGTATCTTATACAGAGAGAGGAACCACCGTTGTAGGCAGATGCACGGTACCTGTTTCGGAAAGTGCACCAGGCTGGATCTACGACAAAGAAGCCGAGGCTTGGACCTATCGATTAGGAATTGATCGAATGGCAGCGGAACAGTGGGTGTTTGTAAAGGGAAATTGGTACTATCTGGACAGTGAGGGATATATGCTGACTGGCTGGTTAGAGCTTGACGGAAAGTGGTATTATCTGCAGGAGGACGGTTCCTGTGCAGTTAATACCCTTACTCCAGACGGGTACCGTGTGGATAAAAACGGAGTTTGGATACAATAGGAGGAGAAAGAGGGATGAAGGAAGAATATAAACCATATATTCGATGGGGTGTTACAGTTATTGCTATTTTTTCAGCTTGTATTATGATTTTTTTCTTTTTGCTTCGGCTAGATATTATTGTACGTTTTTTCGGAAAGGCGACCGAGGCAGTACAGTCGATTATCTATGGATTGGTAATAGCATTTATTTTACGGCCAGTGGCTTCTTTTTGGCAGGAAAAGATAGAGGCATATCTGCACCGGCGATTTCCAAATGAGGAGGAAAAGAAGAAGAAAAAGCATCATATTGTGGCAAAAGGCATTAGTGTTGGAATTGCAATGCTGATTGCCCTGCTTGTAATAGCAACTGTAATTGGAATGATTGGACCTAGAGTAGTGGACAGTATTAAGAATGTAGTGGCTTCTTCTTCTGGATTCCTTGAAAAGATTGAACAGTGGGCTTATGGGCTGCAGGATAAACATCCCGAACTTTTTTCAGCAGGCGGCGAGGCTTATCAAAAGGCATTGGAATATTTAGAAGATTGGGTAAATACCGATCTTTTAGGGTGGATGAATACATTAGTAACAGGCTTTACGACTTATGTAATTGGATTCTTTAGCTCTCTGATGAATTGGGTGCTTGGCTTAATTGTTGCAATTTATGCATTGGCGGAGCGGGAATCTTTTGATGGACAGGCAAAAAAGATGGTTTATGCATTTCTTCCGGTTGAAAATGCAAATGTAGTAATTGCGATTGCACGAAAAACAAATCAGGTATTCAGCGGATTTATATCGGGAAAATTAATCGATTCTTTGATTATCGGAGTGCTTTGTTTTGTAGGACTTTCGGTGCTTCGGATGCCTTATACACTTTTAATTAGCGTAATTGTTGGAGTGACCAATGTAATTCCTTTTTTTGGACCTTATGTCGGAGCTGTGCCAAGTGCATTTTTAATTCTTTTAGTAAATCCGATTCAGTGTTTGTATTTTATTATCTTTATATTAGTCCTGCAGCAGATTGACGGAAATATTATTGGACCTAAGATATTAGGAGATTCAACCGGACTTTCCGCTTTTTGGGTAATTTTCTCCATTCTTTTATTTGGAGGATTGTTTGGCTTTGTCGGAATGGTAATTGGAGTGCCTACATTTGCAGTTATCTATTATCTGATAAAATCTGGAGTAGAATATTTGCTTTGGAAAAAGGGACTGCCTGTAGAGACACAGGAGTTTAGCGGATTATATCAGGTAGACGAAGAAGACCATATTATCTTATATCAGGAAAAAGAGAAAGAAGAGAAGAAAGTAGAGGAACAAGAACAAAAAGAAAATACTAAGGAAAATTTAAAAGAAAAATAAAGACTAAATAAAAAAGAAACAGCACAGTAACACTGTTTCTTTTTTATGCACAAAAGCATCTCCTTCTCTATTCGATTCGCTCCCAGCGTCCAGAACTGCCGCAGGGAAGAGGAAGGTTTGTATTTTGCACAAGCAGACCGATTTCATCCGATTGTACCTTTCCCCCGAATTTTGGTACAATTTCCGTTCCGATTAGATAAGTTAAAACAGAAGGAGAAAACCCTGTAGTATAAGAATTAATAAGGAAAAAAAGAGGATGTTCCGATAAAAGTCTAGAACAGCGTTCTACCAGAGGATGGATCGCCTCCTCTACTTTCCAGATTTCTCCCTTTGGACCTCTGCCATAGGAAGGAGGGTCCATAATAATAGCATCATAAAAATTTTCTCTTCGAATTTCACGTTCTACAAACTTAAGACAGTCATCGACAATCCAGCGGATAGGAGCTTGTTCTAAACCGGAGGAGACAGCATTTTCCTTTGCCCATGTTACCATACCTTTAGCGGCATCTACATGTGTTACAAAAGCCCCTGCTTTTGCTGCAGCAAGAGTGGCACCCCCGGTATAAGCAAAGAGATTCAGCACTTTAATTGGACGATTGGCCTGTCGGATTTTTTCAGAAAACCAGTCCCAATTAGTAGCCTGTTCTGGAAATAGTCCGGTATGCTTAAAATGAAACGGTTTGAGATGAAACGTTAAATCCTTATAGTGAATAGACCACTGCTCTGGAAGGTGAAAAAATTCCCATTTTCCGCCGCCTTTTGAGCTTCTGTGATAGTGTGCATTTGGTTTTTTCCACTCTTTTAATATCTTTGGTGTATCCCAGATGATCTGAGGATCAGGGCGTATTAAAAGATAATCTCCCCAGCGTTCAAGTTTTTCTCCTTTTGAGGTATCAAGAATCATATAGTCTTTCCAATTATCTGCAATCCACATAGTTATAATCCTTATCTCTTTCTCGAAGCATAAAGAAAAACCTGCTTCGTAAATATTTGGTATGTTTTATTATATAGTCTGCTTAAATACTCGTCAACTAAGGAAGGATAGTATTTTTAGAAAAGTAGAAGAATAAGTGCAGGAAGAAGAAAGAGTGTCCCTGTAATCAGATTGGATAATAGATTACAGATTGTCTGTTCCTGAGGATTTAGTTCATCAAAAGATAGAATCTTTTCATCTGCAAAGTCAACAATAGATTTGGCAGCGTGATGCTTTCGGGGCGGGCGTTCTTTTCGTTCTGCTAAGTGATGAATCGTAAAATGATCTAATTTAAGATAACAAAACCATACCCCCGACAAAAGGATACAGCCTGCCAGGAAGAAAGGATATTCCCAAATAGTATAGAGTTTTTCCTGATTTAAAAATCGATCCCAGAGCAGACATAGTGTAAAGCAAACAAAGAATTTTGTAATACTTTTATATAGGATAGGACGAATCATATAGGATTTAATATATTTTTTCATAACGACTCCTTTTTATTGAAATTAACAGAAACACTTAACAGAGATTTTTGCAGGTATATATTATTTAGGATAAATGAAAAACAAGTATTGTTTTAATAAAAATTATAACATATGAAAATTTAATGTGCAACACGTATCCGATTGGCGTATTACTTTTTCATCTACAAAAATAAACAAGAAAGTTCCAAAAGGGACGCCAGAGTGCATGAGGAGTTCGCTGTTCCGCTCTCCGAAAAGCAGAAGCTCTAAGACTTCTGAATTTAGGTATATCCTACCGAACGGACCGGGGTGCAATTCGCCCGTACAGCGGGCTAAACACACCCCTTTTTTTGCCATTCAAGAATGGCAAAAAATCCTAGTCGATCGACAGAAGTCTAAGAGCTTCTAGCTTTCCTCCGAAGTCACAGCGACCTCCTCATGCACTCTGGCTGTATTGTTCCACAATTTACGTTTCTTTCTCTCTATTTTATTTTGCTGTTATTTTTTTAAGATTTTTCTAGTCTGTAGATTTGTTAAATTTGTAATGAAGCAACGCCGTTTTTTCAATTGGAAATGTAATACAATAAAATCCTTTATGGAGCAATGAATCAACTTAAAACTTACAGGTAGGAAAAGACAGCTAGAGTGGAGACACGATCCCTTTCTGCTGTGACTTCGGAGGAAAGTTAGAACGTCTTATGCTTCTGTCGATCCAGTAGGATTTTTTGCCATTCTCG
>CAJUEI010000017.1 GCA_910585255.1 uncultured Lachnospiraceae bacterium
GGTGTGTTTAGCCCGTTGCACGGGCGAATTGCACCCCGGTCCGTCCGGCTGGATGTACCTAAATTCAGAAGTCTTAGAGCTTCTTACTTTCCGTAGAGCGGAACTGCGTTGCCGTATCGCTTCCTCACTCCGGCGTCCTCCCCACCAAAAAACCACCTTATCCACACCCAAAATCTTTTTCCGGCATAGACAAAGTGGTCTTCTCCTAAACCAAACTCAACAAAATATCCCCTGTTTCTTAAATATTCTCAATCTGCCAATCAATCGGCGTTGCTCCATTTTCCTCTAAAAATGCATTTGCCTGGCTAAAATGTTTACATCCAAAGAACCCACGAGATGCCGACAAAGGACTTGGATGAGGTGCTTTTAAAATCAAATGTTTTGGATTGGTAAGCATAGATGTCTTTGACTGAGCCGGTTTTCCCCAAAGCAAATATACAATCGGTCGATCCTGCTCATTTACAGCCTGAATCACTGCATTAGTAAACTTCTCCCACCCTCTGCCCTGATGAGAATTCGGCTGATGTGCCCGCACAGTCAATACTGTATTTAAAAGCAATACCCCCTGATCTGCCCACTTCTTTAAATATCCATTATTTGGAATTGTACATCCTAAATCCTCTTTTAATTCCTTATAAATATTCTTTAAAGAAGGCGGAATCTCCTTCTGTTCCGGCAGAACCGAAAAGCTAAGCCCATGTGCCTGATGCTCTCCATGATAAGGATCTTGTCCTAAAATTACGACCTTTACATTGCTAAGAGGAGTAAAATTAAATGCATTAAAAATATCATTAATCGGTGGATAAATCGTCTGAGTAGAATACTCCTCTTTTACAAAATCATACAGTTCCTTATAATACTGCTTTGCAAATTCCGGCTTCAACGCTGGAAGCCAATCATTTTCAATCTGTGCCATATTTCTTTTTCCTCCTAATCTACTTTTGTATATTATCAACTGGCAAAAGCCAAAACTGCCAAAACCTATCTACAGCCGAACCGAAATGCCCTTTTCTCTTAGATACTTCTTTACCTCTTTTATCTCTAATTCCTTATAATGAAATAAAGAAGCCGCTAAAACGGCATCTGCTTTTCCCTCTGTCAGTGCGGTATAAAAATGTTCCATCTTTCCTGCACCTCCTGAAGCAATAACCGGAATAGACACCGCTTCCGAAATGGTACGTGTCAATTCCAGATCATATCCATCCTTTGTTCCGTCACAGTCCATACTGGTCAAGAGGATTTCTCCTGCTCCTAACTGATTTGCCTTTATAGCCCATTCTACCGCATCGATTCCCATATCTACTCTGCCGCCGTTTTTATAGATATTCCATCCGGTTTTATCTGCTCTTCTTTTGGCATCAATCGCTACTACCACACATTGACTTCCGAATTTATCTGCTGCCTCCGAAATTAAAAATGGATTCATAATCGCTGCTGAATTTACCGCAACTTTATCCGCTCCCTCCCGTAGGATCATTTTAAAGTCCTCTACACTCCGAATTCCGCCGCCTACCGTAAAGGGAATAAATACGGTTTCCGCCACCCGTCTTACCATATCTATCTTAATGGTACGTGCATCAGAAGAGGCTGTAATATCTAAAAAAACTAACTCATCTGCCCCAGCCTCTCCATAGGCACGTCCCACTTCTACCGGATCTCCGGCATCCCGCAGATTTACAAAATTCGTCCCTTTTACTACACGCCCATTATGTACATCCAAGCAAGGAATGATTCTTTTTGTAAACATAACTCTCTCCTTTTTCTTTTACAGTAATTACTTTACTGTTTATACTGTCTATTTTATTGCTGCAAAATTTTTTAAAATCTGCAGTCCTACCCTGCCGCTTTTTTCGGGATGAAACTGACAGGCAAATATGTTGTCTTTTTCTACAGAGGCATGTATCGATACTCCATATTCTGTAACAGCAGCTACTATTTCCTCTTCTGCTGCCTTTAAATAATAAGAATGTACAAAATAAACATAAGGAAAATCCTCCAGTCCCTGAAATAAAACCGCTCCCTTTCGTATCTGAAGTGAATTCCAGCCCATATGCGGTACTTTTAATCCCCTATCTGGAATTCGAAGAATTTCTCCTTTTAAGATACCAAGTCCCTTTCTGTCTTCACATTCTTCGCTTCTTTCAAACAATAACTGCTGCCCTAAACAAATCCCCAAAAACGGGGTTTTTTGTTCTATAACCTGATAAATGGTATCAATTAAATGATAATGGAGCAATTTATCCATTGCATCTCCAAATGCTCCCACTCCCGGCAATATCACTTTATCTGCCCGAAGGATTTCTTCTTTGTCTCTCGATATCGTTACTTCTTCCCCAAGAGAAATCAACGCTTTTTCTACACTTCTTAAATTTCCGGCATCATAGTCAATAATTGTTATCATTTATTTATACTGTCCCCTCTTCTAAATTCATTCTCATCTATCCTATAACCAAAAGAATTTTATTTATGAAAAAGAACCTGTAAAAGCATCTCTTCCACAGGTTCTATTATAACCGCTAATAGCTTCCAGTACAAGCCATAATTCTTTTTGTATATTCATTTGTATCTTCTAGGGTATTCCATTCCCGAACGGTTGCCAAATTTAAGTTATAGGTTCCCAATGCATATTCCACATTAGAAAGCAGGACATCCAGTTCCTCTTTTATTCCGTAATTTTCGGCAATGTCCAGATATTTATCATAATTTTCTACTGCCTTTACCAAAGAATTCAATGCTTCATTTGGCATATCCATTAAAGAATAGTTGACATACGAACGATACTGCTTCTCCACCCGCATTAAAATCCGAACCGATTCATAAAGCTGCATATCCGATTCCGTTATCTTTAATCCGTTCAGCAGTTCAAATGCTTCCTCATAGTGTCCGTTTTCCAGTTCATTTCTTGCCTCCTGTACAGCCAGACGATATCCAAATGTATCTGACAATGTAATAGTTGAAAGCACAATCGCCGCCGCCACAGATACTAAAAATACTAAAAACATCGGTCTGATATGTAAAATTTCCTCTGGACTTACCGGTTCTTTCGGCGGTTTTGGCTTTTTCTCTTTCTTTGGCTTTTCTGCCTTTTTCGCAGCTGCTTCTTCTTTCTTTAACTTTGCCGCTTCCTTCTTTTCCGCTGCCTTTTTCTTCTTTTCTTCAGCCGCAGCCGCTTTCTTTGCCTGCTTCTCCTGCTGCTTTAATTCCTTTTGCTGCTGCTCTTCTTCCTCTGTCAATGGCTGTACCACTTCTACACGGAAAAACAAACTTTTTACTTTCTGCCCAAAAGAATTCTTTTTCTTTGCAGCCGCTTTCTTTTCTTTTTTCTTTTTCTTTGGTGTTATGTCTAAGGCTTCTTCTGCTTCTGAAGGTTCTTCTTCGCTTACATCCTCCTGATCTTCAAATGCAATTCGATCATATTCTCCGCCAAATGTTTCGGTTTCTATTTCTTGCTGTTCGGAAACTGCCATTGGAGATTCATCCTGAATCTCTTGTACAATAGAATCTAAAGATGCCATTAAATCTTCATCATTACTCTCTGTTATATTTTTTAACTGCTGATTCTGCAAATCCTCTTCTTCCGAAAATTCACTGTCAAAATCAATAATATTACTTAATCCTAAATCATCTGACTCCTCATTGAATTTTGTTCCCAATGTCTCCTCTGTTCCTCCTTCTTCCCCTTCGGAGATCGCCGCTGCTTCTTCTAGAAGCTCGCCATCTAATTTCATATCTAATTCTGACATAAGCTCTTCTGGCTCTTCTATTTTTAATTCAGAAACGCTCTCTTTGTTTCCTTCTTTCTCTTTTTCTTTCTCTGCTGCTTTTTGTTTTTCCTCCTGAAACAAAGGGACTGTCTTCGGTTCGTTTTTGGCTTTATTTTTCGCACTAAACTCTGGGGGAATCATATTCTTTTCCTCCATCTGTTCATTGATCCGAATCAGCATCTCTAAAAATTCCTCGTCTCCCATTGACTCAAAAGCAGACTCTACATCCTCTAAATTATGTAAATCCTTTTCATCAGGAATTGCAATATTATCAGCTGAACGTTCCTCTCCGTCATACTTTCCGCCCGATACCCGCTTCATTACCTCTGTCAAATATTCCTCTGCTTTTCGATTATCTGCCATATTGCTACCTCTTCTTTAATTTTAGTTGTACTCTATTCTGTTCTGTTCGATTCTCTTTCCCAATTGAAATATAAAATCAATCGAATTCTCTGCAACAGAATAAGCCCGCTCACTAATCTCTTTCGACACCATCGATAGACTTTCATGAACACAGCAAAGTATTGCTTTTTCCTGAAAAAATACCAGCTTTTCAAAAGGCCACCGCATAACGGTTGGAGTCTGAAACCCTTCTCCCAACTCTAAAAGAACTATTTTTTTATGAATGGTATGCTGAAGCCAGATCTGATATGCCTTCCACGCTTCTAAATAACCGCTTTCCTGATAGGGCATATTTTGCAGCACATTTAATGTTCCAACTTTTTTGCATACCGGACAAACCAGACTCTTGTCCTCTTCCCCAAATTCCCATACCCCATGCTGCAGTTCTTCACACTGCATTCTGCGAATATCTCCGCAGGGAGCAACTATCCGTTCCTCTGCAAATCCCTGCCAATAGATATAAGCATCTGAATTAGTAGTAATAAGAAAATAATCTTTTTCTTCTAAAAGATGTCTTATTATCTGATACCCTCGTCTGATTCTATCAATCCCTTCTAAATCACTCCCGTTCTCTGCCCTTCCCTCTTCTACAGCAGATGTCTGAGCATATACTTTTTGAAATTCCAGGGATGCTTTCCACTGTTCTTTCGCACAAAACAAGGTTTCTATAGCAGGAATCTCCCATTCTGTGCCAAAGCCAACTAATATTTTATCGGCTTCTTTTATCCACTCAATTACCTTTTCATAACAATTTTCTGTAAATTTCATACCTCTATCTGACCTTTTTAACCTGTCCTTCCTTTCTAAAAGTTCTGTCATACCCCTAGTCATCTATTATCTGTAAACATTTATTTTCATTATAACGTATTCTTTCGTATGAAGCAATCGCAAATTTATAATCTAGGTATAATTGTCCATAGGAAACGGACAATGTGCGTTTACCACGGTATTGCAAAGAAGATCGCTCCATGATAGAATAAAGGAGCGGATTATGATTCGCAAATATTAGGAAGAAATGACGGTGAACAACAATGCCAATTAAAGTACAACATGATTTGCCAGCCAAAACTATACTAGAATCTGAGAATATATTTCTAATGGATGAAACCAGAGCAATCAGCCAGGATATTCGTCCTCTGCAGATAGCGATTCTAAATTTAATGCCAATAAAAGAGGATACTGAAACCCAGCTTCTGCGTGCTCTATCAAATACACCGCTGCAATTAGAGGTAACATTGCTTGCGATTGAATCCCATGTATCCAAAAATACTTCTGCAAGCCACCTCAACAAATTTTACAAAAGTTTCCGAGAGATCCGCAGCAAAAAATTTGATGGATTAATTATAACAGGAGCCCCTCTAGAACAGTTAGAATATGAGCAAGTCACCTATTGGGACGAACTAACCGCCATTATGAAATGGTCTGATACCCATGTCACCTCCACTCTACATATCTGCTGGGGTGCACAAGCAGGCTTATATTACCACTATGGAATTGAAAAATATTCTCTCTCAGAAAAACTTTCTGGCATCTATAAACATCATGTTCTGCAGAGAAAGATACCAATTGTCCGGGGATTTGACGACTGCTTCCAGGCACCGCACTCCCGCTATACTGGTATCTGCCGGGAAGACATTGAAAACTGTTCCGATCTGTCGATCCTTGCGGAATCCGCCGAAGCTGGTCCCTATCTTATTATGGCGGAAAACGGAAAACGGTTCTTTGTCACAGGACATCCCGAGTATGATCGAATTACCTTGGATCAAGAATACAGGAGGGATCTGAAAAAGGGACTGCATCCTTCTATTCCAAAAAATTATTATCCAGAGGACAATACCGAAAATAATCCGATTCTCTCTTGGAGAGCACATGCTAATATTCTCTATACCAATTGGCTAAATTATTACGTATACCAGGTTACTCCTTATGAATTATAATCACTAAAAACTGCCGGAGGACAGAACTGCACTCCGGCATATTTTTATCTTTCTACAAAATCCGAACAATCTGTTCATAGACGCAAATGGCTTTCTCCAAGTAAAACTGCACATTCTGATGCATATGTCCAAAGAAAAACCACTGATAATCCACTCTCTGAATAACCCTCTGCAGATAATCCGTCAGACAGTCTCTCTGATAATCTCCATACCCTCCGTCTATCTGCTCTAACAAAGAAGTATAGGGCGTATGTGCAACAATATAATCCACTCTATTATTCCGCTCGGTTAAATTCCGAATTCCCTCTTCCATCTCTTCCTCACTAGGAAGCTCTCTCTCCCACCAGCTAATATGATGAATTCTATAGAGTGCATGACACCGATCCAGCTTTTTCTTCTTTTCTTTCCAATTCGGATCTTCCAATTCCAAAATTCCTGCTGAGATGTCGTGACTGCTTGCTCCTCCAAAGGCAAAAAAACTCTTGCCCTCAATATCAAAAATCTGCCCTCTTCTAAGATGAATCACCGATGGACGAATAAAATTTACCTTGCCTCCATGCCAGTTTTCTACCGGAAGCTGATCCAAAATATCATAATTCTCATGATTTCCTGAAACAAACAGGGTCGTAAAGGTTCGTCCCTCTAACCAATCTAAATGATATTGTTCTCTTTTTGAATTATCCCAAATCCCAAAATCTCCTAAAATAAGTACATAATCCTCTTTTGTCAGTTCTTTCTGCTCTGGAAAAGACTCCATCCTTAGCCTTTCCATCCAACCCCCATGGGTATCACCCGTAATATAAACCATACTCTCTACCTCACCAGTTAAAAACTTATCCCTTCATCCCCTGTTTAA
Organism: uncultured Lachnospiraceae bacterium; assembly: GCA_910585255.1. Classification (GTDB taxonomy): domain Bacteria; phylum Bacillota; class Clostridia; order Lachnospirales; family Lachnospiraceae; genus MGBC114844. Next base: position 6,960 of record CAJUEI010000017.1, read on the forward strand.
TCCGAACATATACCACCTTAAGCAGTTTATCTTTTGAATTAGGAATTGCTTTTGTTTCTAAAAAATCATAACTCTTAATCAATCCTCCCAATTTTTCATACTTATAATTTCGAGGATCAAATCCCGGAATCCGCTTCGGCAGAATATTACCAATATCTGATATATTGACCCATTCATCTTCTTCCGAACGGGACTCTATAATCGATACAATCTCCGCCCCTACCTCTTTTTTCGTTGGAATCTTATTTACAGTAGACTCTTCTTCTCCCTCTGCTATACTCTCTGAAGTTCCCCGATTCTGTTTCTTTCCCTTTGTTCCGCTGTCCTTTCTGCCTTCCTTCCAATCCTCTGCCATCTTCTCTAACTTTCGATTCTCTTCTGAATTTTCTTGATAAAGCAGATCTAAATATTTAAAGGGTTCACATGCCGCCACAAGAGAATTGGGCGTTTTCTGCTCTCCCATTCCGATTACCAGCATCCCTGCCTCTCTTAACCGAATCGCCAGCTTGGTAAAATCGCTGTCAGAGGTAACCAGACAAAAGCCTGTCACTTTTCCCGAATATAAAATATCCATTGCATCTATAATCAATGCCGAATCAGAAGCATTTTTCCCTCTGGTATAATTAAACTGAAAAATAGGAGTCATTGCAAACTCTCTTAATTTATCCTGCCAAGCCATTACACCCGGATTTGAAAAATCACCATATACTCTTTTATATGTAGCAATTCCATACTTTCCAACTTCATCCATAATTAATTTCATATATTTTGTCGATATATTCTCTGCATCAATTAACACCGCAATCTTTCCCTGTCCCTCCATAAAAGCCTCCCTATTCAGCATCTATTACTCTTTACGCAGCATCTCTAATACCTCTTCCTCTGACAACACTGCTATTCCTAAACTCTGTGCCTTTTCTAATTTACTTCCCGCATTTTCTCCGGCAACCAAATAGTTTAATTTTTTTCCGACACTGATTAATTTCCCGCCGTTTTTCTCAATCAATGCCTCCATCTCACTGCGTTTCATCGTAGGAAGTGTTCCTGTAATACAGAAAGTCAGACCGGAAAACGTCTCTGATTCTTTTTCTGTCTTTGGCATTACCGTATTGACTCCCTCTGCCTTTAACTCTTCCAACAGTACTCTATTATGCGGATGATCAAAGAATTCCCGTATTCCCTGTGCCGTAATCTCTCCCACATCCTGAATCGCAACTAATTCCTCTACAGAGGCATCCGCCAAAGCAGAAATACTGTCAAAATGTCTCATAATCTCCTTAGCTGATGCTTTTCCTACATTCTGTATTCCCAATCCAATCAGCAGCTTTACGGGATCATTTTTCTTTGACTCTTCAATTGCAGCAAGAATTTTGTCCGTATTTTTCTCCTTGCCCATAATCCCTTTTTCCACCAGTTCATCCCGGCTCTTCTTTAAACGGTAAATATCAGCAAAGTTATGCACATATCCTTCCTCAATCAGCCCCTGTACATATTTCTCACCAAAATTTTTAATATCCATTGCATCTTTTCCTACAAAATAGCTAATGGTACGAAGAATCTGTGCCGGACATTCTGGATTTACACAGCGAATATCAGCGGTATCCTCTTCCTTTCCCACTTTCTCTCCACAGACCGGACAGGTACCTGGAATCTGAAATAATTCTGGGGCTTCCTTTACTACTCGTGTAACTTTAGGAATAATTTCTCCCGATTTTACTACACAAACTCGGGCGTGTACTCCAATCCCCATAGAATTAATAAATTCTTGATTGTGAAGGGTTGCCCTGCTGACCGTTGTTCCACACAGCCGAATGGGATCTAAGATCGCTGTAGGCACAATCTTTCCGGTACGTCCTACCGAAAGTTCAATCTCTAATACCTCTGTCTCTTTTTCCTCTGGAGGATACTTATAGGCAATATGACCTGCACTATATTTGCTGCCTGCCTGAAAATCACTCCGATATTCTGTCTGCTCAATCTTTACCACTGCTCCGTCAATATCATAGAGATACTGCCCCCGATTTTCTCCAATCTTATCAATCGCCTGCAAAACCTCTTCTGCTGTCCTGCATAAAATATGCGGCACTACTGTTATCCCTTTTTCTGCCAGATAATCTAAACCCACTGTATGCCGCTCCATTAAAGCACGTGAACCATCCTGTACGTTAAATACAAAAAACCGCAGTCCTCTCTCCTTTGTAACCTCCGGATCTAACTGCCGAAGCGTTCCAGCCGCACAATTTCTAGGATTGGCAAACGGTTTTTTATTCAGCATCTCCTGCTTTTCATTAATCCGTTCAAAATCCTTATGGGTCATATATACTTCTCCCCGCACTTCCAGATATTCGTCAGAAATCTCTATTCTCTCCTTTACATCTGAAATTACCTTACTGTTTAAGGTTACATCCTCCCCTACGATTCCGTTTCCCCGAGTTTCGGCAAGAATCAGTTCCCCATTTTGATAACGCAGACTCATAGACAACCCGTCTATTTTATGTTCTACAGAAAATTCCGCATCGGGATGCATTTCCTTTACTTCTTCTACCCAAGCCGTAACCTCTTCCTTTGAAAAAACATCTTGAATCGAAAGCATTGGTACATGATGCGTGACTTCCACTCCTGCCTCCCGCTTCACTTTTCCTCCTACCTTTTTAGATGGAGAATTCTTCGCAATCTGATCGGGATGCTCCTGCTCATACTTTTTTAATTCCTGATTTAATAGATCAAATTCATAGTCAGAAATAGCAGATTCATTTTCCTCATGATATTGTTTATTATAACGATTAATTAATTTTACTAATTCCAAATACCGCTTTTTCTGCTGTGCCTGTTCCTTTTGCTCCATTTGCTGATCCTCTCTTTCCATTCCCTTCTTTTCTATTGCTCATTCCCTTCTTTCTATGGATTCCCCTTTTTGTTCACAGGTTCTGCCAGCATTTTCTTTAATTCTTCTAACTCTTTTCCTAAGACCTGCCGATATTCTCCTGCTCTTAAGTTTCCTAACTGAATATTCATCACCCGTACCCGCTTTAGCCTCTGTACCCGGTAGCCGCAATACTCGCACATTCTGCGAATCTGCCGATTGAGTCCCTGTGTCAATATAATCCGAAACCGAGTTTCTCCTAGCTGTTCTGCAGTGCAAGGTCGCGTCACGGTATCTAAAATAGGAATTCCGCTCCGCATCTGATTTAAAAATTCTTCTGTAAGAGGTTTCTGAACAGAAACCAGATATTCTTTTTCATGGTAGTTACTGCTCTTTAAAATCTGATTGACGATCTCTCCCTGATTTGTCATTAAAATCAATCCCTCTGAATTTTTATCCAGTCTTCCAATCGGATAAATTCTTTTTGGATAGTGCACCAAATCTACAATCGTTTTTTCACCAAACTGCGAAACCGTTGTACATACTACCCCTCTTGGCTTATAAACAGCCAAAAGAATCTCCTCCTCTTCCCAGACTACAGGCTTTCCATCTACTGTAATCTGCTGATCTGCCGATACTTTCATTCCCGTTTCAGCAGGATGTCCGTCTACCAATACAAGCCCTTTTTCTATCAGTGCATCTGCCTCTCTTCTAGAACATACTCCGGCTTCACTTAAAAACTTATTCAATCTAATCTTCTGCTCTTTTTGTTCTTTTTGCTTATCATCCCACTTTGTCATTCTGCACCTCAATTAAAAAATTATATGAAAATACCCCAATTCTTTATCCTAGAAAAGACTTGGGGTATTCCTCTCTGCTTTGCTTGCGTACCTTATCCTAGCTTTGCACCTCTTCCAAACTCTGTGTTTCTTCGAGATCCTGTGTTTCTTCAAAATCCGTCCCTTCCATAGCAAGAACAATATTCTTTAACTGCTCGTCCTGAGCTACCGCTTCCTGAAAACGCTGGTTGACTTCTTCTACCAGTTTCTGCACCTCTTCCTCTGCCGAAGCCTCCTCCCGAAAAGCAGCTTCCTCTTCTGTCACTTCATTTTTAATATAATATCCGTCTTCTCCGCTGCAGACATACATACGATATAATGCCGGTGCTGCCGTCTCTGCATTTTTATATTTCACTTCCACCAAAACCCATACCAGAAATGTTCCCTCTTCTAACCCTGCCTTACTATAACACTCCTTTACCTGATAACTCTCTATTTCCAGCAGTCCGCTTTCATCCTTTCCATAGCGTTCCTCATGCAGCCGCTCTGCACTATACCCGTCATTCGGACTTACTAACTGCTGCAGCGTCTCTACATCACAGTCAAACTTTGCCTGAAAAAACCATTCCATCAGCTTATTAATTTCAAATACAGCATCCTTTACAAGCGGATTCTCATTCTCTAATCCTTCGCTGCTCTCTGCCTGAATTGTCTCTGAATCTAAAGAAATTTCCGTCTCTGACGGACTCTCTGACTGTGACTCTGTTTCTTTCTCGCTTATTCCATTTCTAAAATAAAACCCAAAAACAATTACGGCTGATCCGGCAAGCAAAATCGCAACCGCCTTCCAGTACAATTTAATCATATCATCTCCGCTCATTCCACTATCCTTTCTGTACTTGAACGAATCGTACAAAAAAAACGTCACTGGCGGGAATCGAACCCACAGTCCCCCGCTCCGGAGGCGGATGCTCTATCCATTGAGCCACAGTGACGTAATATTTGCTGTGTTCTAGCTAAGTATCCCTACCGATTTACTACACTTATTCTGTACACAACACAGTTATTATATACTATTTTTTCTTATATTGCAAGTAAAATTAAAAAAATTTTTCTATATCCTGCGGGCAGGGATTGCCCAACCCGCTTTTCAATTCCATCTTCTCTTATTCCAACACACTAAACTGTAAATTCTCCGCTCCCCCGCCAATAACAATAGACCTGATCCGAAAGACGTTCCTGCTGATCCACCTCTTCCTGATTCACCTCCCGAACCATCTGCTCTAATACCTGTTTCTCCAAATCTGGAACTTTAGGAATTAAAATTACTTCATGGATACTGCTGGGCAAAATATAAAAATCTGTCTCCAATTCTTCTGCAAAATCCGAAATAATATCCGAATAAAGCATAGCCGCTGCCCCATTAAAATGCATAATATTCGTTAAAACATACATCGGGATCTCTCCCTCCTGATAAGCCTCACTTTCCGATATCTCCCGCTCTAGAAAAGCCTCCTGAATTAAAACATTCATACTTTTTAACTCCGGCGGCAACAGCTTAGGCGTATTTGCCAGTGCCTGCAAAAACAATTCCTCTTCACTTACCTTCCAGATCTTCCGATATTCCTGCCGCACCAAAACACTTGCCATATTCGTTCCTATCTTTCCCAACAGTACATAACAAACCACAGCAAGATCTAAAAATTTTCGAAATGGAATCTCCTGCAGCACAGCATTATTTTCCTTATAATTTATTAACTTTACTGCTAATTTTCCTTTTATCTTTTCATAACTTTTAAATTCTTCTATCGGAAATTCCATCTTCTTACAATGTGTCTCATAAATTCCTTTTATCTTTTTTACAATTTCCTCTATGCTTCCGCCATCTTTTAATTCCCTATAAAATTCATTTAAATAGATAGTCGGAGAAGCCTTTTCTCCTGCCTTTAAAATAGAAATCCCATCCATAGGCGTAGCATTATTTTTCAATACATGATGCAATAATACCCGATATTCCTGTCCCATTGTCTCCTGTATGCACTTTGTAACAACCGTTAAAAAATCTTGATATGTCATATTGAATCTTTGAAGCAGATAAAGAATACCGATAATTTTGAAATGATTTTGAATGATTAATAACTATTTTATTCTACTACAAATCCTTTCATATAGCAAGTAAAAAATCAAATAAATCGAATGTGTGCATAAAAAACAGCATAGCCAATGCTACGCCGTTTTCAAAAATAATTTCTTCTTATACTCTTGACAAATACTCTCCGGTACGAGTATCAATCTTTATCTTCTCACCCTGTTCTACAAATAAAGGTACATACACTACTGCCCCTGTTTCCACTGTAGCCGGCTTAGAAGCACCTGTCGCGGTATCTCCTTTAAATCCAGGCTCCGTATCGGTAATCTCTAATTCCACAAATAAAGGCGGCTCTACAGCAAATACTTTGCCATTATAAGAACATACTTTACACATTTCGTTTTCTTTTACAAATTTAAGTGAATCACCAATATCATCTGCATTAAGGGCAATCTGCTCATAATTGTTTACATCCATAAAATGAAACAATTCTCCATCGGAATACAAATACTGCATATCATTTCTATCAATACGTGCCTGTGGAAATTTTTCATTCGGACGGAACGTTTTCTCCACAACACCACCATTAATAATATCCTTTAACTTTGTCCGAACAAACGCAGCTCCTTTACCCGGTTTTACATGTTGGAACTCGACAATCTGACAAACTTTTCCTTCGATTTCCACTGTGATACCATTTCTAAAATCACCTGCTTGAATCATTCTAATTGCTCCTCCTTCGAATTTCTTTCTATAGTGTATACTAAAAAGATAAAGATTTCAACTATTTTTTTCCGAAACCACCATTTAAAAACAAATCTAAGATCTCTTTTACAATTTCTTCCACCTCACGCCCATCTACCTCTACTGCCGTATCAGCGGCTTCTAAATAGATCGGATGGCGTACCTGAATCATCTCTGCAATCCTAGTCTCCCTATCTGCCACTTGAAGCAGCGGTCGGCTGCTGTCCCCTTTTAAACGTTCTAGTACGGTCTCTTTTGAAACCTGCAGATATACGATATATGCCATTTTCCGCAAGAGTTCTCGATTTTCCTCTCTCAAAGGCAGACCGCCTCCTGCAGATATTACACCGTTTTCCTTCTGTTCTAAAAGTTCCTTTAAACAATCCGTCTCTAACTTTCGAAAGTAGTCTTCCCCATCCTCTGCAAAAATATCCGAAATACAACGCCCCTGCTTCTCTTCAATCCAACAGTCTGTATCCATAAAAGAAACTTGCATCTGCTCCGACAATGCCTGTCCAACCGTAGACTTTCCTGCTCCCATATATCCAATTAACACCAGCTTTTTCATACATGCAGCTTCCTTTCCATCACTCGATATCCCTTTTCGATCACTTCCTGCGAAACCGTACAGGTATTCCAAAGTTCATAGGCAATAACCCCCTGATATAAAAGCATCTTAAGCCCATGATATGCCTTTGCCCCAGCCGCTTTAGCAAGCCGCATAAACTTTGTCTTTTCCGGTGTATAGATCAGATCAAAAGCGGTATGAAAACAAGAATACCACTCAGCATCTTCCAAAATCACCTGCTCCGTATTCGGATACATCCCAACACTGCTGGTCTGAATTGCCAAATACCCGCACTTCTTATAAGGGATCTCTCGATAATCTGCAAGCGGCAAAGCACAGACACAACTCTTTAAAAACTTCTGATTTATCTCCTCCGCCAAACCCTGTGCTCTTTCCAATGTACGATTTAACAAATATACCCGTTTTGCTCCTTTTTTACAGCAGAGATACACCACTGCCTTTGCCGCACCCCCTGCTCCAAAGACGATCACTTCCTGTCCGTCTAAACGGATTCCCTCTTCCTGAAGGGCACGCCAAAGTCCCAGATAATCCGTATTATATCCTTTATATCCGCTCTCTGTACGAACCAAAGTATTGACTGCTCCAATCTGCTCCGCATCCGAATCCACTGCAGCGAGACTCTTCATTACCTCCTGTTTATAGGGAACCGATACATTTAATCCAAGTATATTTAAAGCAAATGCACCCTTTACCGCTATATCTAATCCCGCCTTCTCCGGCTTAAACGGCACATAGATAAGCGAATGTCCCAGCTCCTGTGCCAAAGTATTATGTAAAACAGGTGACAGTGTATGTTCCACCGGATTTGCAAGAATACCGCAAACCCGTGTTCTTCCATCTACCATATCCTTCATTCCTCCCTGTCAAAAACTTTTCTTTTTCTCTTCCCTCTTTCTTTCCCGCTTATAAAAATACAGCACAATCTTTTCCAAATACCGCTTCAGCACAATCTGTATTTCCTCTTTTGGATGAATCGGCTTTACCAATATCGTCCATATCCCCGCCCGGTTAGCCCCATAGATATCAGTAAACAACTGATCTCCTATAAATATGGTATTTTGCAGAGTAGTCCCCATCTGCTCCATAGCCCGAAAATAATTCTTTGTAGAAGGCTTATGTGCATTTTCAATAAACTTCGATCCCACCCCATCTGCAAATCCCTTTACACGCTCTATCTGATTATTCGAAATCAAACAACTCTCCATTCCCAATTTCCGCAGCCTCTGAAATAACTTTCTAGCCCTCTTGTCTGCAGGTGCTCCATGAGGAACCAAAGTATTATCAATATCAAAAAGAACCCCTCGATATCCCTCCCGATACAGCTTTTCAAAATCAATCGAATACACCGAATCCACATATTCTTTCGGATAAAACCTTTTAAAAATTCTCATTTTAATCTACTCCAGCAATTTCTTCAATTCATCCATAAACGTACTGACATCTTTAAATTCCCGATAGACAGAAGCAAAGCGAACATAAGCTACCGAATCAAAATCTTTCAGCCGATCCATAATAATCTCTCCAATTCGGGAACTTGAAATTTCCTTTTCTTCCATATTAAAAATCTGATTTTCAATTTCATCTACAAATTGATTAATCTCTCCCATTGAAATCGGTCTCTTATGACAAGAGCGAATAATCCCCTTCTCAATCTTTTCCCGATCATAAGGTTCCCTATTATTATCCTTCTTTATCACAATTAAAGGAATACTTTCAATTTTTTCATAAGTAGTAAACCGTCTGCCGCACTCATCGCACTGTCTGCGTCTTCGAATAGAATTGCTCTCCTCTGCTGGACGAGAATCAATCACCTTTGTATTCTCTTTGTTACAAAAAGGACATTTCATAATTGCTTCCACCTCCTATACCGTCTAACTTCCCCTTCATTATATTAAAACCAAACAGTAAGGTCAAGAATTTTATCTTTTTTACAAACAATAAAAGCAGGAAAAACTATCCAAAGTAAAACATCACTGTCATACTACACTCTGGCGTCTCCCTGCCGCTTTATTATTTACATTTCACGATCACCTCTTCCTCCTCCACACAGACCAAGATAATATCTTCCCCAATCTGCCGAACCATCCGATAAGGAATTACATATTCTGTATCTCTCCCAAAAATTCCGCACATCTTAGGCTGTCCTGGTATAATCAAAGCACAAATACAACCAGACTCCACATCAAATTCAATATCCGCTACACACCCTAAACACCGACAATCCTTCTCATTAATCACCTCTTTCTGCCTTAAATCAATCACCCGCATCAACCTTTTTTCCATTTATATCCTATCCCTATCCTCTCTGTTTATCCTAAATATATGTCCCCTTCCTTTCAATTAGAAATAAAATCCCCTAACTTCCCAACTGATTCTTCAGATTTCGAAGGGCACTCTTCTCCAATCTAGAAACCTGTGCCTGAGAAATACTAATCTCATCTGCAACCTCCATCTGCGTCTTTCCCTCATAAAACCGCATCTGTATAATCCGCTTCTCCCGTTCATTTAACTTTTTCATCGCCTGTGACAAAGACAGCTCCTCAATCCAAGTATCCTCCCGATTCTTCTTATCGCTGATCTGATCCATTACGCAAAGCGTATCTCCCCCTTCTGAATAGACCGGTTCATACAGCGACACCGGACTTTGTATTGCATCCATTGCATATACAATCTCCTCTTTCGGCATCCCCACCTCTGCTGCAATCTCTTCAATCGTAGGCTCCTTCTGATTCTTTTTCGTCAGAGTATCCCTTGCATAAATTGCCTTATAAGCGATATCCCTCAATGACCGGCTTACCCGAATACTGCTGTTATCCCGAAGATACCTTCGTATCTCTCCAACAATCATCGGCACTGCATAAGTAGAAAACTTTACCCCCTGAGAAATATCAAAATTATCAATTGCCTTTATTAATCCAATACATCCAATCTGAAATAAATCATCTACATTCTCATCGGAACTGCTAAACCTCTTAATTACACTAAGTACCAGTCTTAAATTTCCCTTAATGTATTCCTCTCTTGCTGCCTTATCTCCCTCTAATACCTTCTGAAATAAAGCCTCCTTTTCCTCATTTTTTAATAATGGTAGCTTTGCCGTATTGACTCCGCATATTTCCACCTTATATACTGCCATGATGAACCTCCGCTTCATTTTCATATTCATACTGTGTCTATAAGAAATGATTCACATTTTCCGGCAAAATTATACGAAAGGAATACAGAAAAAGTGCCAGCGATTGGCTGACACTTTTTTCTATTCTAAAGCTCTAAAAAATATTCTTTTTTAATTTTAAGAATTTCATAAAACAGGAATTATTCTTTTACCGCACCTACATTCACACCTTGTACAAAGTACTTCTGGCAGAACGGATAGATTAACATAAACGGAATAATTGCTGACATAACGGCGGCATTAAACATCATATTCTGAGAAATAGATGCTGTCGTATTCGGCATATCACCATCCATAATCAAGTTACGCAGCTTATACTGGAAATTTACCAATGTAGAATCGGTTACATAAATCTTAAAGTTTGTATAATCGTTCCATGCTTCTACTGCATACATCAAACCGATTGATGCAAGTGCTGCCTTGGAAAGAGGAAGTACAATCTTAAAGAAGATTCCCATAGGAGAACATCCGTCAATTTCTGCTGCCTCAAATAAGCTGGCAGGAATACCTTCAAAGAAGTTCCGCATTAATACCAAGTTATAAACATTCATACCATGTTTAAAAATAATAACCCACAAAGTATTGATAATTCCCAACTTTCTCATAACCAAATATTCAGGAATCATACCACCGGAGAAAATCATGGTAAACAGTAAGAAATATGCAAAGAAGTTTCTGCCTGGCATCTCAAACTGAATCAATACATAAGCTCCTAAAGTAGATAAAAGCAATCCTAAAAATGTTCCGCCCAAAGTCGTAATGATCGAAATCAGGAATGGTCTGTATAATGCTTCTGTTGTAAGAATTACACCATAACCAGCCAAAGAGAATCTCTTTGGAAACAAGCGGAAAGAATATGCACTCTGTGCATCTAACGAGTCAACTAATACCTTCCAGATTGGAACCAAAATAATTAAACCTACAATTACAAACAATATGTAATTAAAAATTTCAAATGGTGCCAATTTCTTCTTTTTCTTTACATAGGTTAATTCTGCTGAATTTTTTGTCTCATTTGCCATATTCTATCCACCTCCTAAACGATACCGCGGCCACGAACTTTTTTGCTTGCATAGTTACAGCCGAGTACAAGTATACAGCTTACTAAAGACTTAAATAAACCAACAGCAGTGGTATAACCATAGTTTGGTACACCTTGACCGAATGTCTGACGATAAATATAAGTCTGCAAAACATCAGATACATCAATAACTGCATCATTATATAATACAAATACTGATTCAAACAAGTTCATAACCTTTGCAAGATTCAGGATTAATACGGTCAGAATCGTATTCGTCAAAGCAGGGAAGGTAATAAAACGCATTCTCTGCAAACGATTTGCACCGTCAATCTGTGCTGCTTCATATAATTCCGGGCTAATACCAGATAAGGTTGCCAAATAAAGGATAGTTCCCCAACCAGTATCTTTCCAGATATTGATAATGTAGAAGATTGGTCTCCACCATTTTGGCGTTGCCAAAAAGTAAATCTTTTCTGATTCTTTCAGGATACCCCAGTCAACTAACATACCATTTACCATACCGTCTGCACTTGGAGATAAAATTAATGAGAATACAGATGCAACTACGACCCATGACATAAAGTGAGGCAGGTAGATCAATGTCTGAACCGTCTTCTTAAATGCCAAACTTGTAATTTCATTTAAAAGAATTGATATAACAACTGCCATAAATGTATTTATCAGCAATTTTATAATACTAATCTGTAACGTATTCCAGAATGCCTGCCAGAATCCATCTCTGCTGAACAGTGCCTGAAAATGCTTCATACCAACCCATACTGGCTCTCCAACCGGACGATAGTCATAAAATGCATACCGTACACCGAACATCGGCAAATAGAACATAATAATCACAAAAAATAATACTGGTAAAAACATTACATAGAACCATCTGTAAAACCATATCTGCATACCCAGCGGTTTCTTTCGAGCCTGAACTGTCGGCTGATTACTTCCATTTTTCTGTGCCATTGAATCAACCCTTCCTTTCCTTTTTGTTAAAATATGCCTTGTTTTCCGTAAAATAACTGCCCCTTTGCATAACCGCATCAGGGCAGTCATTCATAAAAAACAATATAAAATTTTTAATGCTATTACTTATTCAAATCAGCAAGAACTTCTTCTACCATCTGAGCAGAATTGGTTCTATAGTGATCCATCCAAGTAGCAACATCATTTCCGTTTACAACAACTTCAGTGATAACTTTTCTCTTTAACTCCCAAAGGTCTCCATTGTAATCATTCAATACATCTGAGCTAGGAAGGAATGGTGCCAATTTCGAATTTGCAATAAAGAATTCATTACTCTCTACAGCAGCATCAGTCTGAGACTGCGGAGCATGGCTCAGCGGAGCAACTGTTAAAGCAGGGTCTAAATGGTTCTTTGTAAATAAAGTCTTTGTTTCCTGGTTTGTCATCATATGGAATTCGCCATCTTTGTATTCAGTAGAAACAGCTGCATCTCCTTCTCCTACTACAACGGTCTCTGCTTTGTCATCCCAGTGGAATCCCTTTGCACCATACGTATAACGGAACTGAACATCTCCGTCATCCAACATAGGCTTAATAAAGTATTCAAATGCACCCTCTGGATTCTGACATGCAGTTGTAATACACCACATAGCGGACTGTCTTTCAATATACTGATCCAAACCATCAATTGGCTCTAATAATACTAAATCTGTACTTAATCCCTGTGCCTCTAAGTTATTGATAATATTCTGATTCCAAGTACCTGCCCAATAAGTAAATGCACCAAACTTATCATCATAGAACTTATTCCGCACATCCTTTGTACCATCGGTTAGAGATTCTGGATCCAAATACTTCGCCTGATAAGCACTCTGTAATCTCTCCAAAGCAGCTACCATATCATCGGTATTAAATCCGTCATACCATACACCGTCATCGCCCTGAATAAAGTCTGGATATGCCTTCTGGTAAAATTCAGGCAAGAAGTTTGTATATGGAGCTTCCCCCCCTATAATTCCAGCAGCATTTACACCGTAGGTATCATTTGTGCCGTCACCGTCCGGATCATTCTCTGTAAACAACTTCAGCATATTATAATACTCATCCCAATTTGTTGGAGCCTGAATACCAACTGCATCTAACCACGCCTGCTTTACATAAGTAATACAACCATTTCCACGAGTAGGAGCAAATCCGTACAATCTTCCGTTAATCTTAAGACCATCATTTACATTAGAAACTAAACGATCCCCTAATTCCGTCTTCCACTGCTCATACATATCTGTCATATCCCACAATGCACCAGTTGTTGCATAAGTAGCATACAGACCTGCCGGCAAAAGAATGATATCTGGCCAGTCACCAGATGCAAATACACGACCTACTGCATCTGCATACGCACTGTGATCCTGCTGATCTAAAATATAATTTACACCTACCAGTTCACTTATCTGACTTCCAAACTCAGCTAAGCCCTCTGTCAAAATTGTACCGTCATGTACAATTCGAAGTGATTCTGGCTTTACAATATTAGAAGCACTTGAATCTGGAGCTGCTGTTGTTGTTTCATTGGAAGAGTTTCCGGTATTGGATGCTGTTGTACCTGCCGGAGTCGTTCCTGCTGTTGTTGTTGGGTTTGAATTGCCATTTCCACCGCAAGCTGTTATACTAGCTAACATTGCACAGCATAAAGCTATGGAAACAACTTTCTTTTTTGTTTTTCTCATAAAACAAATCCTCCTTTAACTATGTGCCTGTACAAATTTCTTTATACAGCCAACCATTCCTTACTTTCTTTTTATAATTAAAAACCTGAAAGCCCTTACAGTTTTCAATTATAAATTTCACTGCTTTTGTCGTATTGTAATTTCCATCACCTTCGACAAGAATAGTGTATCACATATTAGGCAATTTACACAAGATGCAATTTTTACTTTTTTTATGAATTTTAATATTTTTTTTAAAAAGTGCCGTTTTATCCGCTCTTTTTGGCTATTCTTACCCAAAAAAAGGAAATCAATCAAAAATTTTGCACGCTTTGAAAGCACTTTCAATTCCAAATCTCTTGCGTAATTCTTCTTTTTTTGTTATAATTTAACCATTCTTTTTTAGACATATGGAAATAATTCACAATAAATTCAGGAGATTTACTATATGAATCGAACAAATTTATTAAATGACCGAAAATTTTTAATCAAATACATCACCTCTTACAGTATATTAGTGATTATTATACTAATTATGGGTTTATATATGTACAAAATAGGAATTGACGATGCCCGTTCCAATCTTTTTAAACAAAGTTATATTATCCTCTCCCAATCCGTCCTAAATATGGATACGGCATTTCGTTCTATGGAAACACTTAGTATGCAGATAGCGGACAATTCTAACATTATAAAATTAGAAAAAATGCAGACTACAGATAATCCATTTTACCTGTCTGCCAAAGAAGGCATGAATTTTTTAACCTCCTTTGGACCAAGCGAAACGCTCCTTCCTATCAGTGACTACTATATTTACCTGCCCCATACCGACTATGTACTTTCCTCTAGCTATTTAAACCGAACCGATCTATACTACCGCCTAAATAAACACTACAATACCCAATACTACTCGGAGTGGCTATCCGTTTTAAATAGGGATGATTCCTGCTTTTCTTTCTATAATACACAGAAATTCTCTCCCTATTCTTCCTCCCCTTACCTCTATCTGGTTCCGTTTAAAAAATATACGATTCAAAAAAATCTTACAGGAAAGATCTGCTTTGAAATCGATGGAGTCAAACTGCATAACCTATTTAGTGATCTGCCCTTTTTTGAACGAGGTTTTCTCTATGTAATCGACAAAGACTCGCAGCCGTCTTTTTCTATCACAGACGAAAAAACTCCGTCTCTATCGGAAGAAACGATTCAGACTGTTCTTTCTTCCATTGATGAACCCTCCTACTTTTCAAGTGTAAATGTAGGCAAAGAAAAAATGCTGATTACCTCTATCACATCTTCCTATAACGAATGGACATATTATCTATTTCAACCGGAAGAACTGGTATTTCAATCCCTAATCTCCTATCACAAGATCTATTCTTTTATTACATTAGGAGCCAGCATTATTAGCTTTTTAGTTATCCTGGTACTCTCCAAAAGAAACCTAGTACCTTTTATTAAAATCCGCACTCAGTTAGAAGACACCTTAAAAGAACATTCTTCCCTGCAGCAGACGCTTTTTATACAGAAACAACTGATTTTCGAATCCTATATCGCCCGCCTGATCACCGGACAGATCCACAACATGAATGAACTGCACTATATTTCAGACTATCTAAATATTTGCACGCAGAATCGTAATTTTTGTGTGCTCTATATTACGGCATATTATATCGACACCACCAATCATCTCTCCAATGAAATCCTGCTCTCTTCAGAACAAGAAGAATACCACCATATCCTTCGACAAGAATTCCGAGAGGCATTTGGATGGGATATCCTGATTCATGATACTGATACTCTGTCCAACTCCTTTGCCCTTTTAGTCGGAGACGATGATACCCTTTCGCTAGAAGACGCAACCGCACTGCATGCCGGACAGTTCCTTGCCCTTCAAGAAAAAATTACAAAGAACTATCCATTTTACTTATTCTGTGGTATGGGAAACCGAAACCGAGACCTTACCCATATCTGGAAATCCTACCAGCAGGCAAGACAAGCCGTTGCTCATGCCTCCAGCAAAGCACCGTTTCAGCCTTATAAAAAACTCCATAAATCTTGGAACGGCTATTACTACCCATTAGAGTTTGCCCAAAAATTAACCGAATTTATCACCTCAGGAAATGAAAAGCAAGTGCAGGAATTTCTACATCTAATCGAATACGAAAACCTTTTAGAACGCACATTAACTCCATTAATGAAACAGCTTCTTTTTTCCGATATTCGAAACACCCTGCTAAAAATTCGCTTCTCTATCACAACTGAAATTACAAACTCTCCTGAGTCGGAAACACTGTTAGAACAAATCGATGCCAACTTAGAAAATTCAGAATTAGAATACCAAACGCTTTCCGACACTGCTCTATGGATGACTTCTTTCTACAAACCAAAACAGCAGGAAGGAAACCAACTAATTCGAACGATACAGGAATATATTAAAAATAATTATGTAGACTCGTCCCTCTGCTTAAATAAAATTTCCGAACAATTTGGAATTTCAGAAAGCTACTTTTCTTATTTATTTAAGGCAGAAACCAAAACAAACTTTTCCGAATATCTCGAAAAGCTTCGTATGGAACAGGCACTTGTATTATTACAGACAACTTCTATTCCTGTCAGCAATCTCTACTTAGAAGTCGGATATAATAATGCAAACTCCTTCCGGCGGGCCTTTAAAAAAGTACACGGCGTTTCTCCAAAAGCCATTAGAGATTCCGCCAAAAAACAATTATAACTAAAATTCTCTACCTCTTGCAATGATCTTAAAAAACAGTCCTATAATTAAGAGAAGGACGCCAAAATGCAGCACAATTTTACTATGCCGCATCTTGGCGTCCTTCTCTCAACAATCCTCCCTTTTATTCCAACATCCTCCGCCTCCGATAACACCCCCACCCTTTCCAAATCAAAAAAACTCCTGCCGCCGTAACAGCCGCAACCTTTACTACTCCTGCATACATCGCTATGTAATAAGAAACCAACTCCCAAGACTCTCCCAGTCCGGCTCCCAAAGAAACCAGCAAAATATTCCACGCCAAGCTCCCCACAGCAGTAAAAATAAAAAACTGCACCATATCCATGCCTGCCATACCTGCCGGAATCGAAACCAAACTTCGCACAATCGGAACACACCGCAAAAACAGAACTGACAGCTTTCCATATCTCTGAAATCCCTTTTCTGCCTTCCGAATATGCTCCATATTAAAATGCAGTGCCTTCCCTATTTTCCCATTTACAACCCGCTCCAAACGTTCTGCCCGCAATAAACTTCCTACCAAATATAAAACCAATGCCCCTAAAATCGAACCGATTGTAGCCGCTGCAATCACTCCGGCTACTCCTAAATTCGTCTTCGTAGTCATAAATCCCGAAAACGGGAGAATAATTTCCGATGGGATCGGAGGAAAAATATTTTCCAAAAAAATCAACAATAAAATTCCAATATAGCCATATCGCTCCATCATCACTACAACAAATTTCAGCATTTATTCTCCCGCCTGCTTTTCCTCTTCTTTCATTTCCAAATTTCCAAATTTCCAAAAAAGAAAAACCACAGTTTTTTTATTTTTTACATCATATGCAGAAATACTCAAATTATTCTTTTCACTATAACCGCTTAATCCGTTCCATTGCCTCTAATGTATTCTCATAACTGCCAAACGCTGTCAGCCGGAAATACCCCTCTCCACTCGGTCCAAATCCTGCTCCAGGCGTCCCGACTACATTTGCCTGTTCCAATAAATAGTCAAAAAACTCCCAAGAACTCATTCCCTTCGGTGTCTTCAACCAAATATAAGGTGCATTCACTCCCCCTGAAACGGTATACCCAGCCGAAACAAGCCCTTCACAAATCACCTTTGCATTTCTCATATAATATGCAATCTGTTCCTTTGTCTGCTTCCGTCCCTCTTCGCTGTATACTGCCTCTCCTGCACGCTGAACAATATAAGGAGCACCATTAAATTTTGTCCCCTGTCTGCGTGCCCAAAGAGAATTTAAAGAAACACCTTTACACTTTAATTCTTTCGGTATTACAGTAAAACCAAGCCGTGTTCCGGTAAAACCCGCATTTTTAGAAAAACTGCGAATCTCAATCGCACATGCCGCTGCCCCTTCACACTCATAGATACTGTGCGGTACCTCTTCCTCTGTAATATATGCCTCATAAGCCGCATCATAGATAATAACCGCACCCACCTTTAAGGCATAATCCACCCATTTTTGAAGTTCTTTCTTAGTAATAGTAGAACCAGTCGGATTATTCGGAAAACACAGATAAATCAGATCTGGTTCCTCAGAAGGCAATTCTGGTGCAAAATTTGTCTCTGCCGTACATGGCATATAAATCACATTGCTCCACTTCTGTGTCTCTTCCAGATACTCTCCTGTACGTCCCGCCATTGCATTGGTATCCACATAAACCGGATAGACCGGATCACAAACAGCAATCTTATTCTCCAAAGCAAAGATATCTCCAATATTTCCAGAATCACTTTTTGCTCCGTCACTGATAAACACCTCATCCAATGCAATCTTACACCCACGAGCCTGATAATCATGTTCTACAATTGCCTTTCTTAAAAACTCATATCCCAAATCCGGTGCATACCCATGAAATGTCTCGGCATGTCCCATCTCATCCACTGCCTTATGCAAAGCCTCTATTACAACAGGAGCTAATGGCTGTGTTACATCTCCAATTCCCAAACGAATGATCTTCTTATCCAGATTCTCCTGTGCATAGGCATTTACTTTCTTACCAATCGTAGAAAATAGATAACTTCCCGGCAGTTTCAAATAATTTTCATTCACTTTAAACATCATTCTTCCTCCTACTCTGTCTATCCTTATTTTCCAAATTTCCTCTCTTTTTCATACTTCTCTATAACACTACCCTATCCTGCTCCCCGCAGCAATAACAATACTAGCATACACTGAAATCTAAAAAAAATCAAATAAATAATTGCAGAATCATCTGTGCCGTTTCTGTCATATTTGTTCCTGTATTCATACTTGTTTTCTGTATATAGCGGTGTGCCTCTTCTTCCGACAGATGGTTCCGTTCCATTAAAATCCGTTTTGCCTGCTCAATTATCTGCCTGTCTCTATCACTTTTCTGTTTTAACTGTATCTTTCGCTTTTTTTTCTTTTGCAGCAAAGTCTGTACCATCATATCCACGGTATTTAATAAATCCGCTGTTTTAATCGGAAGAGGAAGATAAATCACTCCCTGTTCCTGATTTCCCTCCCAATATCGCTGTGAAGCAATCAAAAGTATTTCAAAATATTCTGGAAGACTTTCATGCAGTTCCCGATAAAACATATCCTGCAGATGATAGCCGCAGATAATAATTCCCTCCTGAAGAAAATCTGCCTCCTGCAAAGCCTGTGCACCTGTTGTACAGACACTTGATACCAAAAAACCGTGGCGAACCAGTAAATTTCGGATTCCCTTTGCATCTTCAATCTTTGGAAATACAACAATACTATTTACCATAACGGTTTCCACTCCCTTTCCTATCTGCAGCAATTTTTTCCTCTAGCAGCGATATAAATAAGTTCCAATCTCCCAATCCGTTACCTGAGAACGATACTGTACCCACTCTGCCGTCTTCGCTTCCAAATATCTTTCTGTTACATGTTTTCCCAACACTTCCTGAATAAAAGTATCTTTTTTCAATTCTTCAATCGCTTCTCCTAAGTCTGCCGGAAGCCGCTCAATTCCTCTCTTTTGTCTCTCCTGCTCACTTAACTGATATAAATTGCAGTCTACACTGTCAGGCGGTGTCAATTTCCTCTGAATTCCGTCAAGTCCTGCCGCTAAACACACCGCCAACGTCAAATAAGGATTACATGCCGAATCGGGACAGCGAAGCTCAATCCGTGTTCCCTCTCCTCTAGTTGCCGGAATTCGAATTAAAGGACTTTGACTGCTGACTGACCATGTAAGATACATCGGTGCTTCAAACCCAGGCACCAGTCGCTTATAAGAATTTACAATCGGATTTGTAATTGCTGTCATTCCCTTTATATGTGCCAAGACTCCGGCTATAAATTGATACGCTTCCTTGCTCAGTCCATGCAAATCCTGCTTATCCGCAAACAAATTTTTTCCATCTCTTGACAGTGACATATTGGTATGCATACCCGAACCATTTACGCCAAATACTGGCTTTGGCATAAAAGTTGCATGAAGTCCATGCCGTTTTGCTATCGAACGAACCGCCAGCTTAAAAGTCATAATATTATCTGCTGTTGTCAATGCGTTATCATAGCGAAAGTCAATCTCATGCTGTGCCGGAGCCACTTCATGATGAGAAGATTCCACCACAAATCCCATATCTTCTAAACTAAGTACAATATCACGCCTTGCATTTTCTCCCAAATCCAGCGGTGCTAAATCAAAGTATCCTGCTTTTTCATGCGTGGTAGTAGTGGGAAGTCCATTGTCATCTGTATGAAATAAAAAAAACTCACACTCTGGTCCTACCTGAAAGGTATATCCCATCTCCTCCGCCTGCTTTACTGCCCTCTTTAAAATAAATCGCGGATCTCCTTCAAACGGTTCCCCACATGGACGATATACATCACAAATCAGTCTTGCCACTTTTCCCTGCTGCGGTCTCCATGGAAAGATCTGAAAAGTATCCAAATCAGGAGAAAGACAGAGATCTGTCTCCCCAATTCCCATAAATCCTTCAATTAAAGAACCGTCAAACATGCACTGTCTATGAAATGCCCGTTCTAACTGATTCACAGTAACTGCCATATTTTTTAAAGTTCCAAACATATCTGTAAATTGAAGGCGAATAAATTCGACTCCTTCTTCTTCTATCAACTGCATCAGTGTTTCCTGTGTATACTTACCCATCATTCTTCCTCCACTTTCCTATAAAAATCCAGTCTATTCCTTCTATCATTTTCTCTAAAACCAAAAGAAAGGCGTACCTTTACCCGGTAAACGCCTTTGTTCTATCCCTATCATACTCATGTCTTTCTAAAATGTCAATCCCTATTTCATCTCATATCCGAAAACTCAGCCAGAACATTATTCCTTAAGGAGGACGCCAGAATGAGTCAAGAACACGCTGTTCCGCTCTCCAGAAAGCAGAAGCTCTAAGACTTCTGAATTCAGATATTCCCAACCGGACGGACCGGGGTGCAATTCGCCCGTACAGCGGGCTAAACACACCCCTTTTTCGGGCACAAGTGCCCTCAAATCCTAGGGATCGACAGAAGTCTAAGAGCTTCTAACTTTCCTCCGAAGTCACAGCGTGTTCTTGACTCATTCTGGCTGTATTATCCACAATCTATGTTTATCTATACTCTCCTTTCTATGAGCTCATCAGTATGAATCTATGTTTATCTATACTCTCCTTTCTATGAGCCCATCAGTATGAATATTAATTATCCGCAATCTACATTTATCTTTTCTCTTCTCCGCTTCATGCTGTCCTCTATGGATAAATGAATCAACTATATCTCTATAGGCAGGAAAAGACAGCTAGAGCGGGGAAGCGATTCCTTTCCGCTGTGACTTCGGAGGAAAGTTAGAACGTCTTATGCTTC
>CAJUEI010000018.1 GCA_910585255.1 uncultured Lachnospiraceae bacterium
GCATTTCTTTTTCTCCTTCTTAAAAGATATTAGACAGGCTCTAAGACTTCTGAATTTAGATATTCCCAACCGGACGGACCGGGGTGCAATTCGCCCGTACAGCGGGCTAAACACACCCCTTTTTCGGGCACAAGTGCCCTCAAATCCTAGGGATCGACAGAAGTCTAAGAGCTTCTAGCTTTCTTTCGAAGTCACAGCAGTTCTTTCTTGCACTCTGGCTGTATTATCTCACAATTTACGTTTCTTTTTCCACCCCTCTATAGATGAATGGTAAATCAACCATATATTTATATACAGGAAAAAACAGCCAGAGCAGGGAACCGATCTCTTTCCGCTGCGACTTCGGAGGGAAGTTAGAACGTCTTCTGCTTCTGTCGATCCACTAGGATTTTTTGCCATTCTCGAATGGCAAAAAAAGGGGTGTGTTTAGCCCGCTGTACGGGCGAATTGCACCCCGTTCCGTCCGGCAGGATACACTTTCATTCAGAAGCATTAGACGTTCTTACTTCCCGGAGAGCGGAGCAGCGGAAAGAGATCGGTTCCCTGCTCTAGCGTCCCCATCCATCCCTCCATACGATTTTCCCCCACTACCAAAACAGGCTGCCAGATCCCCTCCGACAGCCTATCAAAACCACTCTCAAAATCAAACATTTGTAACAATAACCGCCTGTAAAGAAGGAGTCGTAAACGTACTTCCTACCAAGTAAACCGTATACATCTCATTCGATCCCACCTGCAGTTCAAAAGAAGTAAACCCAGCAATTCCCATATCTCCAGATATATTCCTAGGCTGTATTCCAGGAGAAGACTGATATACATTAAAATAATAATTCCCAACACCAATCTGCTTAAACGGCGTAATTTCCATAAAATCAATATCTTCAAATACACTCATTCCCGTATCCAACTGTACACTAAGACTTCCGCTTCCATAAGAAAGATTTACAAACCGCACACAGCTGCTGTTCCAAGACTTATTGCTACAAAGTTCATCCGATACAACCAAAAGCTGAATTCCGCTTGCTGCATTTACCAATGCTATTGTAATCTGACTCCCCGCTGTAAATGTAACCGACTTCCGCAAAAGAACATTCGAAGGATTATCTGCACTTACTACCGTAATCGTCCGATAACCAGATGCAATTCTTCCATAAGCAGTAATATTTTGATATGCTAATTTAGAATTAAATACAGTCGGACCAACTGAAATCATCACAGGTCCTGCTCCTGCTACAGCATGAAGAAAACGAACCTGTGCATATCCGATACTTCCCGGGCCAATCGGAATTACAATTGGTCCAATAATCCCAGATGGAAAGGTAGGAGTAGACGGCATATTGGGAAGCATTGGCATTGACGGAACTTGAGACGGCTGGCTAAAATCCGGCACCGGCTGATGAGAAGGAATCGTCTGCAACGGATAGTCTGCACTGCGTCCCTCATTTTCATACTCGCTGTACTCTTCATAATTATCAGAAGCTTCTATTATACCAGCATTTTCTTCCATTTGAGATGCATTTACATTACTGCAGTTACATTTATTATATTTAGAATCAAAATTTCTCATTTATAAAACCCTTTTTTCTTTTTCTTTCTCTTTATTCTATGGAGAATAGCCGAAAAAAGTTCCTATTTTAACTTTTTCAGTAAAAATTCAAAACATACACCATTTGTCTTTGGAACGGAAAGTTGTTCGGTTAATAAAATACATTCTTTTACAAATTTCATTGCCTTTTTTACAGAGTCCTCTAACCTTACCCCATTTACGGCATCCGCCGCAAGTATAGAGGAAAAAATATCTCCTGTCCCGCATCGTTCCGTTCCTACTCGTTTGCTTCGAAGCAGCTTAATCTCCCCTTTTCCCTTTTCACAAAGTAAGTTTCCTATGGATTGTCCCATTGTAATTCCAGAGATTATAACTCGTTTTGCTCCCATCCCGCATAACTGTTCCGCCATCTTAGATAATTCCTTTAAATGCCACCCGCTCTCCTTATAAGGAGTATCTGTAAGAATACAAGCTTCTGTAAGATTGGGCGTTAAAAGATCAGCAACTTCTACAAGCTGTTTCATCTGATTACACATTTCTTTTGTATAAGTAGAATACACTTTGCCATGATCCCCCATAATCGGATCTACTGTTACAAATGTTTTATGTCCCTCTCTCTCTGAAAATTCCTCTATCATCTGTTTTACTATTGCAATCTGTCTCTCCGATCCAAGAAATCCGGTTAAAATTCCATCAAAAGAAATCCCAAGTTTCTTCCACTCTTCCAGATAAGGCAGCATTTTTTCTGTATAATCATCCAAAAACCAACTTGAAAATGCCGTATGATTCGAAAGAATAGAAGTCGGAATCGGACAACATTCTACTCCTAACGAAGAAATCACTGGAATTTCTACCGCTAAGGAACAACGGCCAAATCCTGTAAAATCATTTATAATTGCTATTCGATTCTGATAATGGATTGTCTCCATTCTAAGTGTCCTCCTCTATCCATCTATTTTATTGAAATCAATTCTCCTGTCTCTAAATCTTTTTTAAATCGCTTCTTCTCCTCTTGTCACCTTCTTTTCTCCTATGTTATAATGTCTCTAAAGTTAAAGGAAATTCGGAATCGAAAGTCCCCCACCGCTTTCACCTTCACGACTTAGAAGCGGGAGACTTCCTTGATAGGTTAAAATAAACAAAAAGGAGATTTTTTTAATGATAACCCCACTTTTTCCAGAAGGCAAGAAAAAATGCCTGACGCTCAGCTATGATGACGGTGTTACACAAGACAGGCGTCTAGTCGCCCTATTTAACCAATACCATTTAAAGTCCACTTTTAATCTAAACTCTGGTTGTTTTGGCAAATGTGCTCCAGCTAATGGGTTTGCAAAACCTGTTACACATAATAAAATTGAAGCTTCCGAAGTAAGTTCCCTTTACCAAGGTCATGAAATCGCTGTTCATACAAGAACACATCCTCATCTAGAAACCCTGCCTTCCGAAGCAGTCGCCTATGAAATCCGCTCTGACCGGAAACAATTAGAAAAATTAGCAGGTTATCCTGTTACTGGTATGGCATATCCCTTCGGCACCTATAATGACCTTGTATTAGAAGAACTAAAAAAAGCCGGCATCCAATACAGCCGAACCGTACAAAGCACCAAAACCTTTTCTATCCCGCAAAATTTCCTCTGCTGGCATCCCACCTGCCACTTTGAAGATCCCGACAGAAAAGCCCTTACTCAACAATTTCTGGCTTCCGACCCGTCCTCCTCTGAAAACACATTAAAATTGTTCTACATATGGGGACATTCCTATGAGCTAGACGGCAACGATACATGGGAAGAGATCGAACTCTTCTGCAGACAAGTTTCCTGCCAAAAAGAAGTCTGGTATGCTACTAATCTAGAATTTTTCAACTATCAGACCGCCCTAAACAGACTAATCTTTTCAGAAGATAAGACAATTATCCAAAATCCAAGTGCCCTTCCGGTCTGGTTTTTGGCAAATGATACTCTATTTTGTCTAAATGGAGGAGCACAGATCTGTTTATCTGATCAATAAATCCAAATTGTGAATAAATTTCTAAAATATCGGATTTCGAATACTTTTTCGAAATCCGATATAGGTTCTTTTGTCTTCTCTTTTATTATTGATTATGGTTTTTATTTTTGGGAATTTCTATATCTTTGGTAATTTCTACAATTCGATTCTTAATCTGCTCCATCCGAACATCCAACTGTGCACTGACACAGGCACACTCCACCAGCTCCTCTGCCAGCAAATTTGCCTCTTCCTTTGGAATATCTTTCTTATACCGCAGCTTATGTTCCAAGCTCGCCCAAAAATCCATTGCAATTGTCCGAAGCTGAACCTCCACTTTCATCATTCGCTTTTCCTGCTCCAAAAAAATAGGTACCTCTACAATTAAATGCAGGCTGCGGTATCCGCTTTCTTTCGGATGCTTAATATAATCTTTTCTCTCAATCAATATAATATCGTCTTGTTTTAACAGGCAATCTGCCAACAGATAGATATCAGCGGGAAAAGAACAGATTACCCTTACCCCCGCTACATCTTTTATATTTTCTTCAATTGACTGAAATGTAAATGGATACTGTTTTCTACGGAGTTTTTCTATAATACTTTCCTGCGATTTCAGCCGACTTTTAATTGTTTCAATCGGATTTCTGTCATATTGCAAAGAAAACTGTTCATTTAATACCTTAAATTTTGTCTCAATTTCCATAATTGCACAGCGATAATAAGACATTAACTGGCGATAAGGAAATATATTTTTATGAATAAATTCTATCATCTCTTCGCTGGTCAATGCATCTATAATCTGTTCCTGAAACTGTTTTGCTGTCTGTTCCGGTACAGACTGTACTATCTTTGCAATAGATTCTCCTGTCATTTTTTTATTCTCATTTGAAAATAAATACATCTTTTCTCTCCCTTGTACCTAAACTATTACTTTGCCCCCAATTGATAACTCCATCCATCCTCCCGATACCAGGCATAACATTCCTGCCATCCAAATCGAATATTCTTGCCCTTTTGGCAGTCAATTTGAAACGCAAAGCCTTTTTCTTCTTCTGTTATTATCTGAAATGTCATATAAATTCCTACTATCTCTTCTGCTTCTTCCTGCACGATCCCCTGCTTACAAAGTTCTTCCCAAGTCCCTGTTACTACCGTAATCTGTCCATTGAGTTCCTCTAATAATGCTTCTTTTTGTTCTTTATCTAGATAGGATAACGAAGCGAGATTGAGATATAAGGGCTCTCCCTGATATGGCTGGTAAATCTCCTCTATTACTTCTGTATAGAAAGATACCATATCTTTTTGCCAATCATACTCTACTTTTAATCCCTCTTCTAAATTTGCACTGCTCACTCCGGCTGTATTTCCATCCAAACCTGCATTATCTGCAAATTCTTGTGTTTCTAAAACATCCTCTTTCTCTTCTATTACCTCCTCCTGCTTCCCCGGAGCACTCTGAACCATTCCTGCCGCAGTAGTAGCCATCGAATTACTTTCATAAAAAGAAGTCATCCCATTATAATTTTTGTTTTGATTATAATAGAAAACATTGACTCCTAATAATAACAATACTCCAGCCGCCGCTGCTGCCCACTTCCAAGAAGCTGTCCTAAAAAATGACGGTTTCGATACAATCGTCTCCTCTTCCGCTTCCCGAATCAAATTGTCCTCTATCATTCCTATTACTTGAAAAAGCCGTTCCTCCTTCATATTAGAATCCCTTCCTTTTCTAAATGAGTCTTTAACCCATTCCTTGTCCGAAACAACGAGGATTTTACCTTACTTTCACTGATCCCATACCGCTCGGCGATCTGCTTTACCGAATCACTATAATAGTAGCGTCTGACAAATATCATACGATTTTCTTTTTTCTGCTTCTTTAAAAAATCATTGATTAAATTCGCCAGCTCCGCATCCTCTAATTCCTTCTCCACTGTCTGTATAGACGGAAGACAGTCTTCCAATTCCGACAGTAACACGTCCATCTCCCTCCCGCCCCGCTTTTTTGCCGTTCGTCTTCTATAGCGGTCAAATGCAAGATTCCTTGCAATTCTTCCAAGCCAAGTACGAAATTCATAAGGACGTTCTGTCGGAATAGAATTCCAGGTATGCAGCCAGGTATCATTGATACATTCCTCTGTATCCTCTCTATTTTGAAGAATATTGTGTATAATACTTTTGCAGTAGCTTCCATACTTTCCATCGGTTTCTTTAATTGCCGTCTCCGAACGCTGCCAATATAATTCAATAATTTCTGTATCCTCCACTGTTTCCTCCCAAATTCGTCCGATTTCTCTTCTGTCAGTCAAATACAATCCTTTTTATTATAACAGATTTTTTTCTATCTATCCATCCGAAAACGAACCCAAATCTTAATTTTTTTCTCTTCTCCTATTTCAATTTTCTCTATTAGCAACAAACAGAGCAGCCGATCCGGCACAATTTCTTTCCATTCCCTGCTCTGTTTGTCCTCCTCTTCCCGTCTGCTCTTCTCCTGCTTACAGAGAAAAACCGCCTGCCTTTGCTTCTTTTGTCCCTCTAAATAGACTGTCCGATACCGCTGGTATTCCTCTGTATTTAAAATTCCTCTATTAAAATCCTCCTCTGCCTGCTCCAGCCGCTTTTTATATTTTTCTATCTTTTTTTCACTATTTTGTATAAAAATATCCCAAATATTTCTTCCTCTCTTCTCTCTTAACTTTTGCATCTGTTCCATTCCTTTTGAACTACATGCTATTACAGACCATACTATCTGAAAAAGTCTGTCAGCCAAGATCGAATGTCTGCTGCAGCCCTCTCCTTTATTATAACCGGAACAGATATAATAATCCTCCCGTTTCCTCTTTGCATGTCCGCTCCTTCTTACCATAGCCCGCTTACAATCACCACAAAAAAGAAGCCCGGACAATCTATCGAGACTGTTCTGTCTAGGTGCCTGTCTCATATCCAAACCAGAAATTTTCTGCACCAACTGATACGCTTCCTCCGAGATAATCGCCGGATGTGCCCCTTCTATCCTGCTCCATTTTTCCTCTGGAACAGCAATCACAGTCTGCACTTTATAAGAAATCCGCTTCCGTTTTCCCTGTTCTAATACCCCTATATAGACCCGATTCTTTAAAATTCTATCCACACTGGTGCCTGTCCACTTTGCTGTCTCATACTCCTGAAATCCTGTATAATAAACACTTCCTCTCTCCCGCCGAAATTCGGCTGGGGAAGAAATCCCCCATTGATTTAATTTTTCTGCTATATGACCAGCACTCTTTCCCTCCAATTTCAATAAATAGATTAACTTCACTACCACAGCACTTTCTGCTTCCGGGCAAAGTCTCCCCTGTTCTTTTCGATATCCATAAGGAACAAATGCTCCTGCACAAATCCCCTCTCTCCGCATCGCCTCTTGACTAGAACGGATCTTTATCGAAATATCTCTTGCATAGGAATCATTTATAAAATTTTTAATCGGAATCAATAGATTCTGTTCCTCTTCTTTTGCAAAGAGACTATCGTAAGAATCTGCTACCGCCAAAAAACGAACCCCAAGAGAAGGAAAAATCTTTCGAATATAAGCGTCCGTCTGAATATGTTCCCTTCCAAAACGAGAGAGATCCTTTACAACTATCATATTGACCGTTCGATCTAAAATATCCTTCCACATCCGCAGAAATCCGGGACGCTCCTCAAATAAAAGCCCCGAATACCCCCTGTCAATATAGCAGTCATACACTTCTATTTCCGTCTGATCCTTTAAATACTCCAAAAGAAAACGTCTCTGGTTTTCAATACTATTCTGAAGCTCCTGCCCGTTTTGTTCCGCTTTTTTTGCATCTTCTTTTGACACTCGAAGATAAAGAGCAGCCCTATATACCATCTGTCTCTTCCTCAAATAATCCGTCCAATTTTCTTTCCATATATTCCTGAATTAATTCCAGAAAACTAGGACCATCCGGTGTAAATTCTACCTCCACAAGATAATCCCCATAGCGGTAACAATCCGGTTTCTCTGTCGGCTCCAATTTCTCCGCCATAAAAGTCTCCTTTTTTCTTCTATTTCTTTATTTTATGATTCCATCCTCTCTCCTATGCACTATAAATCCTCTCCGTTTTTCCGAATCACATCCCGATACCAATATGCAGAATCTTTAAAAATCCGCTCCTGTGTCCGATAGTCCACATAAATCAATCCAAACCGTTCCGTATATCCCTTTGCCCATTCAAAGTTGTCCATAAGTGACCAATGAAAATATCCCCGCAGATCCACTTCCTCTGCTGCTCGTTTTAATTCATGGAGATATCTCGCCAAAAAATCAATCCGGTTCGGATCGTGCACCTTTTTATCCAAAGAAACAACATCATGACAGGAAAGCCCATTCTCCGTAATATAAATCGGCTTTTTATAACGCTCATATAAAAATTTCGGTCCCCAATAGAGACATTCCGGCGTAACAGGCCAATTGATTGCCGTTCGAGGAAATCCCACATAACGCGGCACTTCCTCCGGCTTTCCATCTTTCCCCATTCGAATACATCTTCCATTATAAATATTCTGCCCATAGATATCAATGGGTTCCGCTATCAGTTTCATATCGTCATCCGTTATCTTAGGCAGATATTTTTCATAGCAGGCAAACTCTTTCTCTGGATAATGTCCAAGCAAAATCGGATCAGACCACCAAGCCACATTCCAAGTCCAATTTCTATCCTCCTGCGACATAGAAAATATCATCTGCCTAGCGGCTTCCACATCCTCCTCCCGTTCCGTCTCAGGATAGCACATCGATCCGGTTGGAGCATATCCAATTACCAAATCCTGCTTTCCATACTGCCGAAGCATCTGTACTGCCCTTCCATGTGCCTTCAATACATGATGTGCCATCGCAAATGTATCCTTTAACGGTGCTTTTATTCCCGGTGCATGCTCCCCAGTCAAAAATCCCAGTCCCACAAAACACTGTGGTTCATTTAATGTAAAAAAATACTTTACTCTGTCACTAAACCGCTCTGCCACCAATTTGGCATACTCTCCAAACCACTCTACCATCTGAGGATTCATCCATCCGCCACGCTGATGCAATGCATAAGGCAGTTCCCAATGATACAAAGTAATATAAGGTTCAATCCCATGCTGAAGAAGTGTATCAATCAATTCACTATAAAATGCAATCCCCTTTTCATTTACCCTTCCAACTCCCTCCGGCAGAATCCGAGACCAATCAATCGAAAACCGATATGCCATAAGTCCCATTTCCTTCATTAATTTTATATCCTCCCGAAAGAGATGATAATGATCACATGCCCTGTCTCCGGTATGCCCCTCTGCTATATGTCCCGGCTCTTTTACAAAAACATCCCAAACATGCTGACCCTTTCCGTCCTCTTGTGCTGCACCTTCAATCTGATAAGAACTCGTAGCCGCACCCCATACAAAATCTTTTGCAAATCCCATTTCTCATCCTCCATTCTTTTTCCTCTAAGTTAAAATAATATATTTTGGTTTTGTTATACAACAGTTTCTCTATTTATGCAAGCAGGATTTACATTTTAATAAATTTCTATCCTACCAATAAAATTATAAACTATCTCAATCTTACGAGTATGGGTTTCTTTATCCGTCTCATAGATCCAAATACGATCAATCAATTCGTGTACATTCTCATAGTTCAACTCTTTGATCTGGGTATATCTCTTTACTGCCCCAACAAATTTCTCTACATCAGAACTACGTTCTTTCACTGTTTGTATCTGCTTGTCTAAAACATCCATTCTTTCTTTCAGTGTCTTTTTCTCTTCCTCATAGCCAGAAGTCATAAAAGCAAATTGTTCACCAGAAATTCTCCCTAAAGCATGATCCTCATACAATTTACAAAAAATCGTATCTATTTCCTTTAACCGCATTTGTACTGCTTCCCATTCTTTCTGCTCCTGTGCCAATCCCTTTAAAACTTCCCTTCTGCCCAATTCCACAGCAATTTTACTCCATCCCTTTTCATAACTTGTCACAAAAGAAAACACCCTCTGCATATCAGCCAGCACAAGCTCTGTCACAACAGATTTACGGATATAATGTGCAGAACATGGTTCCGCCTTCCTCTGGCGATTACGATAATTACCACAAGTATAAGCATACTTACATTCTGGTACGCTTCTGCCCTGCTGCAGATACATCTTATGTCCGCAGTCACCGCAGAACAAAATCCCAGAAAAAAGATCAATCTCTTCCGATTTCGCAGGTCGGTGCCTGGTAGCAAGTCTTTTCTGTGCAAGTTTAAAAGTTTCTTCATCAATCAATGCCTCATGTGTATTGGGAAAAAAATAACACCTTTCTTCTGGATTCTTTTTTGTCTTTTTAGACTTATAAGATACCTTATACGTTTTTCCCGTAACAGTATGTCCTAAATATTCCCGCCTTGCAAGTATATCATAAATTGTCTTGTCCGGCCACAAGTAAGGCATCTGTACAGCATGATAATACCTAATCTGCCCTGTACGCTGAAAACGCAATGCACTAACTGTCAGCACCTTATTATCGGCAAGCCATTTCTGAATACTACATAACCGCTCCCCTTTCACATAGAGAGAAAAAATCTGCCTTACCACAAAAGCCGTTTCTGGATCGGGTATCAAATGATTCTTATTATCTGGATCTATCAGATAACCATAAGGACATTCCCCATTGACACGTTCCCCTCTCTGTGCCTTTGCCTGTTTCACTGCACGGATTTTTTTACTGGTATCTCTTGCATAAAATTCATTAAACCAATTCCTTAACGGAGTAAACTCATTGTCACCCCTTGCCGTATCAACCCCATCATTAATTGCAATATACCTTACCTCATATTCTGGAAAGACCATTTCTATCAACTCCCCAGTCTTTAAATAATTACGCCCCAATCGAGAAAGATCCTTCGTTATAACTGTCCCAACATGTCCGGCTTCCACTTCACGCAGCATTGCCTGCAAGCCCTCACGCTCAAAACTAACACCCGATACCCCATCATCAACAAAAAATTTTATATTTAAAAAGTGATGTTCCTCTGCATACTTCTGCAAAATCATTCTCTGATTCTGTATACTGCCGGACTCCCCAGCCTGTAAATCCTCTTGACTAAGCCTGCAATAAAGGGCCGTAATTTTATCCGCCTGCAGCATAATCTCCCCCTTTCCACCAACTCAAAAACCAGCTTATATCGTTGCACCAATCTCCCGCACATCCTTTTCAATCAATTTTTCTACTTTTTTATCCAATGTTTCCTCTGCTTTTTCACTCTGCACAGAAACCACAAAATATGTCACGGCACCAATCTTATGCTCTGTAGTAACATATATATCCGCTCCCATAAATTCACTTCCTACATTGTCACATTGTCCATTATTTTATTCTATGAAAAAACAAGCCTGTCCTATTACTACTTTACAGAAAGGAAAAGACAGCCAGAGTGGGAAAAGGATTCCTTCTTGCCGTTACTTCGGAGGAAAGTTAGAAAGTCTTATGCCTCTGTCGATCCACTAGGATTTTTTGCCATTCTCGAATGGCAAAAAAAGGGGTGTGTTTAGCCCGTTGCACGGGCGAATTGCACCCCGGTCCGTCCGATTAGATACACATAAATTCAGAGGCATTAGACTTTCTGCTTTTCCGCAGAGCAGAACGGCGAAAAGGAATCCTTTTCCCACTCTAGCGTCCCCTCCCAGCACCCCCTAACATAGAAAAGAAAACCGCACTCTAATCTCCCCACTTGCCGTTACAAAAATCCCGCCAATCATCTCCCAAAGCAGCTCCGCAAAAAATTCCTCCTTCTTTTGCTCTTCCTCTCCCCCTTTTCCACTCTCTTTCACACCCTGATATTCCCCCTTATAACACTCCCTCCTTCTGCAATACTCCTCCTCTCCTATTTCCCCATTTTTCCATCTCTCATAAAGCAGATATTCCCCCACCATCCGCTTTCTTTCTCGTCTCTCTCTCTTTTTCTCTAACCTCACCTTCCTCTTTTGCAATTCCCCTCTATACCACCGATAAGCAGCCTCTCCATCCAATCCCCCCAACCGCTCCGCAATTATCTGCTGAATCACCTCTAATAAAAATTCTTCCGATATTCCTTCTTTCAAACAAAACTCATTAGGATTATCATAATAATATTTACAGAAAAAAGACGTTCCCTTTCTCCTCATCCTATGTCCGCATCCCCCACAATTTACCAACCCCTTTAAATAAGACCTCCTCTTCTTCTCCTCCCTTCCCCCCTGCACCTTCCTCTTACCTATCTGCCTTCCTGTCATCTGTGCTAGTGCAAATATTTCCTCCTCTACTATCGCTTCATGCACACCTTTTCTCTCTATCCACTGTGCTTTTGGCAGCAGTCTCCGCTTCCGTCCTCCTACCACAACCGTACCATATTTTCCTGCAACTAAATTCCCCAGATATTCCCGATTGCGGACAACCTGCCACACCACTTCCGACTGCCAAATATGTTCGCCCTTTCTTCCCCTTTTGTAATCACTAGGAGATAAAATTCCTTTTTTATTGAGATATCTCGCTATCTCTGCTCCACTTTTTCCTTCACACCGCATTTGAAAGATCAGCCGAACTACTTTTGCCGCTTCCGGATCTGCCACCAAATGATACCGATTTTCTTTATCTTTTTGATACCCATATGGTGCCGCTGGTGCAATATAGTTTCCTTCTCGTTTTAACTGTAATAAACTTCTGCGGATTTTCTGAGAATTTTCTTCACTATAATAATCATCAAATATATTTTGAAAAATGGCAAGACTTCCGTTTGTCTCTTTCTCGCTGTCATAGTGATTATTAACCGCAATAAACCGCACCCCTGCCTTTGGAAACTTTTTTTCTAAGCAATAACTTACTCCACTATAGTTTCGTCCAAACCGAGAAAAATCCTTTACCATAACAGTTTGTATTTTCCCCTGCTCTATATCCTGAAACAAATGTATCACTCCAGGGCGATCCCAATTTTTCCCACTATATCCATTATCAATATACTCTGTTACCATTTCTGGATTAAATCCATATCGATACAAATTTTGATAGAGATACTTTCTCTGAGATTCAATCCGATTGCTTTCTTCCCGATCCTCCTTTGACAGCCGCAGATAAAAAGCTAACATTTTTATTCCTCCAAATTTCTTTCCTGTTCTGTTATTTCTTACTCTGCCGAAGAAACTGCACTTTTTGAAATAATTCCTCCGAAATTACTGCAGGATATCTCTGTTCCATACAAATCCATTCACTTGGATCGATTTCTTTTCGCTTTTCCCCTTTATAAAAACATTGCACCGATTTACGACCGATCTGTTTTCCGGTATAAACCGCATTTGTTTGAGTGAAAACTTACATAAAAATATCTTGTATCTTCCATACAACTTCTATCCTATTTTCTCGATACACCCGAATAGTCTGAATCCATTCCCTTTTTAAATTCAAATCATCGACCCATTGAAATCCGTTTTTAGGATCTAATTTCTGCTGTATCATATCAGTCTGCTGAAGCCATTCTCTATATTGTATCTCTGCCTCTTTTTGTTTACTTTGAATTTCCTTTTTATAAGAAAGAAACTTCTGCTGCCCTATTCGTCCCTCTGCAAAATTTTCAAATACATTTCTCAGCAGGATTTGATAACGTTTTATTTTTCTTTGAAACATCGCCGCTTGAACCTCCCTTTCTTTTATTATATTATTATATAAAGAAAAAGTCGGCTGTAAAAAGATACCTTTTTGCAGCATATCCTTTATCAGTTGATCTGCATCCGCCTTTTCAATATAAATATCTTTACAGGGCAGATTAGACACAACTTTTTGGGTAGGGCAAAAATAAAAGGCTTTCTTTCCTCTTGATAACTGCAGCGTTCTGCCGCAATAAGCACAATGAAATAATCCTTTTGGGGTCTTTCCTTCTCTTTTTGTCGAACATACCGAATAAAAAGCTTTGGTTTTTATCTGTTCTTGTGCCTTTATAAATTGTTCTTCCGATATAATTGCCTCTTGTGCATGTTCTGCTACAATCCATTCTGATTTCGGCAGTGTTCTGGTTTTCTTTGTTAAAATATCTTCCCTCACTCGCTTTCGGCTAATTAAACAACCAGTATAACGCCTATCCGTCAAAATCCGTCTTACAGCATCCTGTGTCCAATAGACGGTTTCTTTTGCAGTATTCCAACCTCTTGTTTTATCTGTATGCTGCTTTCTGCGATACATCAGCGGAGAAGGAATTCCTTCGTTATTTAACATTAGAGCAATTTTAGAAGAAGAAAGCCCTTTACATGCGAAAGCAAAAATTTTCGATACAATTTTTGCTGCAGACGGATCGATTACTAATTGATTTTTTTCTGTCTCTGAACGCTTATAACCATAGAAAGCAATTCCGCAAAGATACTCTCCTCTCTGCATTTTTATCTGCTGCACACACCGAATTTTTTCTGAAATATCTCTGCTGTATTGTTCAGAAACCATTGCTTTTAAAGATACTCCTAATCCAATCGAACTTCCGGTTTCCTGCCCGCTGTCATATCCATCATTTACTGCAATAAACCGCACTCCTAAAAAAGGAAATACTTGATCAAGATAATCTCCTACTTCTACTAAATTTCTTCCAAATCTGGAAAAATCTTTTACAATAATACAAGTAATCTCTTTTCCCGCTAAGGAAAGTAATTTTTGAATACCTGGACGGTGAAAATTCATTCCACTGTAACCATCATCACAAAATTCCACAACAGAAGCCTCTTTCCACTCCTTATGACTTCTAATATAGTGATATAATAAATCTCGCTGGTGACTAATGCTGCCGCTTTCTTCTGTATAGGAATCTTCATTCGAAATCCTCATATATAGTGCAATCGTTTCCATTTTCCCTATTCTTCTTTCTCTATATAAACTGCCTATTATCTCGAACCAGCAGGCGTTTCGGCAGTTTTATTTCAAATATAAAATAATCTATGTTTTAGGACTTGTTTCTTATTACTTCTTTGAAAGCAACACTAAAAAAGTCAAATTTTTATTGTATTATGCTTAAAATAGAGATACAATAAAAACGTACAGAACGATATAGAGGATACAGAGGAGGATTATAATGAAGCAAGTAAAAAAAGAAACCCATTCAAAGAAGAAAATAGCAACTGAAATTCTTCAGCAAATCGGTGGAAGCGTTATCTTTGTACTTCTGCTGATTGCGGCTGTTGCAATCGGTATGGTGGGGTGGCTTATTATTACATCAAAGGAAACAGAACTGACATTAGAATCGAATGCAGCCGTAAACCAACTGACGGGATTTTTAAAACAATATACCCGATGTTCCGAACAATTAGCCGTAAATTCCGATATTAAAGAAATTATGTTAAGTACCAAATCCGGCGGCGATATGTGGGAGAACGAAAAAACAGAAATGGTAATGAACTATTTAATTCAAATTGCAAATACCGATACAGAAAATGTTATGGCTGTCTGGATGTCGGATCTCGATTCTAGTACTCTAACACAGTCTGACGGTTTTACCAGTGAGGAAGGATGGGATATTACCGGACGTGCATGGTATCCTTGTATTGAGACGAGAAAAACAATACTGACTAAACCCTATGTCGATTCTTCAACCGGAAATATGATCTTAAGTGTTGCCGCTCCGGTCTGTGACGATGCTTCAGGAACAGTACTTGGAGCAGTAGGAATGGATATTTCTTTGGATCATATGACAAAAATTATGAGCAGTTATAAAATTGGCAAATATGGTTATATTTTGTTGTTATCGGAAGATGGTACATTTGTCTATCATCCACAGAACGAAATTATTCAAAAAAATATTCAGGAAGTCAATATATCTCAAAATGCAGTCAATGCTGTTTTATCTGAAAATGATGTATTTTTAAAATATAAAGAAAACGGACTTACAAAGTATGGTTCTTTACAGCATGCCGGGGATACCGGGTATATTGTGCTGAGCAGTATGCCTCAGTCGGAATATTACTCCATGTGGGTTTTTATGATTCTTGCTCTAATTTTTATCTTTGCGATTGGTACGGTTTTAATTGCATTTAGTATTAAGAAAAGTGCTACTGGTCTAGTTAAACCAATCCTGGAATTAAATAATACAGCTCAGCAGCTTGCAGCAGGAAATTTAGATGTCAGTCTTTCTATTACCAGCGAAGACGAAATTGGAGAATTGGGAGAATCGTTCCAAAAAACGGTAAATCGTTTAAAGGAATATATTACCTATATTGATGAGACAGCAGATGTACTGGCACAAATTGCAAATGGAAAACTTCGTATTGATTTAAAAAATAACTATGTGGGTGAATTTCAAAAGATTAAAACGGCTCTGCTTAATATTTCTAATTCTATGAATCAAGTAATGGTAGAAATTAATAAAAGTTCAGAGCGTGTTTCTGCAGAAGCATCCGAACTGGCTACGGCTTCTCAAATGCTGGCAGAAAGTGCCGAAGAACAGTCGGCTTCGATTGAACAACTTGCAGCAACAACGAATAATATTGCTGATCAAGTAGAGAACAGCCGAAAGGAAGCGGAAACTTCCGCTAAGGCAACTGCACAAGCAGCTTCTATGATTGAACAGAATCAAGAAAAAATGAAATTAATGACAGATGCTATGGATGAAATCCAC
Source organism: uncultured Lachnospiraceae bacterium (assembly GCA_910585255.1). Lineage (GTDB taxonomy): Bacteria > Bacillota > Clostridia > Lachnospirales > Lachnospiraceae > MGBC114844. The sequence continues at coordinate 16,162 of CAJUEI010000018.1, forward strand.
CAGACTTCGCAAAAGGTGGTTGGGATTATTCAGACTATTGAAGAAATCGCTGTACAGACTAATTTGTTATCTTTAAATGCTTCTATTGAGGCTGCCCGGGCGGGTGAAGCTGGAAGAGGGTTTGCGGTTGTTGCGGATGAAATTGGAAAGCTGGCTTTGGAAAGTTCTAAAGCTGCCAATACAACTAAAGAATTGATTGAAATTTCAATGGAAGAGATTTATAAGGGAAATGCGATTGCTTCTGGTGCTATGAATTCATTGAAGGAATCTGTTCAGGCAATTGAACAAGTAAATGAAATGATTCAAAAGTCTGCAGAACATACCGCTATTCAGGCAAAGAATATGGGTCTGCTCCGTACAGGAATTGAAAAGATTACTCATGGAATACAAGATAATTCTGCAGCTTCAGAAGAAACTTATGCTACTTCGGAAGAATTGGCTTCACAGGCGGAATTTCTAAATACAATGGTGAAAAAATTTGAGCTTTATTAGTTAGTTAGGGGGAGGACGCCAGAGTAAGGAATTGCGGCACTGTTCCGCTCTCTGGAAAGTAAGAAACTCTAAGACTTCTGAGTTTAGATGTTCTCAACCGGACGGATCGGGGTGCAATTCGCCCGTGCTGCGGGCTAAACACACCCCTTTTTTTGCCATCAGATGATGGCAAAAAATCCTAGAGAATCGACAGAAGTCTAAGAGTTTCTAACTTTCCTCCGAAGTCACAGTGCCGCAATTCCTTACTCTGGCTGATTTTCTCACAATATCGGTTTATTTTTTACCAATGATTTTGTTTTTCTACTAACAATTTTATTTTTTACTATTTTTTTATTTTTATTTTGGTACTGTTTTATTTTTGATAAACTATGAAAATTTATTTTCGTTTATTATAAAAATTAGGATCTATTTTTACAGTACTATTATGTTTATTATTACTCAGACTTTTCTTAAAATATTTTTTATACTTTTTACTGACCATTGTCGGTTTTCATCTGAATAGATTTGTTTTGTTTTTTGATATTCTCTTGGGGTGGTATATCTGTTCTGATTTAGGATGTCTGCAATTGCTCGATCTGTTTTTCCGATAGCTGCCAGATAGTAGATTTGTTTTACTACTTCTGCTGCGTCTGTATCTATGATTAAATCTTTTTCTTTTCTTTGATAGCCATAAGGAATTCCTCCTATCCATTTTCCTTCCTGCTGCATAACTGCTATAGATGCATGAATTTTACGGCTTATGTCTCTAGAATAGCTTTCATGCAGCAGATTTTTTATCTGTAAAAGAAACATTTCTTCTGAATTTTTGTCTTTTTGGCTGTCATATCCGTCTAAAACAGAAATAAATCGAACTCCCAGTCTTGGAAAAATTAACTCTAAGTATTCGCTGACTTCCTGCATATTTCTTCCAAATCGTGATAGGTCTTTTACAATAACACAATCTGCTTTGTTTTTTTTGATTGCCTCTAGTAAGGTGATAAATCCTTCACGGTAAAAGTTTGTTCCGCTTCGATTTCTGTCCTCTATTTCTAATACAATTTGAATATCATTTTGGTGACTTACATATTCTCGAATTATTGCTTTTTGGTGTGTAAGAGAATCGTCTTTTTCTGCTTTGGATAATCTTACGTAGCTAATGGCTCTGCTTTTTCTTTCGTCTATGTCTGTTTTATTAAGTATGACTCCTGTCCGGCTTGTTTTTCCCGCCATAGAATCTCTCCCTTCTGCTATAATTTATTACAGCAAAAGTTTGTTTTATTCTTTCTTGTTTTTATTCTTTTTCTTCTTTTTCCCAATCTGTAATGCGAAACATATTTTTTCGGTTCATAACTCCTATTTCTTCTAAAGTGTGGATCATCCGATAGACAGTAGCACTCCCGATTCCGGTATCTAGTTTGGCTGCTTTATAATATATTTCTTTGCAGCAGGAACAATCTTCTTCTAAAATAATATCTAAAAGTATCCTCCGCTGTTTTGTTATCCGGCACCCTTCTGCTTTTAATTTCCGAATAATCCTGTCTTGCTGCTCTTTTTGCATCTTAAAACCCCCGTCCTAATGGCAGTGCCCTCCGCAATGTTTACAGTCACCGCCACATTGTAATGACTTTCCATTTCGTTTATCTTGTATCATGCTTCGAATACTAAGTATTACTATTCCTGTTATTATGACTCCTACAATAAAAGTGCCCATTTTTTCCCTCCTAAATTAGTTTTTATTTTCTTCTTTCCTTGTTCTGTTTTTCTCGTTTTTCTTATTTTTAATTATTTTTATTATTTTCCTTATTTTTCTTATTTTTCCTGCTTTTTACTGTTCTTTCTTTTTAACATGGAATATATTGTATTTTTATTTTTTACTCTAATTTTTATTTTAGTTTAAGTTTACTCTTAATGTTTTACTTTCGGTATAAGGACGGAACAGGAGATATAGAAAAGCAATGATTAGTAAGATGGCGATTGCTGTTCCGATTCCAAATGTTCCGATTGTAATCCATGTTCCTATCTGATAGATGCAGAGAGAAACCAGGTATGCCAAACCGGTCTGATAACCAATAGCAAAGCAGAACCATTTGATGTGATTCATTTCTCGCCTGATTGCTCCCATCGCTGCAAAGCAAGGGGCACAGAGCAGATTAAATACTAGGAAGGAATAGGCTGCAGTTCCTGTCATTGCTGCTGCAAGACTTCCCCAGATCTCTGCACCGTCTTCTGCAACTTCTACATAGCCAAATAAGATACCAAATGTGGTTACTACATTTTCTTTTGCAATTAGTCCGGTTACTGCTGCTACTGTCATTTTCCAGTCTCCCCAGCCTAAAGGGGCAAATATTGGAGAAATGATACTGCCTATTGCTGCTAAAATACTATAATTAAGCTCTTCCTCTTCTAACATGGTAAATGTTCCGTCTATCCAGCCAAATCCCTGTAAGAACCAAAGGACAATGGCTGACAATAAGATAATGGTTCCCGCTTTTTTAATAAAGGAACTTCCTCTCTCCCATACACTTCGAAGAACATTTTCCACTGTAGGCATATGATATGCTGGAAGTTCCATTACAAATGGAGCGGGATCTCCTGCAAATATTTTGGTTTTTTTTAATATTATGCCAGAACAGATAATAGCGGCAATACCGACAAAATAAGCACTCCATGAAACCCATCCTGCATTTTCAAAAAATGCCCCTGCTATTAAGGCGATAATCGGGAGTTTTGCTCCGCATGGTACAAATGTGGTGGTTATAATGGTCATCTTTCGATCTCGATCATTTTCGATTGTTCTAGAAGCCATAATCCCAGGAACACCGCATCCGCTTCCAATCAGCATAGGAATAAAGGATTTACCGGAAAGTCCGAATTTACAGAAGATTCGATCCATAATAAATGCTACCCTTGCCATATATCCACATGCTTCTAAAAATGCTAAAAATAAAAATAAAACTAACATCTGCGGTACAAATCCCAATACTGCACCTACCCCGCCGATGATTCCGTCTAGGATTAAACTCTGCAGCCAATCTGCACAGCCTACTGCTGTAAGCAATCTCTCGACCAGTACAGGAATTCCTGGGATTTCCAGTCCAAATAAACTCCAACCTTCCCCAAATACTCCATCATTTGCCCAACTGGTTGCCCAATCCCCTACAGTTGTAACGGAAATATAGTAAACAAAAAACATGACTGCAGCAAATATCGGCAGTGCCAAAAAACGATTGGTCACAATATTGTCTATTTTATCGGATAGAGTAAATGTGCCTGTTTTCTTTTTTGTACAACAGTCTTTTATAATAGAAGTAATATATTGATAGCGTTCATTGGTAATAATACTTTCGGTATCATCTTCGAATTCCTGTTCTAGCTGGTTAATCTCCTGCGAAATATCCGGTGCAGTATGAAGCTGCTCTATTATTTTATCGTCTTTTTCTAAAAGTTTTATAGCAAAAAAACGCTGCTGTTCTTTTGGAACAGAAACCGGCAGTTTTTCCTGTACAGCTTGAATGACCGTTTCTACGCTTTCTGCAAATTTATGAATTGGTACATTGGAATGGTTCTTTGCGGCTTCTATTGCTTTATTGGCTGCCTGCTGAATTCCTGTACCTTTTAATGCCGATATCTCGATTACTTCACAGCCCAGTTGTTTTTTCAATTTTTCTATATGTATGGTATCGCCATTTTTTTCTAATAGATCTATCATATTGACTGCTGTCACAACCGGAATTCCTAACTCCATTAGCTGTGTAGAAAGATATAAATTTCGTTCTAAATTGGTTCCGTCTACCAGATTTAAAATTACATCGGGGCGTTCCTGAATCAAATAGTTTCGGGCAACTACCTCTTCTAATGTATAAGGAGACAAAGAATAAATTCCAGGTAAATCGATCACCGTTATTTCTTTGTTACTCTTTAATTTTCCCTCTTTTTTCTCTACTGTTACTCCTGGCCAGTTTCCTACAAACTGATTCGAACCAGTAAGTGCATTAAATAGTGTTGTTTTCCCACAGTTTGGATTTCCTGCTAATGCAATTTTAATTGACATTTCTACCCTCCCATTGCTGTTCCATTATTTTTATTGTATTATTTTAATATTGCTAGTTCTAACTTTTGTTAGTATTTACTAACTTAAGAGAAAAAAAATTTTTGGCGGTTCCTTTTATTCTTTCTGATTTTTTTCGCTTTCCGCTTCAATCGTTCTGCCGCTTTCTAATCCAATCTTCCTTTCACTTTCTACTTCAATCATTTCTGCGTCTGCTTTCCGTAATGATAATTCATATCCTCTTACCGTAATTTCTACTGGATCTCCAAGCGGAGCAACCTTTCTTACAAAAATAGAAACCCCTTTTGTAATTCCCATATCCATAATACGCCGCTTAACTGGTCCCTCTCCAGTAAGTCTTTTTACAATTACAGTCTGCCCACAGGCAGTCTCTTTTAATGTCTTTATCATTATATAAATTCCCTCTTTCTCTTTTTTATCTTGTTTTTGCTCTTGATTTTTTCATTTTTTATTTTATACAAAAATTTTATTTGCCATATCTTTTCCTATTGCAACACGAGAATCTTTTACATTTACAATCATATTTCCACCTATTTCAGAGATAACAGTTACCATTCCGCCTGTTACAAATCCAAGATTTTCTAAAAATCTGCGAATTTCCTCTTTTCCTCCAATTTTTTTAATCTGATTTGGTACACCTGGTTTTACCATTGTCAATGGCATATACTCATCTTCTTTCTTTTTTATATTATCTTATATTGTCTTATTAAAAATTATTTTTATTTTCAAGGTTAGTATAATCTAACTTATATTTGTTGTCAAGAACTTTATTGATTATTTTTTCTCAATAAGGAATTTTTTGGTTTTAGACAAGCAAACGATTTCTCTAAATATATGCTGCATAGAGAAAAATTCAGAAATAAAATGGAATAGTTCACAATATACCAAAACTATGTTATACTGAATAAATAATATAAAAATTTATCTTTAGAAAGCAAGAGGTGATATTTTTCTGTCAACTACCCACGACCGAAAGGTCATGAGCTTGTAACTGCCCAGTCGTAGTAACGGATTGCTCCTCCGACCTTTGTACCCGATAGATATGGTCGTCTAAAGTGGCGTTACATCATAAGGTGGTTGACCGCACCCTTTCCAACAAAGATGTACTCTGCTGTAACTGCATCAGGTACTCAAACTTCCCATGCAGCAGGTTTTCAATACGTTTCAGATTTTACATTCACAACGGTTGGTGCGAAAAACCTCTTATCTTAACTTTTCAAAGTACAAAGAGTGCCTTCCGAACAATGGTTCCCGACGGTTTTCTCTACATACAGATTATAGCATGAGAGAATGTTTTTGCAAGAATTTACAAGGCTCCTCCCACCGCCTAAAGGCAGTGGGAGGAGCCTATGACAAACGAAAGGAGTTTATTTATGAATACCAACGAATCGGCTGAAAATTATCTAGAAACAATTTTAATTTTAAGTAAACAGCTCCCGGTTGTTCGGGCAGTTGATATCTGTAATGAATTGGGTTTTAAGAAATCCAGTGTAAGTATTGCAATGAAACATTTAAGAGAAAAAAAACATATTACTGTAACAGATTCTGGATTTATCTATCTTACAGAAGCAGGTCGGGAAATCGCCGAAATGATTTATGAACGGCATGAACTGCTTTCTAAATGGCTGATTAGCCTTGGTGTATCAGAAAAAGTTGCCTTAGAAGATGCCTGCAAAATCGAACATGTAATCAGTAAAGAGAGCTTTCAGGCTATAAAAAATCATGTCTGTTTATAACTATTTTATAGCAGAATAAAAGCTGCTGTAATTTCTTATCAGACTATCCTATCTTTACCATTCAACTTCTGTCTTTGATACTATTACTTTGCTAATTTCAGTCATTTTCATATGGATTGAATGGTTCAAGAAATCGGAAAAAAATAGAAAGTGGTTTCGAAAAACTCTATGTAAATGCTAAAGGAAACGATGGCTCTGTACTATCGGAACTGATGGAAGTGTTTGTTAAAGATAATGTCTATAACAACAAATTTCTAATTACCTCCGACAGAAAACGTCGGTATAAACAGACAGAGGAGGGTCAAAAAGAAATGTCAGAAATCATTGAAAAAATTCGAAATGAAGGAAAAGCAGAAGGATTACTAGAAGGAAGACGGGAAGGAAGACAAGAAGGAAAACTAGAAGGAAAACTAGAAACTCTTTATTCTCTAGTGAAACAAGGGTTACTGCCCTTAACAGAAGGTGCTCTACAGGCAAATATGTCCGAAGAATCCTTTCAAAATAATATGAATAAAATATTTCCCATACAATAAAAAATAAAAGTCGGAAAAATCTACTCCGACTTTTTTCTTTGCTTCTATCATCAATCCTCTTTGAAACACCAAAAAAAAGAACTGCTACAAACAATACAAAAAGAAACATCCTCTCTATAAAAATTTTTATTGAGTATTTCCAAAATTGTGTTATACTAAAACTAACAAACTGATTCTTACTAAAATGAAAAAAGAAAAGGACTTTCTGATGAGTAATAAAGCAAAAATCCGAGAAGAAGCAAAAAAACTAAATCCGATTGACAACTTAATGTTTCAGAAAATGGCAGAAGAAACCGCATTTTGCGAAGAAATTCTACAAGTCATTTTATCCGATCCCAATTTAAAAGTAATTGATACCACTCCACAATATGTAGGAACCAATCTGCAGGGACGTTCTGTTATTTTGGATGCAAGATGTATCCTTTCTAGTGGAAAGCAAATCAATATTGAAGTACAAAAAGCAGATGATGACAACCATCAAAAACGAGTACGATACAATGGAGCTATTCTAACTACAAATATAACCGATCCAGGAACAAAATTTGAACAGGTTCCAGATGTATGTATCATATTTATTTCCAAATTTGATCTCTTTCAATCGAGCCGTTCCCTCTATCATGTAGATCGAATTGTTCGAGAAACAGGAAAAAGGTGGAAAATGGTTTCGAAGAACTCTATGTAAACGCCAAAGGAAATGATGGCTCTGTACTATCGGAACTGATGGAAGTATTTGTCAAGGATGATGTCTATAACAGCAAATTTCCAATTACCTCCGACAGAAAACGTCGGTATAAACAGACAGAGGAGGGGCAAAAAGAAATGTCAGAAATCATTGAAAAAATTCGAAATGAAGGAAAAGTAGAAGGAAAGCTAGAAACTCTTTATTCTCTAGTGAAACAAGGATTATTATCTCTAACAGAAGGTGCTCTACAAGCAAATATGTCCGAAGAATCCTTTCAAAATAATATGAATAAAATGTTTCCCATACAATAAAAGTCGGAAAAATCTACTCCGACTTTTTTCTTTGTTTCTACCATCAAATAAAAATATCTATTTCTAACATTTTATACTAAAATAATATCCTGTTAGAATAGACCCTAAAACACAGAATATTCATCAAATAAAATCTTCTTTGAAACACCAGAAAAAAGAACTGCTACAAACAATACAAAAAGAAACATCCTCCCTATAAAAATTTTTATTGAGTATTTCCAAAATTGTGTTATACTAAAACTAACAAACTGATTCTTACTAAAATGAAAAAAGAAAAGGACTTTCTGATGAGTAATAAAGCAAAAATCCGAGAAGAAGCAAAAAAACTAAATCCGATTGACAACTTAATGTTTCAGAAAATGGCAGAAGAAACCGCATTTTGCGAAGAAATTCTACAAGTCATTTTATCCGATCCCAATTTAAAAGTAATTGATACCACTCCACAATATGTAGGAACCAATCTGCAGGGACGTTCTGTTATTTTGGATGCAAGATGTATCCTTTCTAGTGGAAAGCAAATCAATATTGAAGTACAAAAAGCAGATGATGACAACCATCAAAAACGAGTACGATACAATGGAGCTATTCTAACTACAAATATAACCGATCCAGGAACAAAATTTGAACAGGTTCCAGATGTATGTATCATATTTATTTCCAAATTTGATCTCTTTCAATCGAGCCGTTCCCTCTATCATGTAGATCGAATTGTTCGAGAAACAGGAAAAAGGTGGAAAATGGTTTCGAAGAACTCTATGTAAACGCCAAAGGAAATGATGGCTCTGTACTATCGGAACTGATGGAAGTATTTGTCAAGGATGATGTCTATAACAGCAAATTTCCAATTACCTCCGACAGAAAACGTCGGTATAAACAGACAGAGGAGGGTCAAAAAGAAATGTCAGAAATCATTGAAAAAATTCGAAATGAAGGAAAAGCAGAAGGATTACGAGAAGGAAGACGAGAAGGAAGACGGGAAGGAAGACGAGAAGGAAGACAAGAAGGAAAACTAGAAACTCTTTATTCTCTAGTGAAACAAGGGTTACTGCCCTTAACAGAAGGTGCTCTACAGGCAAATATGTCCGAAGAATCCTTTCAAAATAATATGAATAAAATATTTCCCATACAATAAAAAATAAAAGTCGGAAAAATCTACTCCGACTTTTTTCTTTGTTTCTATCATCAAATAAGGTTATCTATTTTTAATATTCTACTATTTTACAAGTCTATCTAAATCCTAATATCACTTTCTTCCTCTTTACAATTTTAAGGCCATTTAAAAATATGAAAATAAAAAATTAGACAAAGTATCTGTAGCCTCTTCAAATGCTTAACCTAAAATTTTTCACTGTCTTATTTAGAAAATTTAATCTCCTAAATAAAAAGAAGAAAATCATATATATGATTCTCTTCTTTTTTACTTACATTTTAATAATTTTATTTTATAACAATTGTTATCTTAATTGGAACTGGTGTATAAATCTCTGTTGTACCTGTTGAAGTAGCGGTAAATGTTGCATTATATGTAGTACCACTCTTTATTTCTGTATCACTAGCATCATCCCATGTTATAGTTCCAGTAACTGGAGTCTCACCATTTTTAGCTGTTGCTTCTAACTTAATATCTGCCAATACTGCTGCTCCTGTGGCTGTTACAGAACTACCTGTTGCTGTTGTTAAATTAAGAGTAGCTGCTCCATCTGTAACATTTATCTCACCTGAATCTACTGTAACGGAAGAACCACTTGCAATAGTAGCTGTAATAGAACTTACAACTGGAGTAATCTCTGTAGATCCAGTCTCATCCCATTTTGCAAACAACTCTACTTTATTTTCGCCAACTGCTTGTGTTAAATCAACTGCTTCACCAGTAAAATCTGCGTTTTCATACCATCCAGCGATCTTAGAGCCTGCTTTAATTGGTGTTATATCTCCTGAACTCTTAATAACACTTTCTAGAGTATCTGTTGGAGCTGCTTTAATAGTTTTTGTTGATACTGATTTTTCTGTCTCTTTACCCGTATCATCAATTTCTATAATTGTCCAGCTACCTTCACCAGCATTTAAAACTACATCATAATATCCCTTAACTTTTCCGTCTCCTTCTACAACAACATTATCTTTTCCAGAACCCTCTACAGGATTTTGAATTTCTCCTGTTTCTGTTGTATCAATAGTAACGTTTTCTGTTGTATTTACTTCTACTGTCGTTACTTTTACATCCAAGCAAATAGTTATACCTGTAGTAATAACTAACTTAGATAACTTAACTGATTTTTTCTCTTCTTCTGATGCCTCTGGCAAAGCAGTCACAACAATTGAAGTACTTGCAATAATCTCTGGAATAACAACTTGATGTCCTAATGCTACTACAACATTATTACCACCAATAGTTACCTTTTTTTCAACTTTTGTCGATCCTTTAAAAAGAATTCTCAATGGATTTGCATTTACTGTTTTATTTGTTGTTAAATTCCCCAATAATCTACAATCTTTAAAATGTATACTCTGATTTCCACCACCATTAACCAAAGTATCACCTTGAACCTCAACGTTACTTAAAGACACATCTCCATCTCCAACTTCAGCAGCAATCTCAAGATTACCTGTTATTACTGGTAAATCTGATATTTCTTTATTCAGCTGGTCTGTTTTTATTGTAAGATTATTAATGTCTTTCTTTCCATATTTCTTTTCAAATTCCTTTATAAACGTAGCTGTATCAAAAGTACCAGCGTTAATCTCAACATCTACTTTTCCATTGTTAAGAGTTCCTTTCCAACCTGTTGTAGTTGTTGTAGTTGATCCGCTACCACCACTGCTACCACCAGAAGGTCTTCTATTACTGCTTACATATGTAATGGATGTTGCTGCTTTCCCATCCCACACGCCATTAGCGTCTAATGTCCATACTTGATTATCAACGGTAATGGTACCTGTCTGCATTGCTCCTGATGCTGCATCCATGTAATACCATTTCTTATCTGGTGTCTGAACCCAACCTGTCATCATTGCTCCCTTTGTTCCATTTGAGTTCGGATTCAGATAATACCACTTACCGTCTGCAGGTTTAATCCAGCCTGTCTTCATTGCTCCTGTATGGTAATCCATAAAATACCACTTACCATCCTTAGGCTTAATCCAACCAGTCTTCATAATTCCTGTGTTGTAATCCAAGAAATACCAATCACCCTTAGTATCCTGGAACCAGCCCTTTTGAACAGAACCATTAGAATTTACATACTGCCAGCCTGCTGCACTCTCTCTCCAACCAGTAGGTGCTGCCATTGCAGGTACGCAGTTACCTACTGCCAAAGCCATAGAAAGTGCGGTTACAAAACTTCTCTTCCATCTCTTTCTCATAAATCGAATTTCTCCTTCCTTTAAGCTACTAAATATTTATGCCGTATATATAAAACAGGCACTCCTTCTACTTCAATCCAAATGAAAAAGTCCCCGATGGCATTTAACCGTATTATACACTAAAATTTCAATTTGTATTTAGACTTTGCATAAATGACATGTTTTTTCTTCAAAAACTACATTTCAAATCAAAATGATGTGTATTTCATTGGAGATGTTCTCCCAACTTCTACCAGGAAAACCAATTTCTTCCTTATTATAATAGCATCTAACTTTTACTTTTTCCCCCCTTTACCCCTTTACAACTTGCAACTATTTTATCGGCTTCCCCAAAAGAATCTTTAACCTTATTTTTCTTACTATTTTTTAACAAAAATGTAACTTTTACCTAACACATCATCCTCTCTCCATACTTCTCCTCAAATAAACGCCATTCTAAACCAAAAAGCCAGCCAGCCAAACCAATCCTTTCATCCGAAACACACAGGGGGTATCATTAGAAGATTCTCTGCAGGGGTATTGCTTCCCGCCGGCACTTAGATGCTGTCTTTCAGCATCTTATGTGCCCGCTGCGAGGAAGCCTTAGTGCAAACGGCCCCAGCAGAGAATCTTCTAATGATACCCCCGTCCTGTCCGGTTCACGCCCCCAAATAACACCTCCACAAAACAAAAAAAGAGCCTCTCATAAAGCTCCCAACAAAAAGCACGAGACGGGAATCGAACCCGCCACCCCTTCCTCAATACTAGGAAAAACTCTGATCTAAAAAAGATTCTCTACCACTGAGCTACTCGTGCCTATTACATTCCAATAAAAAAGCGGGTGATGGGAATCGAACCCACGTATCTAGCTTGGAAGGCTAGTGTT
>CAJUEI010000019.1 GCA_910585255.1 uncultured Lachnospiraceae bacterium
AAACTCTGACAAATACCAATTACTCAAAAACCCATTCTCCTCATCTGGATTATGAAAACACACAACTTGTCTCATCTTTTTCCTCCTAAATACAAAAAACACAAAAAAATCGGGAACTGCCCCACTGCAGATTCCCGACACCTCATTTCATACCTGATTCCCAACACATCAACATTATTTCCTAATAAACCACCTCAATCTGTGCCGCCGAAAATGCCTGCTTCCACCGCTCATCCGGCTCGGAATCCGTTACCACCATATCCACTTCCGCCAATTCACAAACCTCCGTAAAAGAAATCCGATCAAACTTAGAGGAATCCACAGCCAAAATCTTCTTCTTAGCCGCCTTACAAATCATCCGCTTAATCTGTGCATCGCTTTCATTTGCATCCGTAACTCCATGCTCCAAATCAATCCCCTTACAGGAAAACACAGCCAGATCCACATGAAATGTACTAATCATCCGCTCTGCTTGGTACCCCACCAAAGCAAGTCCTCCCTCTTTTAGCCTCCCCCCGGTAGAAAGAATCTTCCACCCAGCTCTATCTGACAATTCCAGCAATATCTCAACCGAATTTGTAATAATCGTAATATTCTTCTTATCTCTAATCTCTTTCGCTACAAATAAAGCCGTTGAACTGGCATCCAATATAATATGATCCCCATCCGCAATCATCTCTCCGACCTTTTCGGCAATCCACTGTTTCCCCATAACATTTGCTTTTTTTCGCACAGTATAAGGCAGATCAATATTAAAACTTTCATTTAAAACCGCACCGCCATAAGTCTTTTTCGCAAAACCTTCTTTTTCTAACTTTTCTAAATCCCGCCGAATCGTTTCCTCCGTCACCTGATAAAGCTGACTTAAATCACTTACCACCACTTTTTTTTCTTCCTGAAGTCTTGCTAAAATCTTATTTCTTCTCTCAATTGCCAGCACCCCTTTTTCCACCCCGCCTTCTATCAATCTAAAGAATCGAATCCCACAGTCGCTTATCTGGTCCGGCAATTACTGCAGATTCAAGAAACATGCCGCTCTTGCTCACTTCTTCTTTCCCCCGCTCTATCGCAGCCGTAACAGCCGCCACATCTCCAGTCAGAAGCATATAAGACTTTCCGCACATTCCCTTTGCAATCCGAAGCTCAATCAAATCCACCAAAGAAGTCTTTGCCGCCGCATCCGCTGCCACAATAATCGAAGCAGCAGAAAATGTCTCCAAAACCCCCAGTGCCTTTACTCCCTCAACCGGAGCAGCACCATAAATAGCCGAAAAAATCGATTCATGCGGATTCCCAAGCACAAATGAATCGATCATCTGCTGCGGATACTGTACCTTTGATGCCTCTACAGAAGCATTTACCGCACTTAAATCTCCGGCAATCAGCACAATATATTTTCCCGGACAGACCACCTGTGCCTCCAAAATCTCCACTTCCGCTGTCTTTAGCATCTGATCCGCTGCCTGTATCCCGGTCGATACCGTCTTATATTCTACCATTCCAATCGCTCTACCCATCGCTTGTTTCCTTCCTATTGCACTATCTTTGGATTGTAACAAACTTTTCATTCACATCCACAACCGTTCCCTCAATGGATGCATGCAGATTAACACCCAGCTGTTTTGAATCCACTCTGCCAATTACCTGTCCAACCGTTACAAACTCTCCCACCTGTACTTCTGCCTTTGCCAAAGCCCCGATATGCTGTGTCAGCAATATCTTTACTGTCTTAGGCTCCAGCAACTCATCCTTTAACGGTGCAGGCACATTATATTTAGTCAATCCAAGCCGAGCCGTCAGCCTCTCCATAGGAACCCGCCGATAATCCCGCTCTGGATTCACTTCCCCCATCAATGCTCCCTTTGGAATCGGCACACCATTCTTTCGAAGTCCTGCCTTACACTCTCCAATCAAAGTACGAGGGGAAAGACTCTGCACACAAGAAAACATCTCACACAATCCACACTGCGAGCAAAACATCGTATTGACATAAGGCGATACATCCTTTGTCACTCCGCTGGTAGCAGAACGCATAAATTTATGAGGTTCAATCGGATGCCCTAAAAGATGCCGAGGACAGAGATCCGTACACATCTGACACTGACAGCACGCAGCCATTGCCCGCTTCATATCCACCCTTACATTACTCATCCGCTTCCAGACAATAAATGCCTGCTTTGGCATAACCAAAACCGCATTGCTGGTCTTTGTAACAGTATCATAAGCACTTACAATCCGCCCTGTCATAGGTCCGCCGCCAATCAAAACCGGATCTTCTATTGTAGCACCCCCAGCAGATTCCACCAATTCTTTATAGCTCATCCCAAGAGGAGCTTTTAACGTAATCGGTTCTGCCACCTCTCCCGCAACTGTAATATACTTTGAAGTAACCGGCTGTGCATGCCGTATCGCACGATATACATTATAAATCGTCTCTACATTATAGACAATCACACCCACTTCAATCGGAAGACTTCCCGGAGGAACCACCCTCTTTGTCGTCTCATAAATCGTAATCACTTCATCCCCTGCCGGATAAATCTCCGGCAAAATCCCAATATGTATGTTCTGAAAAGAAGCCAGATTCGCCTGAACCGCTTCCACTGCTGCCCGATAACTGCCTTTTATCGCAATAATTACCTGCTCTGCCTCTAACACATCTGCTATCTCAGCAAGCGTACTAATAATCTCAAATGCGTACTTCTCCAGAACCTGCCTATGAAGCTTTAAAAGCGGCTCACACTCTGCACAATTCAATAAAATGGTATCTGCCTTCTTATTTAATTTCGCATAAGATGGGAATCCGGCACCGCCCGCACCAACAATGCCATTTTCACGCATCACTGCACTTAAATCCGTAACATTCATCTTTTCCCTCATTTCTGCACGCCTTATTCCAGTCCGATTCCATCATCCACAATCCCAACGATTGCCGCATCGATCGGTGACTGTTCCAGCCCGCAGCCGATTCTAGCCGCACTTCCACAAGCTACCAATACAATTTCACTGATTCCTGCACCAACATGATCCACCGCAACAATCCGTTCTCTCCCGCCTTTCATCGACTCCAAAGGCTCTACAATCAAAAACTTACTTCCAATTAAGTTTTCATTTTTTCTTGTTGCAATCACACTTCCAACTACTTTTCCCACCAACATAATAACTCTCCTGCAATACTTTCTGTTATTATCTTCTACTTAATCAAAATCCCAATATCTCCTGTCCGAATCTGAGAAGCATTTGCCTCATCTGTATCAATATGCATCTCCAGAGTAAAGCTGTCATCTACCCGAACCTGCACATTATTAAAAATCGTCCCTCTCTCATTCGTAAACCTAACCGACACAATCTCTCCATCTTTCACATCTGCCTTCTGTGCATCCGCTGGATTCATATGAATATGACGCTTCGCCACAATGCAGCCCTCCTCCAGATAAATAGCTCCCTTCGGTCCCACAATCGCTATCGGTGCCGATCCCTTTGTCTTTCCGGATTCCCGAACCGGTGCAGCCACTCCCAGCTTCACTGCATCCGTCTGCGACACCTCTACTTGAGACCGTCTCCTGACGGGTCCCAAAATCCGAACATTCTCAATCGCCCGCAGCTTCGTTCCCACAATCGTCACCTGTTCATTCGAAGCAAACTGTCCCCCCATCAATTCCTTTTTCTTTGTTAGCTGATACCCTTTTCCAAATAGCTGCTCCACATGTTCCTGTGTCAAATGCACATGTCTTGCAGATACTCCCACCGGCACGGCATAGCCATTTTCATCCTCCTTACTCTTACTACTCATAGCCTCCATAACCAGTTTTGTTATATACTCTATCGTTTTCTCTTCCACCTATTCCACCTGCTTTCTATCTTCTCTTTCGCTGCAGTCAATATCCATTACACCATCACTTCAGACAAACAGTTGACAGCATAAGGTGAATCTCTGCAGGGATATTGCTTCCCACCGGCACTTAAGCATAATCCTTTCGTGCCTTATGTATCCGCTGTAAGGAAGCCTTCGTGCAAACGTCCTCAGCAGAGAATCCCCTTATGATACCAACGTCAGGATATATAACAGCTCACCTTCCCAATACTCATCACTTCAAAGCCGGAAGAATCTTCTCCACATCCGTATGCGGTCTTGGAATTACATGTGTAGCAACTACCTCTCCAAGATTTGCTGCATTAGCCGATCCAGCCTCCACAGCCGCCTGAACTGCTCCCACATCTCCACGAACCATCACACTTACCAGTCCAGAACCAATTTTTTCCGTTCCAATCAATTCTACATTTGCAGCCTTTAACATAGAATCTGCCGCTTCAATCGCCGCAACCAAACCTCTTGTCTCTACCATTCCTAATGCTTCCTGTGCCATAATTCTAACCTCCAAATTTCTCTGTTCCTCCAAACAGATTCCTTAACATTCCTTTATCGCAATATCCTCAACTGCTTTTTTCTCAGATTCCTCTAATTTCCGCTTCATACGACTTGCACTAATCTCTATGATACGCCATATTTCCTCATGCGGATTTGCAATCACTGCATACGCTGCTGGCTTTAACAGTGCCTTCTGCACTGCACTTTCCACTGCCTGAGTAACCGCAGACACATCTCCCTGCACCACTACAGTCACCAGACGTCCTCCAAGTTTTCTCTCCCATGTAACAAACTCCACATCAGCCGTTTTACACATGGTATCCAGTGCGGTTACTGCAGCAGCTACACTTGGAATCTCTATGAATCCTAAAGATTTCATCTGTATTTACTCCTCTCCGCCTGCAAATAAATAGTTCTATCTATTTTATAGTAGGAAGAATCTTCTCCACATCCGTATGTGGTCTTGGAATTACATGTACTGCCACCAGTTCTCCCAACCGACTTGCTGCATTGCCGCCCACTTCCGTTGCTGCCTTTACTGCTCCGACATCTCCACGAACCATTACGCTTACCAGCCCGGAACCAATCTTTTCTGTTCCGATTAACGTCACTTCCGCTGCCTTTACCATTGCATCTGCTGCCTCTATCGCTGCTACCAATCCTCTTGTCTCTACCATTCCTAATGCTTCCTGTGCCATTCTTTTCTCCTCCTAGATCTTTTTCCATCCTACATTATACTGTATTTTTCTTCTTTTTCCTAGCCTTTTCTTTTTCTAACTTTTATCAAAACCACTTAACTTTAACATCTTTTGTGTATCCTCTTCCGGACGTGGAATAATATGAGTGGAAATAACACCGGAAACGGTCTTTGCCGCCTTATCGGCTGCTTCTATCGCTGCTCTTACTGCAGCCACATCTCCACGGAATTTTACTACTACAATAAGCGGTACCGGAAGCGAATCTGCATTTGCCGGTTTGTTCTTATCAAAATTTTCCAATGTCACATCGGCTGCCTTACAACCTGCATCTGCAGCCACGAACGCTGCAACTAATCCATATACCTCAATAATTCCTACTGCCTTATTCATGTCTACCTCCGTACTACTTATCTTCCTCTCTATTCATTTACAATCGCAATCTTTAATCCTTCCATCTTTAGATTTGTCCGAAATCCTTCATTAATCTTCTCCAGCGAGAACCTATGTGTAATCAGCTTCTCAATCGGAAGCCCAATTCCCTTTGCTCTCTTTAAGAAATCAAATGTCGTCACATAATCTCTTAAAGTATAAACCCAAGATCCCACAATCGTAATCTCTTTCGAACAAATATCAAAGTGAGGATTAATTGTTGCATCTCCGCCATTGATAAAGAATCCCAATTCACAAAGTCCGCCGCCGTTGCGGATAAATTTATAAATATTAGCATGAGCAACCGGAGAACCCGTACACTGAAATGCAAAGTCTGCTAAATATCCGCCAAAACTTTCCTTTACTGCCTCTGCTAACGCCTCTGTCCCCTGAAAATTTTTAAAATTAACGGTCTTAGTAGCCCCCATCTGCAGGGCAAAATCCAATCTCTTCTGCTCCCCGTCTACCGCCGTAATATGTTCAATCCCCATTGTCCGAAGCACCGCAATACAGATCAGTCCAATCGGTCCGCATCCCTGCACCACAACTCTGCTGTTAAACCGTAGGATTCCGGTTGTCTTTGCACGCTCTACCGCATGAATCAATACCGCACAAGGCTCTATTAAGATTCGAGAATCCAGATCTAAATCACTGACATTAAATACCGTAGAACCTTCCCGAATCACAATATAATCCGAAAACCAGCCATTGAGATGCTTTTCATCATCTGGAAGCAGCCCATAGACATCCGCACCTCCCACATTTTGCTTATTTAAGTCAAACATTGTAATATCAGGATTATCCTTAAAGATCATACAAGTTACAACTTTATCGCCCAATTTCAACGCTTTTCCGGCACTGTCTTTCTTTACATTCTTTCCAATCTTTACGATTTCTCCCGTTCCCTCATGTCCTAATACCACCGGAATTAAACCAAACGGATCTCTTTTATATTCATGTGCATCTGTTCCGCAGATCCCGCATCCTTCTACCTTTACCAAAATATCTCCGTCACCAATTTCAGGAATCGGGTATTCTTTTAATTCAATCTGCTCTAATCCGGTCAGCATTGCCACTCTAGCTGTCTTAGGAACTGCTGTCTGTACCGAAGTATTCGGTACGGCTGATGAAACGGGTGCCTGCCCGGTCATCCCTTGAAGAACCTGTTTTACAATCTCTTCTATATTTATGGAATTCATATCCATTCTGCAACTTCCTCTCTTCTTTGTTCTTTCTCTTTCTAAATTTATTATCGCACACAAAGACTATCCGACATCACACAGCGTCTTCTCTTTGTAAATGTACTTGCCGAAGTAAGCCCCTCTCCGGTACGGCTTGCTATGGTAAATGTACAAAAACCCTCTCCGCCAAATCCCAACGCCGCATAAGACGGAGCATTTTTTACAAAGATCGCCGTATCAACGGCTTTTCCAAACTTTGTTAAATTCTCTACATTCTTAGAATGCATATGTGCGGAATGACGGTTTCCATGCTCTAACCATACCGCTTTTTCAATCGCATCATCAATATCCTTTGCCCGTACAATCCCAAGAATCGGCATCATCAGTTCTTCTGAAATCAGAGGATGTTCCTTTGGACCTTCAAAAATAATACATCTAATCTGCTCCGGCACCGTTACACCAATCATTGCTAACAGTGTCTTTGCATCCCGTCCCACACATTTTCGATTGAGTCCCTTTGGAGTAAGAACCGTTGCAACCAGCTTATCCTGTTCTTCTTTTGAAGCTACATAACAGCCTTCCTCCACCATATGATAGATCAATTCGTCCGCAATCGAATCTATCGCAACCACTTCTTTCTCCGCAATGCAAGGTAAATTGTTATCAAATGTACAGCCATTTACAATATCCTTTGCCGCCTTTGAAATATCAGCCGTATCGTCCACCAGTACAGGAGGATTACCGGCTCCTGCACCGATTCCCCGCTTTCCAGAAGAAAGCACAGAAGTCACTACCCCCGGTCCGCCTGTTGCGGCAATTAAAGGAATATCCTTATGTGCCATCATTACCTTACTTGCCTCCATCGTAGGCTTTCTTACACTCACAGCAACATTTGCGGGTCCTCCGGCTTCAATCGAAGCCTCATTGACCAGCCGAATGGCATACTGAGAGGTTTGAATCGCTGCCGGATGCGGACAGAATACCACGGTATTACCGCCTGCAATCATCCCAATACTATTACAAAGAATCGTCTCACTTGGATTGGTACAAGGAGTAATTGCACCAATTACGCCAAACGGTCCCATTTCAATTAAAGTCAGCCCTCTGTCACCCGACCATGCCGTTGTTGTAATATCCTCCGTCCCCGGCGTCCGTTCCGCCAACAGATGATGTTTTAATATCTTATCTCCCACATTTCCCATGCCGGTTTCTTCTACCGCCATCTTTGCCAATATTTCTGCATGGTCATGTGACTTTTTACGAATATTTGTTAAAATCTTCTCCCGAAAATCCATCGGCATCTTCTGCATTACTTTCTGTGCTTCCTTTGCTGCCGCAATCGCATCATTCATTTCCTCAAAGATACCAAGTGTCGTCTCCGGTGCTTTTCTTTCTGCCTGCAACTTTGCCACAACAGCCGTTACAATCTGCTGAAGCTGTTCTTGATCTACTGCCACGAAAATGCCTCCTTCGCTATTTGCTTTCCATATTCGGCAAGTGCAGTATCCTGCTCCTCTGTCCCGCCGCTTACACCGAGACCTCCAAGTACCCGTCCATTATGTACCAGCGGTTCTCCGCCGCCGAATATGACAATTCTGCCCTGATTTGTATTCTGAATTCCATACAGTGCTCCCCCTGGCTGGCTCAATCCCTTTAACTGTATCGTAGACATCTTAAGTGCCACTGCAGTATATGCCTTTTGAAATGCAATATCATAACTGGCAAGAAAGGCATCTTCCATACAATGAACCGCCACAGGATTCGCCCCGGAATCAAATACAGCAACCACTGCCTTTACCCCTATCTCTTTTGCTCTCTCCTCCACCCGTTCCATTAAAAATTTTGCCTGTTCTAAAGTAATCCTTTTCTCTCCTGTCTGTCCAACCACAGACGCTACAATCTGCTCTATTTGCCGCTTATCCATAGAACTCCTAATCCATTATTTATTTTCTCTTACTTTACAAACTGCATCATTCCCTATTTACTTTAAATTTAACTGTTCCATTACCTTCTTTGTAATCTCTGCAACCAATGCCTCATCTGCCTCTCCATGTCCACCGCAGGAACCGCTGCAGCTATGGCAGCTTGGCTTTCCTGCTTTTTCATTCGGACAAAGATTTGCCGGATGCTTTCCAGGCAGTCCGAACCGTCTTCGAATCTCATACAGCTGCTCTACCTGTTCCGGTGTAAACTCCTTTGGTCCACCCAACTGTCTTGCCTTATAAAGCAATTCTGCGTAAAACTCTACTGATTCCATCTTATGATAAGCACTTAGCAAATCCACACTGAATGTCAATGCCCCATGGCTTTCCAACAGAACGGCATCATAATAAGGCAGCCACTCCTCCACTGCATCTGGAATCTCATCCGTAGAAGGTCTGCCATACTTTGCAATCGGAACACATCCCAATGCAATCACTGCTTCCGGCATAATCGGCTGTGTCAAAGGAATCCCCGCAATCGCAAAAGAAGTTGCAAACGTAGGATGTGCATGTACAACTGCTCCTACATCCGGTCTCTTCTCATAAACCCTCATATGCATCTTAATCTCAGAAGACGGACGGAAATTTCCATTTGCCTGAATTACATTTCCTTTGCGATCCACTTTGCAGATATACTCTGGTGTCATAAATCCTTTCGAAACTCCGGTCGGGGTACAGAGAAATTCATTTTCATTTAACTTTACAGAGATATTCCCGTCGTTTGCAGCCACCATATTTCTGTCATAAATTCTCTTGCCGATTTCACAAATCTGTTTTTTAATTTCATATTCTGAAGCCATCTCAAACTCCTCCTTTAATAAATAATTGTTGATTTATGTGGTTTTTATTTGTTTTGATTTTATTTTACCATTTTTTCTACGATTCGTCAAGGCAAATTTGTTTATTTTTGTAAGATTTCTGTGGATTTTGTAGGTACTTTATGTTTCTTTCTCTTCCCAAGGCATAACCTCCCCCTCTTCCTTTAAATAGTCCAAAATCCTCCAAATTCCTTCTCCTGTCACAGAACTAATATAAAATATCGTTTCACACCCTGCCTCTCTCAGCCAGCTTTCTGCAAGTACAGGATTGGCATCCGGCTGATCAATCTGTGTCACAATCCCAATTACCTCCCGATTCACCATACAAGTAATACAAGGAGGATATAGACTATAAGGCTCCGTTGCACTTATAAGAAGCCCCACGATATCTGCCTCATATGCATACAAAGCAAGTGCCCTGCCTAAAATCTTATTCTCGGCATACTCTCCTGGCGTATCAATAATCACATCATAGTGATTGATATACTGTGTTTTATCATACGTCACCTTTTCCCCTTTCAATACCTGGGTCAGACTGGTCTTTCCGCACTCACTTCGCCCTATTAAGATAATCTTCTTCATCTCGTTTCCCTTCTTTACTCTTTCGCCCTGATACTCACAAAACCCAAAAACTATCCCAAAGAGTACGCCAGAGTGAACATGCTGGCACTGCTCCGCTCTCCGAAAAGCAGAAGCTCTAAGACTTCTAGCTTTCCTCCGAAGTCACAGTGCCGGCATAGTTCACTCTGGCTGTATTTTCCCACAATCTACTTCCATTTTCCTACCCGAAATGTTACTTCCATTATTTTTTTATCCAAAATGCTGTTTCTATCACTCTTCCTATCCAAAATTCTGCTTCTATTATCCTTTTCATCCAAAATTTTACTCCTATAACCCTTCTTAATCCAAAATTTTGCTTCTATAACACCAAAATTTCAAACATTTAATTTCTTAACAAGTGAACGGAAAAAACAAATCTATCGGCAGGATGAAACAGCTAGAATGGGGAAGTGGTATCTTTTTGCTGCGACTTCGGAGGAACGTTAGAAAGTCTTATGCCTCTGTCAGTCCACTAGGATTTTTTGCCATTGCCAATGGCAAAAAAAGGCACGTGTTTAGCCTCCTGCAGAGGCGAATTGCGTGCCGGTCCGTCCGGCTGGATGCATCAAAATTCAGAGGCATTAGACTTTCTTACTTTCCGTAGAGCGGAACAGCAAAAAGATACCGCTTCCCCATTCTAGCGTCCTCCCTCCCCCCAATTCCCAGCTTTCTAAGTCCGAGTCATCTCACAAACCGCTACCCCCAGTTTCTCCCGGCAATACTCCAAGATAGCCCGCAAAGCCGCCTCCACCTCAGCCACACTTCCTGTCACAATCAAAGTCCCGCTAAACCGATCCACAAACCCAAGCTCCACCCCAGAAGCCTTCAAAGCCAAATCCGCCGCAATCACAGCCGTCTCACTGGGACTAATCGTCAAAATCCCAATCGCCCCGCCCCGGCTATAATCCACAGCCGGATTCAGCCCCAATTTCTTATACAGCACCTTGTCTGGATTTGCTATCACATGAGCCAATGTAATCTGCTTCCCAGGCACCAATTCCTGTACAATCCTCATCCGCTCTGTCCATTCGATTGATTCTCCCATAAATCCACTCTCTCCTTATCCGCCAATCTGACAAGCAAGCCCTGTCTTTTCCGCCTCCCAAAGCAAAGGCTCTATTTCCTTCTCTGTAAAAGGCGGATATCCGTCCAAAAGATACGCCCTTCCCAGTCCGTTATATTTATCCTGCCCCAGACGGTGATAAGGCAGTAAATGCAGCTTTTTTACATTTGGAAGAGATGCCGCAAACTCTGCAATTGCCCGAATCTCCTCTTTCGTATCATTAAAGGTCGGGATCACCGGTACTCGTATAACCAGTTCCTTTGCTTCCAACGCAAGTTTTTTTGCATTTTCTAAAATTAAAGTATTCGGCTGCCCGGTAAATTCCCGGTGCTTTTCGCTGTTACAGTGTTTGATATCCAGCAGATATAAATCTAAATAAGGCAATAATTTTTCAATTACCTGATAAGATGCACAAGCGGTCGATTCTATCGCTGTATGAAACCCTGCTTCTTTACATTCCATTAAAAGAGCCTTTGTGAATTCAGGCTGATAGAGTACTTCTCCTCCCGAGAGTGTGACTCCTCCGCCGGAACGCTCATAATAGCGGCTGTCCTTTTGAATTTCTTCCATTACCTCTTCTACTGTTACATCTCTTCCAATCTGCTTGTTCTTTCCGTCCACTGCCATTGTCTGAATCGAAAATTCCTGCGACTCTGGATTACAGCACCAGCGGCACCGCAGGACACAGCCTTTTAAAAATACTAATGTACGGATTCCCGGACCGTCATGAATTGAATAACGCTGGATATCGAAAATCCGTCCTGTTATCTGTCTGTTTTCTTTCATCTTCGGCTCCTTTACAGACTTCCCTGCTCTGTCCGGCTGATAATATCATCCTGCAGGGAACGGGACAATGTAGTAAATAGTGCACTGTAACCTGCTACCCGTACTACTAAAGTTTTGTAATTCTCCGGGTGTTTTTGTGCATCTAATAACGTTTCTTTGCTTACTACGTTAAACTGCATATGCATCCCCTTTTTATCAAAAAAGGTACGAATCAAAGATACAAAATTTTGCAGCCCCTGCTGTCCTTTTAAGGCGGAAGGATGAAATTTTTGATTAAACAGTGTGCCGTTTGAAGCGATCCCATGATCTAGTTTTGCCACCGAATTTGCGGTTGCTGTCGGTCCGTGAGTATCTCTTCCTGCCATTGGACCTACTCCGTCTGCAACCGGCGTATATGCCAGTCTTCCGTCTGGTGTCGCACCTGTCTGCTGCCCCAACGGTACATTTGCCGATACCGGATAAAGTCCTGCTTGGAATATTCCTCCTCTTGGGTTTTTAAATCGCTCCATTGGTCTGGTATAGGTATATGCTACCTCTCTTGCCATCTCGTCCGGCTCGTCCAGATCATTTCCATACTTTGGAACAGAATCAATCAAAGAGAGAATTTCTTCATAACGTGCCTTTTTTTCTGGAGAGATTCCTGTATTTAATGCCATAATAAAAATCTTGGCTATCTGTTCTTCTGTAACATTTTTTCCGGTCAGCAGCAGCTCTTTTACTACAGAAGTTGTAACTTCCTGTGCCTGTTCGTTGGAAATTCCCTGTCCGAAATTTGCCTCCATTGCTTCTTTTAGTTCTGCCATAGTCAGTTTTTTCTCTTCAAATACCAATTTTTTTACTACCATCATCGCATCTGCAACATTGGCTATTCCAAATCCCTGCGGTCCGGTAAAATTGTAGACAGCTCCGCCTTCCTGCAGTGCCTTTCCTCTCTTCATACAGTCATCTACCATACAGGACTCATAAGGAAGCGGACAGCGTTCCATATGTGCTGCGTCAATCGCATTGTCTGCATTGACTAATAAGCTAATCATATAATCCATCTGTTTTTGATAGGCTTGAAAGAATTCTTCAAAGGTCTGCATCTGGGTGACATCTCCTGTCGGAATTCCTACCTGTTCTCCTTTCTCTACTCCGTTAGAAAATACCAGTTCCAATACCCGACACATATTGAAAAATGCCGCATCATGCCAGCCCTCTGTTTTTCCTGCTTTCTGTGGTTCTACACAGCCGATAATATTGTAGTCTCTGGCGTCTTCTAAGCTTAAGCCTCGGTTCATCAGTGCCGGAATAATCACTTCATCATTGTAGTATGCCGGAAGTCCGATTCCGGTTCGGGTCAATTCTGCTGCTTTTAATAAAAATTCATTTGGTGATCCATTCCAGACTCGAACAGACAGAGACGGCTGGGGCAGTGCTACATGCATAGATGCTTCAATACATAAAAATGATAAATCATTTGTTACATCCACTCCTTCTGTATTCTGACCGCCTGCTATTAGATTTTGAAACAGACTGTATCCGGCAAATCCCTCTGCAGATGCTGCATCTCTTACTTTATTTAAATCGTTTAATTTTACCCAGATACAGTCAATATATTCCTGTGCCTGTTCTCTGGTTAGTTTTCCTTCTTCTCTATCCTTTTTATAATAAGGATACATATATTGATCAAATCGTCCGGGAGAAATAGAATGACCGCTTGACTCCATCTGGAGCAGCATCTGTACAAACCAAAATGCCTGACATGCTTCATAAAAATTAGATGCACCATGCTCTGGAACATGCCGGCAGTTTACTGCGATCTGAAGCAGCTCTGATTTTCTTACGGAATCGGAGCACTGCTGTGCAAGCTGATCGGCAAGGTCTGCATAGCGGTTTGCATAGCGGCAGACTGCATCACAACATAATATCACCGCCTGCAAAAATCGGGTTCGTTTTGCATAATCAGCATCTCCTAACTGACATGCCTCCAATTCTTTCTGTGCTTTTTCTTTTATTCCACGATAGCCGATTTCTAATACTTCCCAATATTTTACGGTTATATGTCCCACTACATTATAAAAATAATTCCCCGGAGTAAAGATATTGTGCTCCATTGCCTTTAATGTTTCTGGTGCCATATATGAAGTAGCAAGTTCACTGGTTGTTTTGCCTGCCCAATACTGATATACCTGGTGAAGCGATTGTTTTGTCTCTTCTGAGATAAAAAAAGGATCGGCTGATCTTGTGGCTACTGTGTCAAATTCTTTTTCTAACCAAGTAAATGAAAACTCAGGAAAAACCTGACATCCTCTTGGTTTTTTCGTTGCACTTCCAACAATCAGTTCTCCCTCTCGAATAGTAATTGGTATCTGATCTAAAATATGTACAAATGCCTTTGCCCTTCTAATAATTACTGGTTCTCCTTCCGTCTGGCGGTAAGATTCTGTTAGAAGAATCGCTCTGTCTGCTTCAATTTCTGGAAGTTCTCTGTATAAATCTTCCATTAATTTGGTGATTCTTGGACTTTTTTTGACAGATCCACTTTGGTACTTCATGTTGTTCCTCCTTTATTTAATTGATTGTTTTTTATTTTTATTATTTTTTTAAATGCTGACAAGTTTCTTTATTCAATCGATATCGATTTATATTTTTATCGTCTACTCCTGATACCATCTTTTCTATATAAATTTTGTTTTTTATTGTTTTGAGTTTATTGTACCACATTTTTATTAGATTTGTCAATAAAATCCACATAAAACAAGTATTTTATTCCAGTTATTTGCTAAAAATAACAAGGTTTTTGTGGTTTAGCTTTGGTTTTATTTTGGTTTTAGGCAAAGACTTTTTATGGTTTCTGCTACATTTTCTGTCTCATAGGCACATAATTGTTTTATTTCTGCTTTTGCCCCTTTCATTGCATAGGCAAATTCTGCCATAGAAAGCAGTTCTCTGTCATTTTCATTATCTCCAAATACCAGCAGTTCTTCCTTTGAAATCTGAAACAGTTCCAGCAGTTTTTCTGCCGCTGTTGCTTTATTGACACCGCAGGAAGTGAATTCTATCCAATTTTTTGAACAATATGGTATGTGAAATTGTTTTCTCCAATAAGGAAGATAATTTTCTAGTTGTTTTTTTACATCTGTCTTATGATAGCAAGCTATTTTTAGATAATCCTCCTGTACCCGATCCATACACGTTACAACTTGAACAGATTTTCCTCCCCACTCTGCCAGAAGTCTTTCAAATTCTTTTTCTTTTGGAAGAATATAAGTCTTTTCCTTTCCATAGAGTACTACTTCTGCTTCTGTATATTGATAAATGTCTTTCATAAATGAAAATCCGATTCTATGATCAATGGGAAAACAGCAAAGGGGATTCTCTTTATAAAAAACAGCCGCTCCATCATTTGCTATAAAAATAATATCCTGTTTTACTTTCTGAAAGATAGAAAGCAAATCCGAATAACACCGTCCGCTTGCGGCTGCAAATAAAATCCCCCGCTTTGTTAATTCATGGATTACTGTAAGGATTGCTGTATTTAGTGTGACTTCTCCTGGTTTCAGCAGCGTTCCATCCACATCACTTATGATCAGTTTCATTTTTTCTGATGCTCCTTATTCTTTCTGTTATTTCTTTCTGTTATTTCTATCATTTTTCGATTATATTATTCTAATTCCGTTATTTGCTCTATTTACTCATATTGCTGTTGTGGTATTCTGGTCTCTCGGTTACATCCTCTCCAAACCAATCCAGCGGACAAAATGCATCGCAGGTTTCCCTGTCTGGAAATTCTACTTCTGCTAAAATAATTCCTTGGTGATCTCCTTCAAAAATATCCAATTCTACCTTTAATCCATGCTCTATCGGAATGATATAACGCTTTTTTCGAATGATTTTCCCATCTGTTTTTTCCCGCAGATGTTCATAGGACTCTTTATTCAATGGAAGATTATATTCTTCCCGAATCATCATGCCGCTTCCCTTATAAGTGAAACTATATTCGTCATTCTGCTTCCGTATCCGAATAACAGGCTCCCGATTTAGATATGCCTGTTCTATCTCAAGGCAGGTATACTGTTCTAATTGTTCCGGCAATTTTTTTACTAAAAACTTTTTTTCTATTTCCATAATAACACTTGTTTCCTTTCTATTCTATCATTTATTAATATAAATACTAGATATCAAGTACCAAACCTCAAGCTTTCGATAACAAAACGCCAGAGTTTGAAAGCAATCTTCTGCTGTTTCGCATCTCTGGCGTCCTCTCCAAATCCTTCCTCTATTTTATCACTTCTTCAATCGAAGGCAAAGGACGATTTTCTCGAACCCGATCTTGAAATTCTTTCTTCTGAATAGACATATAACGGGTCTTATCTTTATCTGGTATCTTTTCGGCATCTTTCATAAGAAGGAAATCTTTTACACTCCGCATTTCCTCTATTTCTTTCCTTAACCACTGCTTCATCTCTTTCTGAAAACAGCAAATCAATTCTTTTCTCTCCTGCTGCTCTACGAGATAAACCGGATGCAAAAACTCTCCAGGGTGCTTTATAAGCTGATCGGGCTGATACGCTTTTTCTAGATCGAAAATTTCTAATTCCTTTACTATAATCTTCACTCTGCCATACCCATATGCCTTTGCTTTTCCAATATTTTGTTCTGATTCTGGATTTAACTCTAAACTCCAAAGCAGCAGTCCCAACTCATCTCTCTTTAGATTATGAAACCGCACTTTTCCCAGAAACATCGTTCCAGCAGGCAATGGTTTTAACGAACTCTCTATTTTTTTATTTCTGCTGTTGGTTTTCTCTGCTTTTTGTTCTACTATCTGCTCTTTTAACCAATATTGTTTTATTCCACGCAGACGAAACGCCTCACTATTATAAGTAACAGCCGTTTGATATGGATTTTCTGCACTTTCAATATAATCTAAATAGCTGGTCGGTTTGGGTGAGCCCAGTATCAATCCACGCATTTCCAACTCTTGTGCCTGCTCTGCAGCTGCATCCTGAAAAGAAAGCCGTGATTTAAAACTTTTTTCTTTATCTGTATAGCCAAATAAAGCCTTAACATAATCTAACTCAGTCTTCTGCTGACGATATCCTTTTTTTACACTATTAGCATAAAACAAACGCAGTCTTGGAGTAAATCCAAAATATAATTTTCCGCCATATTCAATATAAAATACAGGTTTTTCTTCTCTCTCCTTCGGCAGTCCAAAAAAGTCTTCTAACTTCTTTATCTGTGTTTTCTTTCCTTCTAAATCCCGCTTATATGCATCTATATCCTGCTCTGGTATAAGAATAGAGTCCTGTTCTCGATCGATCTCTGGAATAATATAAATAACCTTTTTCATTCTCATTGCACCGGAACTTAACAAATAGCCTTTATTCTTATATTCTCCGGGTGCCCCAATCGCTCCTACCGTTTTTTCTCTACAAATTTCATAAGAAATTTCTCGATAAAACGGACGGTATTTATCGCTTTTCCCACCGTTAAACATCTCTTCCTTTTCCGGTACATACTGCTTTTTCTTAGTTCTTGAATTTCTTTCTTCTCTAAATTTACAATCCTTTGTATATTGCAAAACAAAATCAGAAGAATAGAGATACCGAAATTTTGAATTTTCCGGGTCTCTTTGATAGTCTTCTAATATAGTTCTCTCACTTATCATATAATAATTCATCTCTCCAAATTCTGTCCGAATCTGTTTAAGCTTTGTACGATAAATAATATAATCGTTTTCTTTTTTTGCAATATAACCCGCCTTTATATGTTTTAACACACCATTTGTATTTTTATCATTTACTTCTGGAACACCCAGAATTTTTCGATACAATTCCTGATCGTTTCCGGCTGCAATATTTCGATACATAAGACTATAGTCGTCAATATCTTCTCCTACTTCTGAAAAACTTAGAATCTGGGCATTGCCTCTTACCAATCCTCGGACACTGCTTCCTGGAATAGCATAATTTCCATAGGCATCTTTATAAAATTCTCCTATTCCCTTTCCGTCCGAATCTGTTTTTCCGCTGTCAATTAAAATCGGTGTTTTTGCCTCTATCTGATAGGTGATGCATCCTGAAAGTAGGTTTTTCTCCAATACATTATGCATAACTTGCTTTTTTTGATTTTTACTATAATCATATGTTTTTTCTGAAATCGGAACAAAATTATAGGGAGCCCCTACATAGTTTTCTACTTTTCTTTCTCTGTTAATTTCCTTTTTTTCTTTTTCTATTGAGTTTTTCTTTCCGGTCTGATACATCGGTTTTTTAATAGTATGTTTCTCCTTTTGTATTGTTTCTCTTTCTGTTGTCTCTTTTTTTCCGTACTTTTTTAAAAGTCTGCTAAGATCCAAATTATTTTCGCTCATAGTAACCCCCTATTTTAATCCGACAAGTCTTGTTAATAAAACGGTTACCTGTCCATCCTCATCACAGCCTAGATATTCTTTTACCTGAAATGTATGGAACCTCTGCTTTCCAAACTTTTCGGCAAGAGGATGGGTTCTCTCTAAACTGCTCTGATAGGGTTCTGTTTCTTCTGTTTCCTCTACACAAACAGCTCTTTCTTCTCCATTATAATCAAAGATATGCAATTCTCCCTGTTCGGAAAAAAAACGGGCTTCTATACAATCTTCCCAGCAAATTTTCTCTTTTATAGTCTCTATTTTTCCCAGCAAAACCTCATCTAATAGATAAACCAATCCATATACATATTGTTCTGCTTTTCTCTTCGCTTCTTCTAAAGAAATTTCTTTTACCTGATATCCCATTCTATTATGCCCCTTTTTGTTTTTCTAATGCCTGCAGACAAGCTGAAAGAATTTGATTGGGATCTTGTATCATTCCTTTTTGAAAATCCAATATGCCGATCTCTCCCCTGTCATTTGTAATAGTGATTTGATCTACCCGAATCAATCCTTTTCCTATCCCATAGCCGCTGCCAATGGCTACTTCTCCATTTGCTAAATCCCGCAGGGCATAAATCAGCAAAGCACATGCCTGATCTGCCTGTTCTCCATTTAAAATCCCGATATGCATGGTTACTTTTCCTGTGATATTTTTTTGACTAAACAGCCCTCCCCTTCTGGCACCTCCTGTAAATTTATCAATTCGAATTCTCATCTGAATATTGTCGTTTTTCTTTTCTTCTCTTACTATGGTGTCATAAAAGCAAAATAGCCCCATCCTTCCTTCTTCTTCTTTCGAAGCAGCTTTTCCAAAGAGAATATCTATCTGCTTGGGATCGATCTGTTTATATGCCTGTATCATCTCGATTCGGTTTCGAATCGTTCCTTTTAGGGAACTTGCCGGAATGATAAATTCCTTTTTTCCGTTCTGTATATTCATACTATCTGGTGTATCCCTTCCATGCCCCGTTACCGCAAGTCCCTTTACTAACAATTCCGTCTCTACTTGTCCATCTAATTGAATCTCAAATGCCCGATTTCCTTTTGCTAAAGGCAGTGCCGATAAATCCAGTTTCTGGATATTACTTTTCTCTTCGTTTTCTTCCTGCATCCATCTGTTTCGGTCTGCTTCTTCTTTTAAATTATAATGCTGATAAAAGACCTGCAGCAGCTCTAAGTAACCGCATCCATTGCTTTTTTGTCCTCCAAACTGCAATGTTCCATTCTGTATGGCAGACAGACAAGTTAAAAATTCTTGGCAGAACCGTGTTTCATTTTCCTCTCCAAAATAATAGATTGTAAATGAAACTTCTGCCCCTGCTGCCACATACTGCATATTAAATTTCTGCCCGGAATATTGCCAGGTTCCTTTATTTTTCTTTGCATCTACTGTACCTGTAGCAGAATTTAACTTTAATCTTGGACGAATTTCGATTTTTATGGTTTCCGTTTGAAAAATACCATCTGTAAATCGAATTCGGCTGCTTTGTTCTGCTTCTTCTGAAAAATAAGAATATCCAAATATCCGTTCTGTCTCTTTTTTTCCATATATCTGACAGAAACAACTGCGAAATACTCCGGCTAAACTAGAAGCCTGTATAAAAGGAACCTGATCGATTGGATGGGTCAGCACTTCTTCTCTGTCTCCATTGGCACTTCCTATATGCAGCGGCTCTTTGCAAATGGCATCTATTCTATATTTTTCTACCTGACTATAGCGTACCCTCTCCATTGTCTGTTTCCTCCCTGTTTGCAAAACGAATCATTTCCAGCAAAAATTTTAATTTCCATCTTAAACTCTCTTCTTCTGTAAAACATTCCTTCTTTTTTATTCCCATAATGTCTGCTCTATCTTTGAATTCACTTTCTAAAAACTGATCTAAATCCGATTGAAACAAGGTTTCAATCCATTTTTTTACTTCTGCCTTTTTCTGTATCTCTGTATGTACACGATTGGCTTCTTCTTTTGCAGCAGCATGTTCTAGATAAGAAAGCAATTCTTTTTCTGCTTGTTTTGGCGTAAACTGTAAAGCAGCGATATAGGAAGCAATCGTTCCCATTTGACTGCTTGTTAATGTTTTACTTAAAATAGGATTCTTACGATTGTTAGGATTGATCAGATAATCCTTTTTTGCCTGTTCTAACTTTTCCAAATAATATCCTTTTGCTGCAATCAAAAGAACTTGTTCTTCTTCTTTTGATAATTCTTTTTTTCTCTCTTTTGTTTTTTCTATTGAATCATATAATTTCTTTTGTGGAGTTCCTGTTCTAGATTTTTTTACTAGATCTTCTTCTGTTTGATCTTGTTTTATTTGGACTTGTCCTATTTGATCTTGTTTTGCTTGAGCTGATTCTATTTGATATTCTTCTGTTTGATATTCTTCTGTTTGATATTTTTCTGTCTGATATTCTTCTATTTGATATTTTTCTTTTTGATACCTTTGTAGTTGATATTTTTCTTTTTCTATTCGATGTTTTTTCTTTAATTCTTCATATCCTTCCAAAATAAGTACTTTTCCAAATCCCTCATTTCTGCGGATTCCAATTCCTTTTTTTAATAATTCCGCAGCCTTTTCCTGCCCTATTACTCCTTGATAGCAAAGCTGAAATACACTTCCCATTTCATACATGGTCATTTCCGGCAATTTCGTATTCCAAAGTCGATTATACCCCCTGCTTTTTAAGGTGGAAACAGCACACCGTTCTATTCGCAGTTGCTCGACTCCTAACTGTTTTTCCAATGTGGGAATATCAATTCCTGTCAATTCTCCATTTTTATTCCGCATAACTAAATTAGACAAAAGATAGAGATAACACATTCCCTCTTTTTCTTTCTGCAGATTATACTGCTGATAAGAAAGCTTGGTTACTTCTTCTTTTTCTGTTATAACACATTTTCCCATTCCTGCAGAACGCCCATTTCCAAGCAAAAAATATCCCTGATCAAATACTGACAAAATCTTTTTCTCTAACTCCAGATCTTCTACTGCAATATAACCGCAGAATTTCTGATTTTGCAGCATATACTGGCTGCGGAACATCTCTTTTTCCTGCACAGCATTTGGGATTGCAATTCTCATATCACCGCTTCGTTCGACATTAGAAAAGAAAATTGTTTGCTTATCTATATAACAGTATCTTCCTAATGATGCATTCTTTAAACCTCCCGCTTCCTCTTTCACCCCTTTTAATGTATTTGTAATTTCTTTCTCTTCTTCTATCGATTCTTTATTTTCACAAAATCCTTTTGGGGAGGGAATCAATTCAATTTCTCTATCTTCTTTTCCCTCTGGTTCTTTCTTTCTGCCCATCGGATAAGCATTGAAAAAAGAAACTCGATCTGAAAAAAGCGTCCTTCTTATCTGTTCCCAATTTTCTTCTTTCCGTTCCCATTTCTCTGCCAATGCCTGAATAACTGCACCACGAATCGTCATTCCTGGAATATAAGTCAGAGTATCTATCTGCCCATATTGACTGGTGCTGTCATCTGTAATGCGAAGCGGTTCTATATTTTTTAATATATATCGAATATACACGATTCCTCTTCCCCCTCCTATCGCTGCTCTAATTTTACCTGACCAAACCCTCTGTTCCGCATGGTTCCAACCCACTTAATCAGGGATAAAACCTGCAGTACAAATTCTTGATCGTCTTCTTCACAGTCAATTCTTCCATAAAAAATCAATCCCTTTTTCAGACAACGGCAGCTTCTCAATGTTTTCTCTTTTATCATACCATTGTCTTCCAAGGCAGTAAAAGTACGAAGATAAGAAAATGCCCGTAAAATAGCTTCTCTGTCGTCTCCGATTTCTCTTTTTACCAGTTCCTTTACCGTATGGGAGAGTGTAAAATTTTCAAATCGAAGTTTTCCTTCCATAGATAGCTGATGATCTCCGCTTGTTCCCAACATTCTCTTCAATCTGCCTGCTCGTTCTTTCTCTAAAATTCCCTGCCACTCCAAAAGATTCTCCATTTCTTCCCGAAAAATCCCTTTAAAAGAAGTCGCTTTATAATAAGGAAATCCTTCTTCATCTGTTAAAATTGAAATATCCTCTCCTCCTGGCACTCTCATCCCATTTCCAAATACTGCATCTGAAAGTAATGTCATCTGAATGTTCATTCCTTATTCTCCCATCCTTCTATCTGTGAACTACCCATTGTCTAAAGTCAGTGGGATTGCGTCAGCCTTATTTCAATCGGAATAAATAGATCAAAAAGCTCGATTGCATCAAAATATAGGCAGTGTTTTTTCTTATCCGCTGTTGTGATAAATGTCTTTCTCTCTAAAGAGCTGCCAGTTCCAACTTTACTACAATCCATATCAGTAAAGATATCCTGATAACCAAAAAGTTCAATATCATCTATCCGCTTTGATTTTATATAATGGGCAGCAGCCGTTTCTCCTTCTTTTAGATAAGATCGAAACTCCTTTAATTTTCCTCTGGCATACTCGATGTCTCCTGTCTGAATCTGGTGCATTAATTTTTTGAAATTTTGATAGCTGCGAAAAGCTTCTCCTTTTAACAGCCCTTTCGGATCTAATAAAATATAAGGACGAAGTTCTAAATGCTGCCGTTCCTCTCCTTCTTTTTCTATTGTCTGATATCCGCTTCGAATCTCATCTAATCCGTCCTTCATCTCTCCATATTCAATATGCCAATCGATTGCACAGACATTTGCACAGACCTCCGCACTGTCCATCGTTCTTTTCTTCTGTTCTTTTGCTGAATCGCTCCTCGCTGCTTCTGTATCTGTATGAAGACTGGCATACGTATTTGCAATAAACCGCTTGGCATTGCTGCACAATTCTTCTGCTAATTCATAGGCACGATAAAACGGATATTTCCGATGCACAATTGCTACTCCGGCACAGGCAGCATAATGTTCTTGATCGGATCCCTTTTCTACCAATTTTTCTATAAAAATCCGTGCACACTCCAAACCAATTCTGCCCTCTGTGATAAAACAAATATCATCTCCTGCTGTAATAATCCGCCGAATTGGAAAATCCTCTCCCTCCAGCTCTAATTCTGTCAGCTCTTCCTTCCTAATAGCATCTGCCACTTCATCCGCCATTTCCTTATAAGCCTGTTTAAAATTTTTATCTATAGAGTCACTAAATTCTCTAAATTTTTCTCGATATGTTTCCCAGTCTTTTCCCTCCAATGAACTCTGAAAATCTTTTACACGTTTTCCCATACTATTTCCATCAATATGAATCACCGCTATAAAATTAGCGATTCCCTCCCTGCCTCCACGACGTTCCAACCATTTTGTTGTCCTAAACCCTTCTGGTGTCAGTTCGTCATCGATCTCTTTTTCTCTTTTCGGCATCTCTGCTATCCTTCCATCAAAAGAAACCGTTTTTTTCTCTTCTTTCTTTTTTCTGTCTTCTATTCCAAAACTGCCTTGATGAAATGCCGTTTGGCGATTCGATTTTTTCTTTCCCAATTCTTTTGAAAGCAGCTCTAACTCTTCTTTTCCAATCTTTTCTCCACACTCCAATATCTTTGCAAACATTTCCAGTCCGCTGTACGTTCGATAAATATATCCCGTAATTCTCCATACAAATTCTTTTGCCTGTTCCTTTGTATCAAATATTAATACGGCATGTCCTCCTCCTGCATATGCAAAATTTATTTCTTCAGAATAAATCGACCGATCAGCAATCACTTCTTCAAAAAATTCTGGATGTGTTACCCACGCAATAATCGCTGAATTAATAACATTATCCTGCAATTTATTACTCGAAAAAATAAATGCCTGTTTTTGAGAAACTTCTAAAATCGCTAAACACTTTTTCTCCATCTTTCTTCCTCTTTCTGTATACTATGCAGCTTTTATTTTATCTTATATTTTCCAAAACCCAATCGGGTATTTTTCCCGATATGCGTAATTTCTCCGGCTAATAAATACTCTAACATTTCTTCTTCTATGTGATCCAATACAATTTCACCTGAAATTCCCTTTAGAGGCATATATTGTTTTGTTCTAGAAGAATATTTTTGTGCATCGAATACTCTAATATTTTGTTTTAAAATAATGGGGAAATTTTCTAAGAACTTTTTTTCTGTACACTCTCTGCCTTCAAAACATTCCAACATATAAATTCTTCTTGTTATTCCATTTAAAATAGCCCGAATATCGAATTTCCGAATAAATTCACCTTGATACTTTATAGAAAGCGGACTATTAAAAAAAATCCGATAGTTTGTCTCTAAATGATTCTTTTGTAACTGCTGTTTTCGTTCCTCTATATAATCTGACAATAATTCAATTAAATAATTCTTATAATATATAGAATTATTATTTAAAATATCATTTCCATATCGATTCTGAATCTTTTCTATCTGATATCTAGCCCGGCTCTCCCCTATTCCATACTGTCCTAACAGATAAACAGTCTGCACTACAGGGTTTAAATAAGCAATCACATCTCCAAATAAAGTCAATGAAAAATGCAGATAGTCTCCTTCTCTATAATGCGTCTTTCTCTCTTCCGCACTTAAAACATACCCTATACTTTCTCCTGTTGTTACAAACTTTGGTTTCTTTTTATACTTTGCATACATAAAATTCTGTACCAGACAAGAGCAGATAAAATCACAGGAAGCACAATCTGCATTTCGAACACAATATTGTTTTAACAGCATATCCCCTATTCCGCCTCGAAGCACAACTTCCTTTCTCTCTGGAAGAACTACATCCTCTAACATAAAAAGCGTAAAATTTAAAACAGAAAAGCGAACCTGAAAATTCGTCTCCTTTGAAATTTTCCTCTGTTCTAACGTTTCCTGCTTTAATTCTTCCGGTATCAAATTTTCTTGCCTTTGTTCTCTAGAAAATATACTCTCTTGTTCCGGTTCTTGTTTTGACTCTATTTGTATATTCTTATCTATTTCCATTTTTATAGAATTTCCTTTTTTTATAGAATAATCCTTTTTTATTATATCCACCATTCAGGAGTAAGCTCGCCAAGAGTGAGTACCCTTTGCGTCTCAAAATCCAGAAGTATCTCAATCTTTTGATAATCATTCGGCATAAGCTGAACCATCAATTCCCGACAAGCCCCGCATGGAGCACCCGTTTTTCCATTTGGCATAATTGCAAGAACTCTTTTAATCTCTTGTTCTCCATTTGTTATCATATTAAAAATTGCATTTCTCTCCGCACAAATCCCCAATGTAGAACAAGTATCAATACAAACTCCTGTATATATTTTTCCTGACGCAGACATTACCGCAGCAGCCACACCTCCTGCTTCTATATAATCAGATAATTTTCTTTCTCTTTGTACCGCTTTCGCCGCTTGATACAACTCATTCCACATCAAATCCATTTTCTATTTGCCTCTCCTTTATTCTCCTCCAATTCTACCACTATTTTCCTTCCAATTCAATACCCTTTTTAGCGGGCTATCCTTTATTGTGATCATGGCTATCAATGATCGGATACTCGTTTCAATACCCTATTTTATCGGGCTATCCTTTATTCCTTGGAGTGAGACTTGTGGAAGCCATGCGGTTTCAATACCCTATTTTATCGGGCTATCCTTTATTTATTCTATTAACAGTATCACAGGTACAATGGTTTCAATACCCTATTTTATCGGGCTATCCTTTATTTTTCAACAAGGCAATAAAACTACTTTGGGAGTTTCAATACCCTATTTTATCGGGCTATCCTTTATTGCTTATGTTTGTCAGGGGTTCCGTTTTGGGTTTCAATACCCTATTTTATCGGGCTATCCTTTATTAAATTAAGATGAGTGAAGAAGAAACATTAGGTTTCAATACCCTATTTTATCGGGCTATCCTTTATTTCAATAACAATTAATGGCTTATTACCTTTTGTTTCAATACCCTATTTTATCGGGCTATCCTTTATTGCACCTTATGGTTTAAAATATATAGTAGTGTTTCAATACCCTATTTTATCGGGCTATCCTTTATTCCTTTCTTCACTAACAAATCAATCAATCCCGTTTCAATACCCTATTTTATCGGGCTATCCTTTATTTACAATCATTAATAATAGTCAATCAGGAAGGTTTCAATACCCTATTTTATCGGGCTATCCTTTATTGCGTAGTATCGGTTGGCGTGGGTGTCCCCAGTTTCAATACCCTATTTTATCGGGCTATCCTTTATTCTAAAGCAGTGTTTTTGTTCGAATACGCTGTTTCAATACCCTATTTTATCGGGCTATCCTTTATTCTGTCATCACTAAAAGCTTTAAAAACCTCAGTTTCAATACCCTATTTTATCGGGCTATCCTTTATTCCATAAAATCTTTTAACAAGACCTTCTCCGTTTCAATACCCTATTTTATCGGGCTATCCTTTATTTTTTATTTAGTAGCTATGCTGTAGCCGCTAGTTTCAATACCCTATTTTATCGGGCTATCCTTTATTATTCAACTGGGATATGCCGAATGTGCGGGAGTTTCAATACCCTATTTTATCGGGCTATCCTTTATTTAAAGATTCTTTAATTGGTTTAAAATTAAAGTTTCAATACCCTATTTTATCGGGCTATCCTTTATTCCCATTTTTAATTTATATGTTGAGTCTACTGTTTCAATACCCTATTTTATCGGGCTATCCTTTATTGGACTTTAAAAATTAACTACATTTTCCCCAATTCTCCTTCATATTTTTTATATATTTTCTCTTCTCCTATCTAAATATTACGCACTTTCCATAAATTTTTTGAAAATTATTGCTCTATCATCTTCTTATACTCGCTATTATAATTTATATTTATCATAAAATCAATATACATTATAAATTATTAATAATATAAATTTACCGAAAACATTTAACCAAACTAAAAACCAAAAATTTCACTCTTTACAACATAACATTTTTTATTTCCTCCAATAAGTTTTTCATTATTAAACATAACAACATTCTAATATTACTAACAAATTAAAACCTTTATAACTTCTAAATATCAATTCATCCCATGACTAAAGTCACGGGTGTTCTTGACATACACCATAAATTTATCTAATTAAACAAATCAAATACACCCCACCTATAATAATAAATAAAACAATCCTTTTTTATTATCTTCTAACAATAAAAATCCATTTTCCTCTATGGATAAATGAATCAATCTAAAACGTACCGGCAGAAAAAGACAGCCAGAGTGGGGAAGCGATCCCTTCTGGCTGTGACTTCGGAGGAAAGTTAGAAAGTCTTATGCTTCTGTCGATCCACTAGGATTTTTGCCATCTTCT
>CAJUEI010000020.1 GCA_910585255.1 uncultured Lachnospiraceae bacterium
AATGCCCCCGACTGTTCCCCACTTTTCATATCAAAGCCAACATATTTTTCCAGACTGCTGTAGACAATAATACCATTTTCATCGATCACATGCAGTTCATTTACCATCAATCTTTCACAAAGTTTTTCGAGCTTGTTTATATCTCCCAATACAGTTGGATCTAAAGCCAAAATATCAGCAAAAGCACGTGTTTTTACCAAATTATTTTCACTGAGATTATTGGTCATTTTTGATACTTCTGCTTCATTACTTACCAATCTTGCTTTTACCATCTCCAGTTTTTCTTCACTCGATAACGTATTCTCTCTCTGTTCACTAAACGTCTGAAAAACGAAGATAAAAGTTATTGTAACCAGCAAAGCAAAAATCATATAAATAAATAACCTTTTGGTAAACATTTTTTTCATAAGTTATAACCTCCATCCCTATGCTGTCCTATTTGATCTTTTATCTGCTCAATCCGCATGGTAAGCTGTATCCGTTTCTTTGCCAAATCTACCGACATGACCTGCACATCTACAATATCCCCAACGCTGACCACTTCAAGCGGATGTTTAATAAACCGATCTGTTATCTGAGAAATATGCACCAATCCATCCTGATGTACCCCAATATCCACAAATGCCCCAAAATCAATGACATTTCGAACCGTTCCCTTTAAAACCATTCCCGGCTGCAAATCTTTCATCTCCAATACATCTGTCCGAAGAATCGGCTTTGGCATCTCCTCTCTTGGATCTCGTGCTGGCTTTTCTAATTCTTTTATCAAATCTTCTAATGTAATCTCTCCTATTTCTAACTCGGCTGAAAGTTTTTTCTTATCTGATAGTTTCTTTCGAATTCCTTTTAAGCCTCCCTTTTTTAACTCTTCTTTTGAATAACCCAACCGTTCCATCAATTTTTCTGCGGTTTGGTAACTTTCTGGATGCACGCTTGTCGCATCAAAGGGATTCTCTCCGTCTGGAATTCTTAAAAATCCTGCACACTGTTCATAGGCTTTTGGACCAAGTTTTGCTACTTTTAAAAGCTGAGAACGTTTTGTAAATTTCCCCTGTTCCTCCCGATAAGCAACGATATTTTTTGCAACTGTCTTAGAAATACCAGATACATATTCTAAAAGCGAGGCAGAAGCAGTATTCAAATCCACCCCTACATGATTGACACAATCCTCTACTACAGCATTTAACGCCTCCCCTAGCTTCTTTTGATCCATATCATGTTGATACTGTCCTACTCCAATCGACTTCGGATCAATTTTTACCAGCTCAGCAAGCGGATCCTGCAAACGCCGTGCAATAGAAGCAGCACTTCTCTGCCCCACATCAAAATTCGGAAATTCTTCCGTTGCCAATTTACTTGCAGAATAGACAGAAGCACCTGCCTCATTTACTATCACATACTGCACGGGTCTTTTTAACTCCTTTAACAAATCCACAATTACCATTTCCGATTCTCTTGACGCTGTTCCATTGCCGACCGAAATCAGCGTAATTTGATACTGCTCGATTAACTTTTTCAAAACTGCTTTTGCCTCTGCTGTCTTATTCTGAGGAGCTGTCGGATAAATAACAGTAGTATCTAATACCTTTCCTGTCGGATCTACTACAGCAAGTTTACATCCGGTACGAAATGCCGGATCCCATCCAAGCACAACCTGATTGACAATCGGAGGCTGCATTAAAAGCTGTGTCAGATTCTTTCCAAACACTTTAATTGCACTGTCCTCCGCCTTTTCTGTTAAGTCATTTCGAATCTCCCGCTCAATTGCAGGCTGAATCAAACGGTGATAACTATCCTCGGCTGCCGCTTCTAATACAGGGGTTGTATATGGATTCTCTGCCTTTATGATCTGTTTTTTCAGATACTGCAAAATCCTATCCTGGGGTGCTTCTATCTTTACAGTCAGATATTTCTCACTTTCCCCTCGGTTTAAAGCCAACACTCGATGTCCTGCCAGCTTCTTTACTGGCTCTTCAAACTGATAATACATTTCATAAACAGACTCTGCTTTTTCATCCTTTGCCGCAGAAGTTACTTTTCCTTCTTCCATTGTAACCCTTCGAATAAAAGTCCGATAATCTGCTTGATCTGAAATACTCTCCGCCAAAATATCCCTTGCTCCGGCAATCGCCTCTTCCACCGTTTGTACTTCCTTTTCTTCTGAAAGATATGCCTTTGCATACCCCTCCAATGGCTGATCCATTGTCTGGAGCAAAATCAAATCAGCAAGCGGCTCTAATCCTTTCTCTTTCGCAATCGTAGCACGTGTTCTGCGTTTCGGACGATAGGGACGATACAAATCTTCCAATACAACTTGTGTCATTGCCTCTTCAATCTGCTGCCTTAATTCCTCTGTCAATTTTCCCTGTTCTTCTATTGTAGAAAGAACCTGCTGCTTTTTTTCCTCCAGATTCCTAAGATAAACCAGACGTTCTCCAAGTGCACGAAGTTGTTCGTCATTTAAAGAGCCTGTCATCTCTTTCCGATATCTGGCAATAAACGGAATGGTATTTCCCTCGTCAATTAACTGTACGGCTGTCTCCACTTGACTTTTCTTTACGCCAAGTTCCTGTGTCATTACTTCAAAAATATCCATCTTTCAAATTTTCCTCACTTTTTTTATTTTAAAAGCAACTTTTGTTTGCCGTCCTGTCCTTTTCTCCATTTTAGATTATACACAAATTTTCCTATGCTATCAAGTATCCATTGTACTTTCTGTCAATTCATGTTATACTATCTTTCGTTACAGAATAAAATTACTGTTCTGTACAACAGCAAATAAAATCTTTCTGCATGATGCAGCAGGAATTGTCCTGTACTATCAATTATCAATAAAAGGAGAACATTTATGGACGATCATCAATTTAATCAAAACAACTACAATCCAAATACCTATAACCAAAACGGCTATCAATCCCCTTACTCTAATCCTGCTCCAAAACGAGCCAACGGTTTTGCAAAATCTTCTTTTATTTTAGGCATTATATCCGTTATAACAGGATTTTTATTTTTAATTCCCATTCCATTTATCACGTCCCTTTTAAGTATTATCTTTGGCTTTGTTTCAAAGCGTCCCGGTGAACGAATGGAAGGAAAAGCGATTGTCGGCATCTCATTAAGTGCAGTTATCTTAATCACAATTATTGTACTAATCTTCGTTGTATATCAATTTTTAAATACTATGGCAGGAGTAGAGTTTGTCAATCAATTTATGGCTGAATACAAAGAAGCCCTCAAAGTCTATATGGAATTTTATAACTAAATAACATAGCTTCTCCTTATCGCTCTTCTCTCTGTATCAAGCTTTCTGCATAAAAAATGTTCCCACAACAGCCTCTGCTATGCTTAAGTGAGAACATTTTTTATTCACTTACCCTATCCTAAAAGTCCTTAGTGATATACCCGAATCCGATTTAAAATGCCATAAATCTGTTCTGCCTTTTCTGTATATTCTGCTTCAGACAATTCTTCGGTAATAAAAGCAAACTCCCCTTTTACCTCTGCTAATTCTATTATATTCACAGTTCCAAACATCTGCTCTATTTCTGCTGTCCGCTCGGAACGATTTCCTTTTATTCGTACAAAAAATTGTTTTTTAGAATCTTTTATATTAGCAAGCTCTAATTTTTTACTGCTCCAAGTAGTTAAAATATTGGTTCCAATATGTTTTACCTCATCCACTACATCTGAAACAACTGCACTTGCTGTAGGCAGTTTTCCAGCACCGCTTCCATAAAACATAATATCTCCCAATACATTCCCCTTTACAAAAATCCCGTTATAAACACCATTTACGCTATAAAGCGGATTTTCCTCGGTAATC
Organism: uncultured Lachnospiraceae bacterium; assembly: GCA_910585255.1. GTDB lineage: Bacteria > Bacillota > Clostridia > Lachnospirales > Lachnospiraceae > MGBC114844. The sequence goes on from CAJUEI010000020.1 coordinate 3,824, forward strand.
ATAGCAGGTGCCACCATAATATAGATTTTTCCATCTACCTTTTTACTACTTCCAAACAATTTAATGCTATATCCGCAATGATCAGCAAATAAAATATCTTTAGCCGTAATATTGGTAATCCCCTCCGTATAGACATCTTCATAGTCCACCTGACTGCCAAAAGCCAAAGAAGACAAAATCGCAATTTTCCTACAGGTATCATATCCTTCAATATCCGCTGCCGGATTGCGTTCTGCATATCCAAGAGCCTGTGCTTCTTTTAATACCTCGTCAAAGTCCGATCCCTCTACCCGCATTTTTGTTAAAATATAATTCGTGGTTCCATTTAAAATTCCGGTAATTTCACAGATTTCGTCTGCCGTTAATGACTGATTTAAAGGACGGATAATCGGAATTCCCCCTCCTACACTTGCTTCAAATAAAAAGTTTAAATTCTTCTCTTTTGCTAAAGCAATCAACTCCGAGCCATGTTTTGCTACCAATTCTTTATTGGAGGTTACTACACTTTTTCCATGTTCTAATGCACTCTTTACAAATGTGTATGCCGGTTCTACCCCGCCCATTACTTCTACTACAATTTTTATCTCTTCATCTTTTAATATAATATTAAAATCATGAACAATTTTTTCCTGAATCGGATCCCCCGGAAAATCCCGCAAATCCAATACATATTTAATTACTATCTCTTGTCTTGCCTTTTTTGCAATGCTTTCATGATTGGTATGAATCACTTCTACCACTCCCGAACCGACTGTACCATAACCTAAAACCGCTATATTTATCATTTTTTCTGCCCTGCTCCCTTTCCAATCCTTGATTGCTATTTTTATATCGTTTATCTATTATTTATTCTCTTGATAAAATCTTTAAGTAGTGAATCCCCTGCAGTCCTTCAATCTTTTCAATCATCTCCGAAGAATCCTTTGTAGACGTTAAAATATCTACACTTAATGTCAATGAAGCGATCCCATTAATCGGTATAGTCTGATGAATGGTTAAAATATTGGCATGATATTCTGCAATTGTACGAAGCACTGTAGATAAAATCCCGGGCTCATCCTCCATCTGCAAAACAAAAGTAATGGTCTTTCCTCTGGCATTATCATGAAAAGGAAAAATATCATCTTTATATTTATAAAATGAACTTCGGCTGATATCGACTGCCTCCGTTGCCTCTTGAACGGTCATTACTTTTTCTGATTCTAACAAACGTTTTGCCTCTACTACCTTTAAAAGAACCTCTGGAACGGCCTTTTGCTTCACTACAAAGTACTTATCCGACATATTGATTTCCCCTTTTTTCAATATCTATCCTTTCTATATAGATATCTGCGGTATGATAAGATCCTCTTTGTGTATGTGATACAAATACACATGTTTTTACTAGAGAGATAGTATCATACTTACTTTCACAATGCAACCACTTTTTTATCTTTAAAAACTTTTTCTTAAAAAATCCCGATATCCAAAATAAAAAAGAGCCGTTATTTTGTTATTATACCTATAACTTTTCATTTGTGCAAGAACAAATAAAAGAAAGAGCTGTATAAATTTACTTTTGAATGTTATTGATAAGAGTTTATCTAAGATAATGGATAGAAATAAAAAGATTTCCAAAGAGGACGCCAGAATAAATCGGATTTTCGCTGTTCCGCTCTCCAGAAAGTAGAAGCTCTAAGACTTCTGAAGATAGGTGCATCCAACCGGACGGAACGGGGTGCAATTCGCCCGTACGGCGGGCTAAACACACCCCTTTTTTTGCCATTCAAGAATGGCAAAAAATCCTAATGGATCGGCAGAAGTCTAAGAGCTTCTAACTTTCCTCCGAAGTCACAGCAAAAACCCGATTTATTCTGGCTATATTGTTCCATAATTTATGTTTTCGTTTCTTTTTTCTGCTAAAGATGGCATTTTATTTTCTTACTGTAAATGCTGAAAAAGATAAAAACAATGATTATCCGCAAAATACATCATTAATAACTTATCACTTTCTTTTGTGTGTACTTTCCATACATAATAGTTATTAAAATTTGGTCTTTCTTCTGGTGAAACATCCAGCAATTCTAATATTCCTAATGCAAATTTTTCTTGTTCTTCTCTTTTTTTATAATCATTTTGTCCTTTTCTATTCTCTCGCATAATAAAATCTTCTTGTACTTTAAAAACCGTATACCTCTCTCCATCTCCATGAAAAGAAGTAGGGGTGTGTATATCATAAACTACCTCTAAATTATCCGGTAATTTTATATTCCAAATTCCTTCATACATTTCTTGTGTGGAAGGAAATAAGCGAACTACAGTAAAAATACTATATAAAATACCTAAAATTATTACTAAATAAATAATTAAACTAATTCTATGTATTATTTTTATTCTTTTCATAAATAACTCCTTTCGTTTGTCATAGACTTCCTCCCACTGCCTTGGACGGTGGGAGGAAGCCTTGTAAATAGTTGTAAAAAACATGATATTATGTTACAATATATATAATCGTTGGGAGCGATTGCTCGGAAGGCACTCTTTGTACTTTGAAAAGTTAAGATAGGAAGTTTTTCACACAAACCGTTGTTCATGTAAAATCTGAAACGTACCAGAAACCAGCTGTATCGCATGGGAAGTTTTCGTACCTGATACAGTTACATAGAGTATATCTTTGTTGGAAAAGGTGTTGTCAGCCACCCTATAATGTAACGCCACTTTAGGCAGCAATGCATATTGGGGTAAAAAGTCGGAGGTTTACGCCGTTACTACGACTGGGCAGTTACAAGCCCATTCCCTTTAGGTGATGGGTAGTTGACACTCAATCTTCCACCTTTCTTAAATACCAATTTCAATTTAAAAATAAATTTTATCAATCTCCTTTATTCATTTTAACTCCTTTAATTATAAACGTAAATATTTTATTTTTAATTTTATTCTATCATACCTCGTAGCGTTTCTGTTATTCAATTTCTATCAATTAATATAACTAAAATTAGTAAAGAAGCCTTTTACTTTTTTAAGAAAAAGACTTCTTTTATCTCATCCAACTATCTATTCAAAACATCTATTTTTGCCGAAAATTTTTCACAGTTTAATCTTTAATCAATATCTTAAAAGGAACCAATACTCCCAACTCTTGTGCTTCCCACATCGTATTAATCGCTGCTTGTGCAATTCCTGAATAATCACCATAATCAAAATTATATGTATCTGTAATACTTACTCTTCCATGAGGGCTATCTTTCGTATAATCAAAAGCATGTATAGCATAATATAAATCTTTATCCACAGTATTTCCTGAATTTGGAAAAGCATCGCTCCCACTCAAAGAAGTACTCGCCTTAATTTTTTTATATACACTTGAAGAAAATACTCTATCCCTATAACGTGGAATATACAGAGAATACTTTTCATCATTTGATACCGCATGAGATAATAATTCTGATGCAAGATAGTAACCATTTGACGAAAACCATGCTATTACACTTGTAACAGCAGTAGATAATGTTGGATGATAAATACCATACGGAGATATTTCATTGGAACTATTCACATACTGTTCTAACAACTCTTGTGTTACATTAATCAAATCCTCTAATTTTTCAATTTCCTCAGGCTCTTGAACCAGCTCTAATTCATTCTTATACATAAGAATTAATTTTTGCAGTTCATTTTCCACACTACTTCCTGATTCATTTACCATCATTTCTATGCCATTATCTGCTTTAAAATAATCTCTCTCTTCTCCATTAGATGTTTTAACATCCATTTCCTCAGTATGCCCACTAGAATTATATAATTCAATTTCTGAATCTATATTATCTGCTTTACTATAACTAATAGAACTAAGACACATCATCGCACTCAATAGAACTGCCATTCTTTTTTCCACATTTTAAAATTCTCCTGTCTTTATTTTTTGCTAGTTCATTCACCAGATTCTGTTCTAACACCTTAATCATAATCCAATTTATGGAAAAAGTAAATAGAACAATACTTCCGATTTTCTATCACTTTTCCTAAAAATGTAAAAATAAATAGTCAAATTAGATATTCGCAATCCGCTTCGCTACTTGCTCATAACCTCATAGCTACTATCACAGCTCTTCAGTGGGAGTCTACACTCCCACTGAAACAAGGAAGTCCCAACCCACCGCTTTCGCCTTAGCGGTTTAGAAACAGGGAACTTCCTTGATGAGGTTAAATTAAAAATATAATTGCTTTTATCTTCCTTTCCTATTAAAATATAATTAATAATAAAAAAGGAGGTCTTTATTATGTTTCAATCTTCTATACAAATAGGTACCACTATTCGCTACTTAAGAAAACAAAATCATCTAACACAAACACAATTAGCAAAAGATATCTGCTCTGCTAAATATATTTATAACTTAGAAAAAAACCTTTGTTCTCCTACTACAAATATTTTACTCCAATTATCTGAAAGATTAAAAGTAGATATCTACTCCTGTCATCAAGATATGTGTCAGGCAGGCTCCATTGATACTTACAAAAAACTAGAATTATTAAGTGAAATAATCGGTCGTTCCGATATTGTAACAGCCTATCACTATGCCCAGGAATGGAAAGACTTACCTGACTTTCGCTCTGGATATCCTCTCCAATACTTACAGTATGCCTTTTCTTGCTATGCGTCTCGTCAAAAAAACTACAAAACAGCAATTCAATATGCTTTACAAGGTTTACAAGTAAAATATCCTTCTATCACAGAATCTAACATTATGACTCAAAAAAATCCTTCTTTTTCTAATATTGAATTAGCTCTTATCAATTGTATTGCTGCCAATTACTCTAAACAAGATCATCTTCTAGATGCTAATTCTCTCTTCCTCTACTTAATCGACTATTTACACCCATATACCAAACTTTTAAATGCTGCTATTCACCAGCACTACCATTTTCATATTGCACTTTTCTGTATGGTCATAGCAAATCTATTATATATTCAGCATACCATAGGTTACACCAAAAACAGTCTTTCCTTATTAGATGAAGCAATCAATATCTGCAAACGCCTTTCATATTCCAATTCCCTATATATTTTACTAGAAGAAAAAGCCGTTTACTACTACAAACAAAAAAATCTCTCTTTAGCAAAACAACTATTTGAACAGGCAGCCATTCTTCAACTTTATTCCCCTAAATCTAAACAATCGTCAGAAGAATATCTGCAAACATTCCAAGAAAAATATCCAGCCTGTTTCAATACCATCATTCACCAACAAGAGATCTAAAATTTTAAACATACAATTTAACTGACAAAATAACACTTCTGGTCAAAACAAACAGTTTGTATGATAGGGTGAATCTTTGCAGGGGTATTGCTTCCCGCCGGCACTTAGGCACGGTCTTTTCGTGCCTTATGTGTCCGCTGCGAGGAAGCCTTAGTGCAAACGGCCCCAGCAAAGAATCACCCTATCATACAAACGTCCTGACCACCATTATCCCCAAACCTAACCACTATTTCCAACATAATATACCCTATCATGCAAACGCCCTGACTACCATATCCTACTATATCCCTATCTACGCTTCTACCGTAACATCATCCTCCAGCTCAAACTCAACAAACGCCTCATCTGTATCCGGTTTTTTAGTCTGCCACTTCTTCACATAGCAATCTACCTTCTCCTTCATCTTCTGCCAAAATTCCTTCAAAGCCGGAAGTGCCGTCTCCAAAATCCACTTCTTCACTACCCCATATTTCTCCACAACAAAATCCTTTACATCCGTCAGCACCTCAACTGTCCGATCTCTCATCCCAATCAGCCAATCCACCGTCTTAACCCCGCATCCAACCGAAAGTGCCGCTGCTGCCAAGATTCCAATTACCCCATATCCAAGCACTGCTGCTGCCAAGAAAAAGACCACCTTCTGCACCTTAAATACAATCACTGCTACCGCAACACATAGAAACACAGTCATTACAGCAGTCGCAATTTTCTTTAATATCTCCAGAACCTTATCCCAAGGAATCTTCCCTAAAAATCCATCCAGCTTTGCCTTAAAAGAAGCAAAAAACGCTGCTACAGCCGCTCCGATTTCCCGTGCCCCCATTCCAGAAGAAAGCGATTCCAATTTTCCCTGCATCTGAAGAATATAAACAGCCAAAGCCATATAATATTTCTCATTCGGATTCTCATAAATCTTCTCTATCTTTTCGCATGCCTCTCTCCCAATTGTATCAAAAAATCCGTCAAACACCTCGGTATCCTCATGCAGCAAAGAAAACTCATCCAAATACTCCGCTACCAATTCCTTTAACTGCTTTAAGTCCTCTACCGTAATCTCTCCGTCCTTCTTAATACAAAAACTCTCCAATTCCTCTAAATCATATTCTGGATGTTCAGCCGCTTCTTTTGCAAAATTCTCCATTACCCCAGCCAAAAATTCATACTGTTCCTGCACCGTTTTCTCATTTAATTTAGACTGATTTAATATCTCTACTAAAAAAGCCTTCCGATCTTCCTTCTGATCCAACTGCTCCAATATATCTTCAAACTTCTGAATTCCACTGCAGATTTCCTCTACAGCCTTTTCTTCATCAATATTTTCTACCCGATTTGCAAGAGAAATCCGCATATTCTCTTCCAAAGAAAGTTCCTCATTCACTTCACTTTTAATCTCTGCTGTCAGTTCCTGCAGCATCTTAATTTCATTTTCCGTAATCTTTCGGCTCATATAGTCTCCTCCTATTCTCACATTGACAAATAATTCCCTATCTTTCCCTTTACCGCCAAATCTATACTCCATTTGGCATCACTTTTGCACGGCTCTCCTCATCCTCTGTATCTCTTCGATTTCTCCACTCCGTTTTCACCGCTCCGTTTTCTTCCGAAAAGACAGCTTCTGCACGATTTTGCTGCCGTTTCTCCCTAATCTTTTTCATACACAATGCCAGTACGGTTCCAAGACCTTCGGCAAACATCAAACCACCCGCTATAAACCAGATATAAAGTGCTGTCGAAGAAAAAATACTGATTAAAAACCCAATCTGACTAAATTCCATAGCAAATAATATCGACTCCGCCGCTATTCCCACTACAGAAGAAGTCAACATAAGAACCGCTCCGAACGCTGCACAGATTATACCAGATACCATATCCGATACCAGCCACCCATTCTCCCAGACCTCTGTTTTATACCCTTCACAGCAAGTATACAATACCATCTGTACAGCAGAACAGATTCCAAGCAATTCTGGATACTCTCCAAACTCCTGGGGAAGCACCCCATTTAATCCGGCAAGATAAACCGCTACGGCAAATAAAAAAGCATCTTCCTTCGCTATCCTCTGTTTCAGCGAAACATCCCTATTCTGCTGCTGAAAACAAGGCTCCTGTGCTATATTTGCCATCTCCCATGCCACATCTTCCGCAAACACTCGTATCCGGTTCGAAAGCAAATTTTTTAACTCTTGCTCTGTTTTTACTGCCCGATTTCCCATATTAAAGCCAAACTCTTGTTCTCTTTCAAAAGAATCCAAAGCAAGCAAAAAGAATCCCTTTCTCTGCTCTCTGCTCATCTTCTCTGTAATTCGATCCAGCATCCGTTCCACATAATCTGGTTCTGTTATGGCATCGTCTTCCCTGCAAAGCCGATACAACTCTCCTGCTCCCTGCCAGATTCGCTGGCAAATCGAAACTGCCATATCATAATCTAAGTTTTCACAGACTTCCATCATGGCAGCCGCTGTATATTCCACTGTTACTTCCCGCTCTCCTATCTGTTGAATCAGATGCCTTTGAATCTGATTCACTTCTTCTTTTTGGGCTTCTGTCAGTCTCATTCGATCCTCACCTCCTTCTGATAAATCCTATTATAGCAAAAAAAATTTTCTATTTGCACACTTCGATTATGCAAAATCTTCCGCCTTCCTCTCCTTTTCAATCTCATAAGAAATACACTGAAACAAATATTCGTCATATTCGTTGGTTCGCTTTGGCAAATCCTCTTTTCGAAATTTGCCGGTCTCTCTGTCATAGGCAGCGAACGGAAACAGATCCAAACACCCTGCATTGGTATACTGATTTTCTAACGCCTTTAACCAAAAAGCTACAATATCTCGACTGTTTGTAATACCATAGGGCTGGCTGTATCCCCCTGTCGCTGTCCGAAAAAGTTCCCTCTGAAACTCCCGCTGTAAAATCGCTCCGCTTCGATTCTCTTGCTCCATCCGTCTCTTTAAGCTGCGGTTAGTCAGTGTAATTAAATTTACTACATTTGCCCCGGTATAGAACAGATATTTTTTCTGTTCTTTTGCATAAGCTGTAATTTGTTTTAAAAAGATTTGTGCACTCTCCTGATAGTCAAATTCTCCATATAACTTCCCGTTTGCCCGATTCTGTGCCTCTTTCATATGCAGTTCAAAAATCTGAACCAGCTCCTGATAAGTAGGCATAAAAACGCAAAATCGCATATCAAAACGTCCATCCCGCAAAAGTTCCGGTCTTAAATTTGCCACACTATTGCTGGTCGCAAAAAAGAATATCTGCTTTTTATTTTCCTGCATCCAATCTAACAGTGCCGTTAAAATATTCATCTTTACATCATTACTGCCCTTTTCACTATTTTGATCAAACGTCTTTTCAATCTCGTCAATTAAAACAATACAGGGTGCCAATGCTTCAATCCGCTTTCTGCACCGCTTAAAATTCGCCTCTGAATCTCCTACTAATCCTCCTAGCAGGTTGTCCATCCGAAACTGTACCAAAGGAACATTTCCCTCTATTCCTCCCATAAGTTCTGCTGCCTTTTTTGCAGCCTGTGTCTTTCCGCTTCCGGGCACTCCAGTTAAAAGTACGCCCTTAGGAGGTTCATTTCCGAACTGTTTTGCCTTTTCTAAGTCTAAAAACTCTTCTTTTATCTCATCAATCCAGCTTAAAAGTCCTTCCATTCCAGCTACATAACTGCCAGGTTCTTTCATTGTCACTGTAGAATCTCTTTTTGCCTCCTCCTTTTTTAACTCGACTACTTTTCTTTTTCTTGCCTTCCGAATCCGATTTAGATTTTCTTCTGCTCCGCTTTTATCTTTGGATCGCCCAAAAAAGCTTCCAAACTCTGCCTGCAAGTCTGCAGTAATCTCTTGAATTCCTCTGTTAGAGATTCCCTTAAAGTCTCTTACTGCTTCCTGAATCCGCTTTTGATCAATTATATCAATCTCTGCTTTTTTCTGATAAATCGTTCCCTTTTCCTTCGTATATTCCTTTCCTGCTTCAGCTAACAGATATTCTCGAATATCCTCCTCATCCATCTCCGGCACATCAATCACTTCCATCTCATTTTCAAATCCTTCTGGAAGTTTTAAGATTGGACTAATTAAAAATAATAATATAAATCTTTTATATTCCTGTTCTTCTCTCTCCGCTGCCGATAGAAACTGTTTTAAAAAATGAGCGGCTGTCGATTCCCGAATAATATGAAAGTCATTTAATAAAAAAAATGCTGGATAAGTCTGGAAATTTACTTTTTCTCGTTCAGTACTCTCTTCTCTGTGTAAAATTCTCTCTGGAATATACTGCTGTTCCTTCAATGGAAGTATCTCATAAGCATCTACCAATACTCCATTGGTTACAGCCACACGGAACAAAGCATCTCGATTTGCTGTCTGCAAAATCTTTCCTATTCTCCCGTCCACGCTGTTTTGCAGAATTCCTTTGATCGTATCTGCCATCTGTGTAAAGACAGACTGCAAAATTGCTCTGTCCTCTGTCACCAGATAGACAATATGTCTATGCTTTTCCATAACCATAGAAAGCCGCTTTTCAATTTCTACCATTCTTGACATCTGCTGCACCCCTTACATAATACGGCGTTAAGCCTTCCACATAGTTTTCCAATGACTGGTAAATATTTTGGAGAATGGTAGTATAGATTCTAGAAACAGCTTCCTGTGTTTTCTTTTCTACCTGTGCCCCTAATTTATTTAAAATTTCATTTTTATGTTCTCTAATATGATCCCGAATCTTTATCTTTTCACTTACCAATAATTCCGTATGCCAGTTAATCTCTCTTGCCCCCAAAAATCCAAACAGATTTCGTATCTTTTGCTTGGTACCTAGCAGATCGAACAGATAGATCTGAATCTGCTTTAACTCCCCCTCAAATGCAGTTAAGATCTCTTCCTGTTCCATCATATAGTGATAATCACAATCTGCCTTTGGAAACAGCCGATGAAAGTTTTCTTTTAATATCTGATTAAACTCTCCCATAATCCCCTCCTGCTCCATAAATTTTCCCAGATCACTTCTTACCACATCAATCGGAATATGATACGTAATTTGAATCCAGTCATATAAGGTTTTCATAGAAGGGTCTTCTACCCAGTGATCAATCTGTTTTCTGTAGACTTCATTCCATATCTCTTCTTTGCAGGTAGCACGAATCTGTGCACTTATTTTTCCCTGTACAGCCTCCAATCTCTTTTGCATATGCCGTTTGATCTGGATTAGTTCCTGAAATTTTGTCAGTTCCACATATCCCATATAGGCAAGTCCTCTTGATACCGAAAACCGTCTTGTAAGAGCCGGCTGTTCCAACTGAATCTGATTCTGCTCTACCTGAAAGACTTCCTGTACCAATTCCTGTACAAATGGCATTACCGTGGCACCTCCGGTTAGAATAATCCGATTAATCTTTAATTCTTCTCCGGTTTCTCTTTCTACACATCTTGCCTTAGCCCCTTTTACAAAAGCTTGTACCGCATGCCAAAAACTAGGATAATCCTGTGTATGATTGCCTCCAAAAGCATCCTCTTCATCCAAATAGCTTCGCTCTACCCGCACCGGCATTTGATAGATTGCCCGATCCATAAATGCTTGATCGATATCCCATCGCTTTCTAGAAGAATTCATATAGATCGAATAGCGATTATCGTCATAAGCCCGGGTTCCGTCCGGGCCAAAATAATCTTCCTTTTTTCTCCGCAGTCCGATGGTATGCACGCCTTCATTAAAATCAATCATAGAAACTTTTTCATTATGTCTCTCTTTTCTCTGATCTACAGAGATACCTGCACTCTCTTTTTCCAACCCTAAAAGGCAGATATCAAACATATTTTTTTCTATCATCCCGGCTCCAACCTGACGGCTGTACTCACAAAGTACTCTTCCGTCTTTTACCACTACACAGTCAAATGTACTGCTGCCTCCGTCAATTACAACAATCGTCTCCTGTGCATCCATTTCCTCCCGGTAATATTCACTTGCCATAGCCGCTTCTGCTTCCGAATAGACAATAACAGAAAGTTTTACCTTCACTTTTACTCCCGGCTCTAACTCCCATGCCTTTGCTTCTAACTCAGACAGGCTTCTCTGTAAAATCTTCTGATACTCTTTTGCATAGCTTTCCCAGGCATTGCTGGAAGGACGTCCGACAAATAAAAATATCTCTTTCTCTTTCAATCCCCTGCAGTCTCCCAAAATAATCTTATTCTTCAAAAGATTTCGAATCAGACAAAAGAAGGTCTTTTCCATTAGATACTGATACGTAAGTCCGCCCTCTAACCAAGCCCCATAGTGCTCCATTGCATCTTCTGGATTCTTTTTAAAATTGGTATAAATCTCTTCTGGATATTTTATCACTTCTTCTCCAATAATCTTATGCTCATCATTATATGCCGTATAAGCCCATTTGGTATTGTAATTATCCACTGCCAAATCCTCTAACCCAAGTTCTCCATACCGCAAAGTAGCCAGACAAGCGGTTAATTCTCCTGCCCCAAAATCAATTCCTACCACACTTACTTGATCGGGATTCTTTGGTTTTACACCAAAATATTCCCAAATTGTCTCTTTTTTCATCTCTTTCACCACTTTCATTTCCGTTATCTGCAGTTCTCAATCCGACTCGGAATCCTCCCTTCCATAGTCATCCATTCCGATATTGGTTCCCAATACCTCTAATACTCCGTTTTTCTTAATAAATAGTCCCGGATATTTAATAGAATTCGAATTTACTGGAATCATACGCCCTTTTAATTCCGAATCGGAATATTTTTTCAATTCTTCTGCAAATAAAGGATAGATTTCATTTCTTTCCAAGAGAAATCGCACCTCTTCTGCCAGTCTATGAATTTCCCTTTTTTCAATTTTATGTTCCCCAACAATCTCTTTTAACTCTGCCAACATCCTGCCTAGTTCTTCCACTACCTGTTTTTTCTGCAAAACAATACTTTTTAACTCTACTCTTCTCTCATCTTCTTTGATATACCGCTCTAGATTGTCAAGCGATTCCTGTGCAATCTTTTTTGCCATCTGCTCTCTTTCAAATAAAACAGACGATTTTGGCAGTACTAGCCTTCCGTTTACAAGGGTTCCTTCCCGCTTTTTCATTACACCAACAAGCGGCTCTATAATTACATCCCAAATATAATAGTGAACCCGCTCTTGTGTCTGCCCATCTATCTCCCGATCCAATCCCATTAAAATCTGCAGTGGCAATACACTGTCATTAAAGAATTCTTCATATTTTTTATCCGCTTCTTCCATTTCCCACAGCGTTTCCTGCAAATTTAAAAAATGTTCTGTTAAGTAAATCCGATAGTTTTTTTCTGCTGTCTGATACCGCATCTTTTCTTTTTTTAACTCTTCATTTTTCTTTTTCCAATTATTTCCCTCTTGTATCCGTTTTTCACTTAAACTTTTTATCTCCTTTTTTAGTTCCTCATTCTCTGCTTTTATTCTTTTATTTTCCTGTACAATCCTTTTCTTTTCTTCTTCTAACTGTTTTCCTACAACTCGATCTACCCCTTTTAAAAGTCTTCCATAAAATTTCTGAAACCGCTCTAAAGATTTAAATCCGCTTTGCAGTTCCGAAACAGTTCCTTCCAATTCCTGATATTTTTTTGACAACCTGTCATATTCTTCCTTTGATACTTTTTCCCTTAAACCTTTTTCCTTTTCCAACATACTCTACACCTCACAGTTATCCATTCCAACATTTGCCCCAAATACTTCCAACATACCATCCCGCTTAATAAATAGTCCTGGATAAGAAATAGAATTTTTATTTAATGGGATATAGCGTTTTTTTAATTCTGGATATGCTGTCAGCCTCCTGTCGGCAGCAGAGATCGGATAGATTCGATTTTCTTCCAAAATCTTTAATACTTTTTTTGCCAATCCATCTATCCTTTCCTTTTCTGCCCTTCCACTATGCTCAAAACCTTTCAATTCTTCTATTATACTCCCCAATCCCTGCACCACTCCTGCTTTCTGCAAAACTGCCTCTGCTGTTTTCAGTCTCTGTTCATTCTCCTGGATATAGTTTTCCAATTCGGTCGGTTTTAACGATTCGATCTGTTTTTTTACTTTCTCCTGATCAAAATTTTCGTTCGGCTTAGAAAGCAAAAATTTTCCGCCTGCAACCATCCCGTCTGCCTGATCTGCGGCATCAAGAATCGGATCTGCTATTACTTCCCATAGATAATAATTCATTCGATCTTCTGTCCAAGTCTCAAAAGAAGTCTCCGCCAATCCCAACAACACCTGTAAAGACATCACAACTTTTTGAAAAATAGGCTCATATCGTTCTTTTTCTTTTAATTCCCAGAGTTCTCGTTCTGTATTCAGCAATTTCTGCTTTAATTCTTCTAAATTTTTATCCGTTTTTTTTATTTCTTCTCTGCTCTGTGCCGTTACTCTCGATATATTTCTGTCCCCTATACTTTCCATCCGTTTCTTTCGTTCTAGTTCTTCCTGTTTTCTCTCACTCTCCCGAATTCTTTTCAGACAAATTATACCGATACAAACCACCCCGACAATAAGCATCATAAATACAGCTTCACCTGTTGTTCCTGTCATAGTCCCTGCCTCCATTCTATTTTTTATTCTTTCATTTTCACACTTCCAATCTGCTCCTCACTTTCCTTCTCTGTCAAAAAATAAAGCCTATCCCGGTACTTCCAAACCTCTGCAATCGTTCCTTCTAAAGCAGTCAAATATGGAACCTCCTGCTTTTCGCCAAATCTTCGAAAATAAATCGTATCTTTCACCGCATATACATATCCCTCCCGCTCAATATTGGCTGCTAAAACCTGCTCTGCCCGCACTCCATCATCCATAATAAAAATCCCATTCTCTTTTAATACCCCATACCGATAGGTTCCTCCACTCCAAGTATATGCTGCTTTTACATTAGAAAACTCCGTAATTTTGCTGTCCGATCCCAATTCCAAAAGATTTCTGTTCTTTTCCCGAACAGCAGTCAGACTGTTTAATCCAGCTCCTACCCAGCAGATATCATTCCATCCGCTTATCGAATCTTTTACATTGCTGATCACCTCTCCGCCTTTTGTAAGCAGCAAATAGACGCTTCCATAGGCCGCCGCCATCGCAATTCCTGATTCTTTTACAACCCCTTTTAATTTTCCGGCTATCTCATGTTTTAATGTTGCATCGGTACACTCTGAGAGTTCTCCCTGCTTTGTAAAAGCAAGAATTCCCAGCTTTTCCGTATAAGTAAAAAAATCAATTTCCTCCTGTTCAGAAGAAAAACATTTCCCCTGTTCGTTTTGAATCTTTCCATCTTTTTGATATAAGACCCCGGACGAATAAGGATAGAGCCGAAAACCAGTGTACTTTCTTTTTTCTTTTCCATTATCTACACTTTTTAACGTCTTTTCCAGAAATTCTGCCTCTTTGCTCTGTATCTCTGCCCTTGGATGAACCTGCAGCATTAGCAGCAAAAATAAAAAAAAGAGGGCTGCCTTTCTCTGACTCCAATGAATCTGTTTCTGCTCTAACAGCCGCCAAATCACGGCTTTATTTCTAGAATAAAAAGAATTCCCCTTGTGATCTTTGCTCTTTGTACTAAATGGCTTTAGGGCATGTTCTAATTCTTCTAAATTCCATCTGCCGTCCCGATAAAATAAAAAAGATGGTTCCTCCTCTTTCTCTAATGTTTCTAATACTTCTGCAATGATTTCCGCCAAATCTGCTCCCTGCTTTGCCAGTTCCCGCTGACAATCCAGCAATACGCCATTTTCAATATTCTCCCAGACTTCTTCTAAATCAAATTTTCCCTTTAGGCTGTCCAAATTGATAATCTTTACTCCTCCCAGCTTCATCTTTTTCTTCCTTTCTAAAAAATACATTCTACTCTTCTGAAAATAACGGCTTCTCGCCTGCTTCTATCAACAGTTCATCTATTTTCTCTTTCTCATATATTCCATGCCGAATACAAAAAGCAGCGGTTCGGTCAGTTAAATCATCCTTTGGCAGTAAAGAATATCCGGCAAGATTGACCAGATAATACATTTCCCAATAGTCCAAATGTAAAATAACTGCCATCTTTAATACATTCCGTTTATTGGTTCGTGCATTTTTATTGTCCCGCAGACGATACCACAGTGTCCGATTCATCCCAATCTCATTATAAACCTGTGCATCGGTCTTTTGTGCCCTATCCACAAAATAAATTAATTCCTTATAAAATTCCTGCCGATAACCCTGCGTAACCTCAAGTTCCTGCTTTAACAATTTCTTTAACTCTTCTGTTCCAAGTGTCTTCTGTGTCCATGGAAATCTGTCCGCCTCTTCTTCTAATAATTGAAGAAGTGCCTCTCCAAACGGATTTTCTCTGCCCATTTCCTCCGCTAATCCCAATATCTGCCTTTCATCTAACCTGGATAAAACTTCTATTAATAACTGCCGCTCTGTTATCTTTTTCTCCATTGTTTTTCTCATTCCCTCCAAATCTAACATGTAAAAAAATGCCACAAAGCACTCCGTCCATATCAGTACTCTGTGGCACCCACCCCTTTATTTTACATCTTCAATCATATCTGCAACCCGCTGCTTCTCTTCTTCTGAAAGCAGATGAAATGCATTTAATATAATAGCCAATCCTTTTTCCATATGTGCGATATTTAAGATATAACTGGTTTCCGCACTTTTGATAATCGCCGGAGCCGGAAACGTCTGCTCAGAGTCAATATCAAAAATTCCTTCCACTTCATCCACCCAAATAGCCAGTATCACACTTCCGACCACAGTAATTAACAAACTGGTGGCGTCTGTGGTAGGAATGTCCTCTAAACTAAATTTACTGCGAATATTGTAAACTGGTATTACATTTCCCCGAAGATTAATAATTCCCTTAATATAAGGCACACTGTTTGGAATCCGAACCACCGGCTGTTTCTGTGCCTTCTCTATTCCTTTTACTAATTCTACGTCTATTCCATACCGTTCATTTCCAAGATGAAAGATAATTACTCTATTTTCCATTCTAATAACCGCCTCCAATCCATTTCTGTCCCATCCATCCTATCACTTTAGACTAAGCCATTTTAAATAAGCTCCAATAAACGGATCTAAATCTCCGTTTAACACTTTTTCTACATTTCCCGATTCCTGATTGGTTCTGTGATCTTTTACCAAAGTATATGGCTGCATCACATAAGAACGAATCTGATTGCCCCATCCGATCTCTTTGACATCTCCACGGATATCCGACAATTTTTCTGCATTTTCCTGCTGCTTTAACAAATAGAGCTTTGCCTTTAACATTTGCATTGCTTTATCTTTATTCTGAAACTGCGAACGCTCATTTTGACACTGTACCACAATATTAGTCGGAATATGTGTAATACGGATTGCAGAGGAAGTTTTATTAATATGCTGCCCGCCAGCACCGCTTGATCGATACGTATCTATCCGTAAATCCTCTTCATTGATCGCAATATCTAAATCCTCTTCAATATCCGGCATAACATCACAAGAAGCAAAAGAAGTCTGCCGTTTCCCTGCTGCATTGAAAGGGGAAATTCGTACCAGCCGATGAATTCCCTTTTCAGATTTTAAATATCCAAAGGCATTTTCTCCATTGATCTGTATGGTTACGGATTTAATTCCTGCTTCTTCTCCGTCCAGATAATCCAATACTTCTGTTGTAAATCCCTTCGACTCTGCCCAACGCAGATACATCCGATAGAGCATAGCTGTCCAGTCACATGCCTCTGTCCCTCCTGCCCCGGAATGAAGCGTTACAATAGCATTATCCTTATCGTATTCTCCCCGAAGCAGTGTTGTCATTCGAAGCCGTTCAAAACGTTCAGTAAAATCATTCCACTCCTGTTCAATCTCTGGTATTAAAGAAGCATCTTCTTCCTCATATCCCATCTCAATCAATGTCTCGATATCTTCTAAACTCTGCTCCAATGCTGCATATTCTTCTATTGCATCTTTTAATCTCTTTAATTCTTTTACCGATTCCTGTGCCTGTTCTGCACGATCCCAAAAATCCGCCTCTTCCATATGACGTTCTAATTCTGCAATTCGCTTTTCCTTATGATCTAAGTCAAAGTGAATCCCTCACTTCCGATAATGGTGCTTTATATGCTGTAAGTTTACTTTTAAACTGATCAAATTCAACCATTTCTTCACCTTCTTTTCTATTATTTATTTTTTAACCTCATAATCCTACTCTGTTCTATTCTGCTCTATAGACTATCTTATAAACGGATCAGAAAGGGGCTGCCCTATACGACACCCCTTCCGTACATCTGCTCTATTTTTTATTCTAACATAAAAATTCCGAAAATAAAACGGTTTTTTCGAAAAATATTCTTACTATTCTGTCTCTCCAAAGAATTTTTTCCCATGACACTGCTTAAATTTTAGTCCGCTTCCGCAAGGACATGGATCATTTGGGTAAATTTTTTTTACTTCCCGCTTTACAGGTGCCTTTGCTACAGAATCGTCCTTATTCGTACCAGTTACTTTTGCAACCTGCTCCCGCTCCACTTTCTGCTCTAAGCGGACATGCATCAAAAGCCGCACGGTATCCTCGCGAATTGCATCCGTCATACTTTCAAACATATCATAACCGCTCATCTTATATTCTACCAGCGGATCTCTTTGCCCATACGCCTGCAGTCCGATTCCCTGCCGAAGCTGATCCATATCGTCAATGTGATCCATCCATCTTCGGTCAATCACCTTAAGCAGGATAACCCGCTCCAATTCCCGGATCTGCTCGGTTGGAAACTCCGCTTCTTTTGCCTCGTACAGCTTAATTGCCTCTTCTTTTAACCGCTGCTTTAACTCCTGTTTCTTCATCCCCTTTACATCATCTTTTGTTACAATCTGTACAGGAATAATCGGCACTAAAACGGTATCTAATTCTTCTAAATCCCACTCTTCTGAAGGCTGATCATCAGAGATACAGCCATCTACGGTATTTTCTACAATCTCTATAATCATTCTGCAGATTACATCCCGCATACTTTCCCCATTCAGCACTTTCCGGCGTTCCTCGTATACGGCTTCTCTCTGCTCATTCATTACCTGGTCATATTCTAATACATTTTTTCGAATACCAAAGTTATTTCCTTCTATCTTCTGCTGTGCCTTTTCAATCGCACTGGTCAGCATCTTATGCTCAATCTGTTCATTTTCCGGTACTCCCAATGCATTAAATACATTCATTAACCGCTCCGAACCAAATAACCGCATAATATCATCTTCCAATGAAATATAAAAACGGGATTCTCCAGGATCTCCCTGACGCCCGGAACGTCCTCTTAACTGATTGTCGATTCGTCTAGATTCATGCCGCTCCGTACCGATAATCATCAGTCCTCCGGCTGCCTTTGATTCTTCGTCCAGCTTAATATCCGTACCACGCCCTGCCATATTGGTTGCTATGGTAACGGCTCCATGCTGTCCTGCTAACGCAACAATCTCCGCTTCCTTTTCATGCCATTTTGCATTTAAGACCTGATGTTTAATGCCTTTTTTCTGCAGCATACGGCTTAATTCTTCCGAAGCTTCAATTGTAATCGTACCCACCAAGACCGGCTGTCCCTTTGCATGTGCCTCTTCTACGGCTGCTACAATTGCACGAAGTTTTTCTTTTTTTGTCTTATAGACGGCGTCCTGATGATCGACTCTTTGTACCGGCTTATTGGTTGGAATTACAATTACGTCCATTCCGTAGATATCTCGGAACTCCTTTTCTTCGGTCAGTGCTGTACCAGTCATTCCGCACTTTTTATCAAAACGGTTAAAGAAATTTTGGAATGTAATAGTAGCAAGTGTTTTACTCTCTCTTTTTACTTTTACATGTTCTTTTGCTTCAATCGCCTGATGAAGCCCGTCCGAATAACGTCTTCCCGGCATAATACGTCCAGTAAATTCATCTACAATTAATACTTCATCATCTTTTACTACATAATCTTTATCCCGTGCCATTAAGTTATGTGCCCTTAAAGCAAGGATAATATTATGCTGAATTTCCAAATTTTCCGGATCGGCAAGATTTTCGATGTGGAAAAACCGCTCTACTTTCTCTACTCCTTCTGCAGTTAATACTACATTTTTATCTTTTTCATTTACAATAAAGTCCCCGGATTCTTCGAGTTCCTCTCCCATAATGGCTGCCATCTTGGTTAATTCGGTTCCCTCTCCTCTCTGAAGCTGACGTGCCAATACATCACACGCTTCATAAAGCTTGGTAGATTTTCCGCTCTGTCCAGAGATAATCAGCGGAGTTCTTGCCTCATCAATTAATACAGAGTCTACCTCGTCCACAATCGCAAAGTGCAGTCCTCTTAATACCAGCTGCTCTTTATAGATTACCATATTATCTCTTAAATAATCAAATCCCAATTCATTATTTGTCACATACGTAATATCGCAGTGATAGGCTTCTCTTCTCTCGTCATTTGTCATACCGTTTAATACAACACCCACAGTCAGTCCTAAAAAGCGGTGTACTTGTCCCATCCACTCTGCATCACGTTTTGCAAGATAGTCATTTACTGTTACTACATGAACGCCATTTCCCTCTAATGCATTCAGATAGGCAGGCAAAAGACAGGTCTGTGTCTTACCTTCACCGGTTTTCATCTCCGCTATACGTCCCTGATGCAGTACAATACCGCCGATTAACTGTACACGATAATGCTCCTGATTTAAAACCCTTCTGGTCGCCTCACGCACAACGGCATATGCTTCCGGCATAATGGAATCTAAGTCTTCTCCCTCTGCGATGCGTTTCTGGAATTCTGCTGTTTTCCCCCTCAGCTCTTCATCCGAAAGTGCCACCATTTCTTCACGCAAAGATTCGATTTTTTTCACAATTGGTTCAATCAATTTTAATTCTCTGTCGCTGTGTGTTCCAAATAGCTTTTCTACTATGTTCATAATTACACTCCTACATATCATACAATCTGCAAATCGTTTGAATATCGCCTGTTTTTCTCCCTTTTTCGGTACTGCAACTATGATAGTTTACATTTGTAAGGGCACAGTGATAGACATACCGTGATCATTGTAACACTTTGAATCGGGAAATGCAAGAAAAAATACGTGTCATCACAATAAAGCCAGAATCACTCAGGTAATCCCTTCCTTAGGCATCTTGAAACTTATTATTCGGTATGTTATAATTTAAAAAATAATTTAAGGGGCAGATTGTATGATTCAAATTGAAAAAAAATCTTTATCGGGTTATACCTTTATAGATTTATTCGCAGGACTAGGCGGATTCCGAATCTCATTAGAGTCTCTAGGTGCAAAATGTATCTATTCAAATGACTGGAATATTTCTGTTCAAAAAGTTTATGCAGAAAACTTTGGAGAAACTCCAGAAGGTGATATCACACAGGTTGACGAACATACTATTCCTGATCACGATATCCTTTGTGCCGGATTTCCTTGTCAGGCATTTTCAATCAGCGGAAAACAAAGAGGATTTGAAGACAGCCGCGGCACGTTGTTTTTTGATGTAGCAAGAATTGTTAAAGCAAAAAAACCTAAAGTTGTTTTTATGGAAAATGTAAAAAACTTTGCCACACATGACAATGGCAAAACGTTAGAAGTGATAAAAGGTACCATGGAAGAACTAGGCTATACCTTTTATCAAGAGGTCTTAAATGCTGCAGATTACGGGATACCCCAAAATCGTGAAAGAATTTATATGGTATGTTTTAGAAATGATCTAAGGGTGAATTCTTTTACATATCCAAAACCATTTAAGCTGACCCGACATGTTGAAGATTTTCTGCTAGATGACGAAGAACTGCTAAAAGAGCTGACTATCGAACGACCAGACACCTATTATAACGGTGTAAAGGATAATCAATACCGCAATAAATCAATCCGGCTTGGCATGGTCAATAAAGGAAGACAGGGAGAAAGAATATACAGTGCCAAAGGAATTGCTATTACCCTTTCGGCAAACGGCGGAGGAATTTTTGCCAAAACAGGCGGCTATCTAATCAATGGAAAAACCAGAAAGCTGCATCCCCGTGAATGTGCCAGAATTATGGGATACCCAGATTCCTACAAGATCAGCCAAAACACCAATCAGGCATATACACAGCTCGGCAATTCCGTAGTCATTGATGTGCTGCAGTTTATAGCTATAGAAATCGGAACGGTATTAGAAGAAAAAAATAAAAAGAGAATTTAAAAACTGCGATATTGCTGGACAATACCGCAGTGATAAATAGGGGCAGCAGCAAGGAAATAAAACCATATATTCCTTTTTGTAATAACACTATTTTAAATAATTGATAAAATCATAGTCTGTCATACCTGGTACGGATGCCCTGTGTCGAATTGAAAAAATTACATTTGCATTATATGTATTAGATAATTTTCTAAGCTCATATTCCTTTTCCCGAAAAGAAAACATATATTCCACTCCTTGAAAAATAAAACGCTGATTATGTAATTGCTGAGGTGAAATTACAAATAATTTATCTCCGGCAATACGAAAATCCGTAACAATATAATTGTGTGATCGAATATAATCTAAAACTGACTTGATTCTGCTTTTTCCAACATTTCCAGAACCGCTTCTTTTGATTCGATACTTCGCTGTCACATCAAAGTAATCCCTAAAACGTTCAAGTAATAAAATCGTATTGTTATTGATTATAAAAAATTGAGTTCCTTTATCTTTATATGTTTGGATAATCCAATTAGAAAAGATATTGGCACCATTCGGCATATCAATATCTTTTCCTACTGTTCCGGCTTCTCTAAATCCATCAAAATCTTTGTTCATATAGTCCATAATCATTTGTGTATATCTATTAAACCTATTTACATTCTGAGGGCTATACTGAAATGTTCTGGTTTTAAGATCCGGAAGCAAAACAAACTGTCCGCATTGGGCAGGAGAATGTTTTACATCCATATAAAATGAATTTCCCGTGTTTGTATGAACTAAGATATCGGAAACCGTAGAATTTGCACCTCCTTGATGTATAAAATTTGCATATGCACCAAACTTTTGATTAAGATACTCTGCACATTGAATTTCAAATTCTTCCCATCTTTCCATTTGATAAAATCTCCTTATTATTTTTATAACAATTATAACATATCATCTCAAAAATAGCACGATTTATTATTTTCTTATTTATCATAAAGAAGAGTCTATCAATCGTATTTCTCTTTTCGCTCTAAAATTCTTCTATGTCTATCTAACAAAATATTTTTTGAAAAATAACGATTTCGATTAGTTGATACTTTATTTAACCTCATCAAGGAAGTCCCCCGCTTCTAAGCCGCCAAGGCGAAAGCGGGGGACTTCCTTGATGAGGTTATAAGCAAGTAGTAAAGCGGATTGCAAATATCCAATTTAACTATGGTCTTTATACTATAACTGTCTTTTTATTTTACGGACTGTTTCTACTGCAAATACAGGTAAAATTAGCATAGGAAGAAAAACTCCAAATCGTAATGTCCATATATTGGTATAGACAACTGGAACACAGCCTCGTATCATATGCTGAATCATTAAATGATACATAAAAATATAAAGTGTATTTTTTCCTACTAAAGTAATAACATAAATTATATTTTTAGTAATTACACATTTTCCCTCTTCTAATAATGAGAAAAAAGAATAACATACAAATAACATAATAATCGCAAATACCATAAATTGAACACTTGGCGGATTAAATCCCTCTCCCCAATATGCTGCAAACCAGCTGTCAAATGGCAATTTCCCACTGCATATCAAAATCCACCAAACAAACCAACTGCAAAAAGCCAATAGAAAAATAGCCTTTCTTTTTCCTTTACTAAAACAAAAAAGTCGAAAGTTAGCAAATAAAATTCCTATATAATAAAGAAGAAGATAGGTTCCGCCAAACAAATATCTTCCTCCGCCATGTAGCGGCAATATATATGTATAATGAATCGTAAGACTACTGATATATCCCAATAAAATCACAGTTGCTCCATGCCAGATATAACTTTTCTTTCTTCGATTACAAAATTGACACCAAATCATTAATACAGGAGCAGCTAACATCAACTGAAAAAAAAACACAAAAAATAATAGGGACCTTGAATTGAAAAATTCATAAGATGTTGGATATAAACTTTCCAGTCAAAAAAACGATTATACCAAATAAGTAACAAAAAGGTTGCCAATGCATACTGCAAATATAATTTCCCTATCTTTTTTAACTGCTTACCATAATGAATCCTTATTCCATTCATTGTAATCCATGTCGTTATTCCAGATAACAGAATAAAAAGACTAACAGAAAAATAAGATGCTTTTGCAATAATAGGATTATCATATAATAATCCATTGGAGTGATCTACGACTACTCCTAAAATAGCAACCGCTTTTGCACAATCAATCCACTTTACCCTGTCTGTCTGTCTGTCTGTCTGTCTGTCTGTCTGTCTGTCTGTCTGTCTGTCT
>CAJUEI010000021.1:0-4404 GCA_910585255.1 uncultured Lachnospiraceae bacterium
AATGACCGTTTTGGCATTTCTTTTTCTCCTTCTTAAAAGATATTAGACAGGCTCTTAGAGTTTCTTACTTTCCAGAGAGCGGAACAGCGGGTCTTTCATGCACTCTGGCGTCCTCTCTGGAATACATAAACTTCTTATTGTCTAACATTACCTCTTTATGTTAAAATAATAAAATAAATTCCAAGCAAAAAAATAAGAGAAAGGCAAACTATATGGTCGAAATAAAATTAGAGACAAAATTGGTAGGAGAAATAGAAGGTTCCTTTTTTATCCCTTCCTATCAAAGAGGATATCGCTGGAGAAAAGAAGAGGTAATACGCTTATTAGACGATATCTATAACATCTACAATACAGATACCCATACAAGCAGAAACTATTGTCTGCAGCCAATAGTAGTCAGAAAAATAAAAGAGCAGTTTGAATTAATAGATGGACAGCAGCGGCTGACAACACTGTATTTAATCTATAAATTTATGAATCTTCGCAGTGGAGGCTTTATAGAAGAACCGAAATTTACTTTACAGTATCAGACCAGAACGAAATCAGAACAGTTTCTAAAACAAATGGATCTCTCTTTAAAAGAGGATAATGTTGACTTTTGGTTTATTTGCAATGCCTATGAAACAATAGAAGCATGGTTTCAGGAAAAAGGAAAACTCTCCGTTACGATGACAAATATCAATAAATTTTTCTCTGAAAATGTAAAAATAATTTGGTATGAAGTAGAGGAATCCGAAGATGCCATTGCACTATTTACAAGATTAAATATTGGAAAAATTCCTCTAACCAGTGCAGAATTAGTAAAATCCATGTTTTTAAGTAATAAAAATGAAACACAGATAAAACAGGAAGAAATTGCTCTGCAGTGGGATGCCATAGAAAAACAGCTGCATCAAAATTCATTTTGGTATTTTCTTACTAATGATGCCGGCAGACTTTATCAGACCAGAATCGATCTGCTTTTAGATTTAATTTCAGGAAAAGAAACGGAAAAAAAAGAAACCTATGCAACCTTCTTTTATTTTGATGCCCTAAAAAAGCAGCGAGATTTAAAAGAGATATGGCAGGAAATTGTACATACATTTTTGCTTCTAAAGGATTGGTTTGGAAATCATGAATTTTATCATAAAATTGGTTATCTAATTGCCTCAGGATATAAAACCCTATCAGAACTCTATCTTTCTTCTAAAGAGAAAACAAAAAAGGAATTTCGAAAGCAGCTGGATACCTTTATCAGAGAAAGTATTGCCATTTCTAAAAATTATGGAGAACTTCGCTATGAACAGAGCGGAGACTATGCAAAGATCAGCCGTCTGCTGCTCCTATTTAATGTAGAATCTGTCCGAAAAAACGGCATATATACACAGTGGTTTCCATTTGATCAATTTAAATATCAAAAAGAGGGAAAAACGGTGTGGACATTAGAACATATCCATGCACAACAGTCAGAAGGACTGCGAAAGCAGGAAGACTGGAAAGAATGGATTACACTTCATATTCCGTCTATAGAAGCACTGGGAGAAAAACAAAAAGATTTGCTGCAGGAGATGAAACGGTTAAAGGATAAGGAAAAATTAGAGCGGCAGGAGTTTGAAGCAGTACAGGCAAAGGTAATTCAAAAACTGTCGGTGCAGGGAAATGTGGAATACCTCCATTCCATAGCAAATCTGGCATTATTAAATTATACCGACAATATTGTCTTAAGCAATGCAACATTTGATGTAAAAAGAAATCGGATTCTTCAAATGGATAAAAACGGAATGTATATTCCTTTCTGTACAAAAATGGTATTTCTAAAATATTATACCCCTTCTGAAAAAAATCAAATCCATTTCTGGGGGCAGGCAGATCGGATTGCTTATATTGCAGCAATGAATACCATTCTAAAGGAATATTTAAAAGAGGAGATTTTAATAGGGGAGGAAGAAAAATATGGCAGCAACGATTCATACATTTCCGGATCTGTTTCAGACCACATTTGAACAGAATGGAGAACCGATTTTATTAAAGAAAATTGTAATACCAATGATTCAGCGGGATTATGCACAGGGCAGAAGAAGTGCGGAGATTGTACGAGTGCGGTCACGTTTTTTAGATGCATTATATCAGGCTGTATTGGGAGAGCCGATTATATTGGATTTTATCTATGGAGATATTAATGCAGAAGGAATTATGACTCCGTTAGACGGACAGCAGCGGTTGACAACGCTATTTTTACTCTATTGGTATGCAGCAAAAAGGGATAGAGCAGAGGTTGATGAATACCAATTTTTAGAAAATTTTTCTTATGAAACCAGGTATAGTGCCAGAGATTTTTGTAAGTATCTGCTCTTATATTCGCCAATGTTTTTAGGGATTCTTTCAGAGGAATTGATCGATCAGGCTTGGTTTCCTCTGGACTGGCTGCAAGATCCTACGATAGATTCTATGTTAGTGATGTTAGACTGTATTGCAGAGAAATTTCAAAATATCACCGATCTATGGAGCAAATTAAAAGAGAAAAAGATTTCTTTTTATTTTCTTCCGATTAAAGAGATGGGGCTTACAGATGAGCTGTATATTAAAATGAATTCCAGAGGCAGACCGCTGACATTATTTGAACATTTTAAGGCAGAAATGGAGCATGAGTTTGAAAAAATAGATAAAGAGCTGGCGGAGCGGATTATAAGAAAAGTAGATTTGGATTGGACGGATTTATTGTGGGAATATAAAAGTGAAACAAATGAAATAGATGACTCTTTTCTTCGATATTTTCATTTTATCTGTGATGTGATATGTTATCGCAGCGGAGATTCGCCTCAGGGAAAAGATCAGGATGAATTTGTTCTGCTAAAGACCTATTTTGGACAGGAGAATAAAAAGGCAGCAGAGAATATTTGTTTTTTGGAAGAATATTTTGACTGCTGGTGCCGATTAAAAAAGGAACAGACACCGAAAGCATTTTTTGAGAAAGTTTTTTCTTATATACTAGAAGATGGAAAGATTCGGATTGACAATCGTTATGAGATAGATTTATTAAAGGACTGTCTGCATACTTATTTTGTAATAAATCAAAGCCGTACCTTTTCTTTAAATCGGTTTGTCTTGCTGTATGCTGTAATTTCCTATCTGCTTTTAAAAGAGCCGATTGCGTTTGAAGAGTTTGTTAAACGGATACGAATGGTTCACAATTTGGTTCAAAATTCGGAAGATGAATTAAGTGACAGTGAAAATCGAGTGGGCGGGAATCGGATGCCTGCTATTTTAAGACAGGTAGATTCTATTATGCTGTCGGGTAAAATCGATCCGTCTATTGAAAAGAATTTTAACGGAATTCAAATTATGGAAGAGATAGAGAAGTTAAAATGGGCAGAGAAGAATAAAGAGAAAGTACAAGAGTTATATCGGTTAGAGGATCATGAGCTTCTCTATGGACAGATTGGCATTGTGGGGTTAGAGCATCCAGAATATTTTTCTCGATTTTATTCTTTATTTGCATGTGACTATGATCTCATAGACTGTGCACTTTTGTCGGTTGGAAATTATGCACAGAGGGAAAAGAACGGATGGCGGTTTCAGTTGGGCTCTGCCTCTAATCAAAAAGCATGGAGAAATCTATTTCATAAAAGTGCGGCAGGCGGTTTTGAGTGTACCAAACAGTGTTTGGCAGAGTTATTAAGTAAAACCGAACATATTACGAATCAGTTTTTGGAGGAAATAAGGGAACATTATATTTGGCAGTGTGAAGAGAAGAAGTGGTTTGACTGGAAGTATTATTATGTGAAGTATCGTATATTCAGACCGGGGAGATTTGGAAAATATGGCTGGCAGGACTATGAAAAAAAACCTTATGAACTGGCTGTTATGTATACAGAAAGAAATTGGTCGCAAAATACCTATCAGCCTTTTTTAAAAGAAATTGATTTAAATGGGAATATTTCTAGAGATGATTTTGGGATGTCACTGGATTTTGGAGACTGCTATATGCGGTGCGAGAATGACGGATATATTACAAGAGAGAAAGAAACGGATGAAGTAATTGAAAAAATAGAGATTTTACAAAATGAGGAAGGGATAGATAAAGAGGATAGGATTAGAAAGTATTTGGAAATTGTTTATCAGGCATAATAGTATAGAAGATAATGTTTGAGAGAACGCCGGGTTTTAAAAGAGATAGACTTTTAGAATCCGGCGTTTTTTGTATGAAATGCTCAGGTTGTCTGGCTGAAAGAAAGGTTTATGGAAAGAGGTGGGCTTTTAAAAGGATAGTTTCTACTTGTTTTTGAGTCATTTTATATTGTTCGGTTATTTTATAGATAATATCTGATTGTGAGCATCCTAGATTCTGCAGGATGGAAGCGGTACCAATAATGCCCTGTTCGATGCCCTGTTCGATGCCCTGTTCGATGCCCTGTTCGATGCCCT
>CAJUEI010000021.1:4504-27171 GCA_910585255.1 uncultured Lachnospiraceae bacterium
CCTGTTCGATGCCCTGTTCGATGCCCTGTTCGATGCCCTGTTCGATGCCCTGTTCAATGCCTTGTTCAACGCCTTGTCCAAAGCCAATTAAAATGCCTTCATTTCGAATTGTTTTTGCTTCGTAGTCAAGAATTTTTCCTCCCATAACAGCTTTCACTCCTTTTTGAATATTTTGAAAATTTTTTGCGATGTGTTCTAATACTTTATTGGACATATCAATAATCATACATTTGGTATATTCACTGATTAAATTTTCTTTTGTTTGTTTTTCTAAACGGTTTTTGATTTCTTCGTATTCGTTTTGCAGCTTTTGAAGCTGAGTTTGATTGGTGTCATATTCTTTAAAATGGTTTTCGTGTGAGAAGATATAAAACGGGATAAACAGTAATAAATTTTTATCAAAAAGTTCTGAGATGGTATAAGTTTGAAATTTCATAATGGGAATTTCATAACTTGCTGCTGTTCCTGGCGTAAGAATGGTAACTTTCATATAGTCTGGGGTATGGCTATTAGAGCGGAGAAATAAAACAGCAGAGTGAGGAAAGGTAACAGTAAGAGTATTGTCCTTTAATTCTCCTTCATCTAAGGCAATCTGTGCACCATATTCGAAAATTCGAATCAGCATGCTATTGTCAGGACTGCTTTGACATTCTAGATGATATTTTTTTTCTTCTGTGCCGATTACTTTAAAACTGTTATCTGTGATGCGTTCTTGTTCTTTTCCATCCTGCTGGTTTAGAAAGTGTTCATTGGGAGAAAAGAGGATTTGTTCTTTTCCAGTGTAGTGCTCGTGAAATAGTTCATTAAGGACAGGCAGGATTAATTGTCTGCAGTCATTTAGCAGTGTGCGGAATACGTCATCATATGGTGTGTTTGTATGGTTCATGATTTTCCTTTCTTTTGGGATATTGGTAAGTTTAGTATAACATATTTTTTGGTATACGGAAATGATAATATAACTTTATTTTTGGGATTTATTAATCAGATGAAATTTTTTCTTTCTAGACAAAAATTTTACGTTGTCATATGGGAATGGATTTTTGCTTGACAAAGGGAGAGAAAAATATTATAATGAACATTGTTCAGTATGAAAGGAGAGGGTGGATATGAATACAGTTATTACTTCAAGAGAGGCTATTTTGGATAAAAGTCGGATGCTGATTCGAGAGCAGGGTTGGACAGCAGTAAATATTCGAAGTGTTGCTGCTGCTTGTGGGGTTTCGATTGGATCGATCTATAATTATTTTCATTCTAAATCGGATTTAATTTCGGCTGCGGTAGAAAGTGTTTGGTATGAGATCTTTCATATTTCGGAGCAGGAGGGGAGGGTTGAAAATTTTTTGGAGTGTGTACAATGGATTTTTGATAGAATGAAAAGAGGGGATGAGAAATATCCTGGATTTTTTACTTTACATGCAATGAGCTTTTTAGGAGAGGATAAAGCGGATGGGCAGCGGCTGATGGCACAGTCATGGGAGCATATGCAGGAAGAAATGTATCGGGTTTTGGTCTGTGATAAACAGATAAGGGAGGGGGCTTTTTGCGGAGAGTTTACAGAAAGGAAATTTGTGGCAATGATATTTTCGCTGATTGTTTCGGCATTGCTGCAGAGAAATTATGACTGCAGTATGGTGCTTGAGATGATTAGACGGACGATTTATAATGGTTAGGAGGAGAAAGAGATGCGAGCTATTGTAGAGACATTATTTGATGCGGTGTATTTGGTGACGGTTATTGTGATTGGGATTTTGATGATTCGAAAGAGTGGAGGGGAAAAGCAGTATCGTTTGTTTGGGGTTATGGCAGTTGTACTTGGAGTGGGGGATTCTTTTCATTTGATTCCTCGTGCAGTTGCTTTGTGTACGACTGGATTGGAACATTTTACGACTGCACTTGGGGTAGGTAAGTTTATTACTTCTATTACTATGACGGTGTTTTATGTTCTTTTATATTATGTTTGGAGGGAGCGGTATCGGATTGAGGGGCGGAATGGGATTACAGTGGCAGTGTATGTGCTTTCTTTGATTCGAATTGGGTTGTGTTTGTTTCCTCAGAATCAGTGGTTGAGTGCAGAAGGGGCATTGGATTGGGGGATTTATCGAAATATTCCGTTTGCTCTTTTGGGAGGGATGATTGTTTGGTTGTTTTATCAGAGTGCACAAAAGCAGCAGGATATAGAGTTTCGTTGGATGTGGCTGACGATTGTACTTAGTTTTGGGTTTTATATTCCGGTTGTGCTTTGGGCAAATGCGGTTCCTTGGGTTGGGATGCTGATGATTCCAAAGACTTGTGCTTATTTGTGGACTGTTTTTATTGGGTATTTTGGGATGATTGGGAGGAGAAAAGGGAAATAGGAGATGTGGTTGGTTTGGTTAATCGGACGCAGGTATCCGAAAGAAATCTCTGCTGGGGCCGTTTGCACTAAGGCTTCCTCGCAGCGGGCACATAAGATGCTAAAAGACAGCATCTAAGTGCCGGCGGGAAGCAATACCCCTGCAGAGATTTCTTTCGGATACCTGCTGTGTATTTTAAGCGGAATGATTATTTTTTGTAGAAGTTGACAAAAGGTGAGGGAGGGTAAAGACCGTTTTATTGTTATATTATGGGGAATAGTGTCAAAAAGTGATTTTTTTATGCCAAATAATGCACGATTTAGCAAATAGGATTGAAGTTTTTTTGACAATAGTTATAATAATAAGGAAAGAAACGGCATTATTTTCCAGGGAATGGGAAACTTGATTTTGTTATTTATGGTGTATGACACTGTAAAAATAGAAAGGATAGAATAAAGGAGGATTAGGCATGAAATTGTGGAAGAAGCGATGGAAGAGATCAGCTGCTTATGTGATGGCATTTGCACTTGCTCTTAGTAATGCACCTAATTGCGGGGGGGTAGTGCAGTAAAAGCTGCTGAAGTACCTGTTGTATTAACAGGAGTAGAAATGATTACTGAAACAAAAACGTTGGATATCAGTGAGGGGCTAATAGTAGGAACAGAGTATATGGATGGGATGGTGTCTGTTGGAACGAATATGACACATACACCAGGCGATGTAAAGAAAGATGGAGTGGTTATATATACTACAGGTTATGTAACAAATGGTACTACAGCAAATAAAGAGAATGGGACAGGAGCGTTAGTTTGTTTTACTCCAAAATATGATGGAATAATAAAGGTTGGAGGACAGGTAGGTGCAAACAAAACATTTACTGTGTATAATAAAACTACAAACGAAGATGTTTTTAAAGATACTCCGACAGCAAAGAGTGAAATGATATATGAAAATATTTCTGTTAAAGCTGGAAATACCTATTATATATTTGTAGCTGGTTCAAAGATGCGTTTTTATGAACTTACCTATCAATATGAACATGAGAAATCAGAAGGTCCAATAGAACCAGAAAAGCCAACTGATCCATCAACTGATAAATTAGAAGCCTTTCCAGGTGTAGAAGGCGGCGGTAAATATGTAACGGGTGGTCGTGGAAAGACCGTTTATACTGTAACGAATCTGCAGGATAGTGTAGGAAAGACATCATCGGATTGTATTGAAGGATCTTTGCGTTGGGCATTGTTAAAAGCAAAAGAGAATGGCGGCGGTACCATTGTATTTCAAGTATCGGGAAATATTGAACTGGAGGATACTTTGGAATTTAAGGATATTGCCAATGTAACCATTGCAGGACAGACTGCACCGGGAGACGGTATTACAGTTTCGGGGTATGATACTTGTTTGAGTAATTCTAGAAATATTATTATCCGCTATATGCGGTTCCGTCCAGGAGCAATTAATGTACATAGCGGCGGGGACTCTATGGATGCTTTGTGGGGACGTGATAATAAGGGCTTTGTAATTGATCACTGTTCTTTTAGCTGGAATACGGATGAATGTTTGTCTATTTATCGTGGTCAGGATGGTACAGTACAGTGGAGTTTGGTATATGAAAGTCTTACTTTGTCTGGACATTCGAAAGGACGGCATGGATATGGAGCCATTGCAGGCGGAGATAATGTAACATTTCATCACAACCTGTACGCCGATCATACTTCCAGAAATCCACGTCTAGGAGGCGGTTATGGCGGTGCAGCGGATGCAAAGCATGTAGCGGTTGTCCAGATGAGCAATAATGTAATCTATAACTGGGGCTTTAATACTACTTACGGCGGCGGTTATGCGAATACAGATTTTATTCGTAACTATGAAATGGCTGGTCCTGGAACTAGAGATTCCGTTGCTGACTGGGTAATTAATCCAGGTGAAGTGGGAAAAGTCGGTGGTTTTTATATTCATGAAAATTATCTGACAGATTATTTAAACCGTGGAAGCGGAGAGACAACACCATTAATTACAATGGACAATATTTCGAAATATGGAAGTTTTTCAGGGGAGGAATCTGGATCAAATAAAACCACATTGGCTGCGGTTCCATATTATTCGAAAGATGGTACAGGAGAAGAAGGAACACAGACAAATGAGGCATTTGATGAATATTTGGATCAAGTAAAAGGAGAAGCTTTTAATCCAGAGACAGTGTTACAGGAAGTATTGACAAAAGCGGGAGCAACTTATCCAAAGAGAGATGCGATTGATGCCAGAATTACTGCAGAAGTGGAAAATGGATTGGGACGCTATGTCAATACGGAACATGAAGCAGGTGGATTTTTATCGGAATCCGGTGAAATTGTAATGGATTGGGGTTCGGATTACGATACAGACGGTGACGGAATTCCTGATTATTGGGAAAAAGAAAATGGTCTAGATCAGACAGATGCAGCAGACGGAAATAAGGTATCTACTCTTTCAGACGATATTTTAAACGTACCAGGCTATACCAATTTAGAAGTATATTTGAATTCAATAGTAGATAAAGATCATGTGCCGGAAAATCCGGTTGTAGAAATCACATCTCCTGCTAATAATGAGATGATTCAAAAGGGAAGCAATACCACTATTACAGTAGATGCTTCTGGTTCTCCGCATACAATTACAAAAGCAGATTTTTATTATAGTACTTTAACGGAAAGAACCTATATTGGAAGCGGAGAAGTGAATGGAACAACAATTACTTGTGAATTGCCAGATCTTCCAGATGGTTCCTATTTTATTTCGGCAAGAGTATATGATGAAGATGGAAATTCAACACAGACAACCCCACATGAAATTCATATCAATACTTCAGATACAGAATTAAAGGATGCTGGCTGGGCTTCTCTGGATATTGGCAATGTAAAAGTACCTGGATATGGAAATTTGGAAAATGATGTGTTGACAGTAAAAGGAAACGGAAAGCTGGGTAAAGCAGAGGGAACAAAGGATGGCGTAACAGCAGCAGATACTGCCAGTGCTGCTACAGATTCCTGCCATTATGTCTAT
This sequence comes from uncultured Lachnospiraceae bacterium, assembly GCA_910585255.1. GTDB lineage: Bacteria > Bacillota > Clostridia > Lachnospirales > Lachnospiraceae > MGBC114844. The sequence continues at coordinate 9,880 of CAJUEI010000021.1, forward strand.
AAGAAATATACTGGTGATGTAGAAATTACAGCGAAATTAGAATCCATTAGTTCTGTAGATAACCATGCATTTGCCGGAATTATGGTACGAGAAGATTTAGATGCAGATTCGGCAGAGGCAGTATTAGGATTGTCATGGGCAAAGACAGAGGAAACGATAGGAATCCCATGGGCAATGTATTTGGCTTCTAGAGATAAAAAGGGCGGAAATATCAATTCTTTGGCTGAAAGTTTAGATAGTGAGGATGCAGCAGAAAAAGCAGGTGTAATTCTTCAGACAGCAGTTCCATTTAAGGATGGACCAGAGGAATTAGGCTATTGGATGCGGCTGATTCGGAAAGGGAATGAGTTTACTGCTTATAGTTCTGCAGATGGTGTTGTATGGAAATTAATGGGAAGCAAAACAATCGAAATGGGAGAAGAGGTCTATATTGGTTTTGCTGCAGACAGCAATCAGGTTGCAAATGAAATTTATCAGATTAATACAGCACGTTTCTCCAATATTAAAATTAGTTCCAACATTCATGCAGTTACTTATGATTTGGAAAATATTGGTGTAACAAATAAGGTAGATACTGTAACAACAGGAAATGATATTTCTGTAATCTTAACTACAACAAAGGGATATCGTCTTCCTAAGACAGTTCAGGTAAAGATAGGGGATCAGGAGCCAATAGATATTGCATTAGATTTGGTAGATCCATTGGAAGGCAACTTATTAATTGAAAATGTAACGGGTGCAGTTACGATTTCTGCAAAAGCTGAGATTGATACAGAAGGAATTGAACAAGTTGCATTAACCGAAATTGATGAAAAAGATTATTTGACAGTAACGACTTCTGGTAGTGCAATTATTTTAGACCAGATTGCTACTGATGGAAGAATAACCAAACAAGTAGGAGAAAATTTAGCAAAGAATGTAAGTTATTATGTATTTCCAAAAACAACCGATGCACAGACAATGGAAATGGATGTAACGATTTTAGAGCGGAAAGATGATGAAAGTAAGGATAGAGGATTTTTCGTTGGTGTGTTTGAGGTTGGAAATGGAGAAGAGGAATTTAGTTCATTAGGCTTCCGAAATGTTTCTGGAAATCCAAGTGAAATGGGCGGATTGACTGCTTATTTTACAAAAGCTGGTGGAAATACAGGAAATGCAGGAAGTAGTGTAAATAATGGATTATATAAAAATGATCAGAATTCTAAACCAAGTTATGAATTAGGTAAGACTTATCATGTAATATTTGAAAAGACAAGTTTAGGCTATAAAGTAAGTTGGACAGGAACCTATGCAGAAGCAGGCAGCGGTGTCTATCCAAATGGGAATTCAGATGGACCAGATATGGACTTATACTATGTATTTTCAGATAAGAGACCTGCAGCAAATGAGGAAGTTCAGTATGGATTTGCTTTAACAGGCGTAAAAGCTCAGATTGAAAATCTTACATTAACAGATTCTAGAGGAAGAACGATTTATAAGTTGACGGATGATGAAATAAAGAGTATTGGAAGTCTTGCTGATGTGGAAATTGATATTCCAGCAGAAGGATTAACAAAAGAAGCAATTGTGGCGGAGCTTCCTACAGAAGTAAGAGTTATGTTTATGTCGGATTCCTATCAGGTACGTTCTGTTACATGGGATTTGTCTGAGTTAGAGGAACTCTATACAAAAGAAACAAAGATAACACTTTCCGGTACAATTGATAGAGTAGAGGACTATATAGCAAGTGTAAATATTATATTAAAAGGTAACGCTACGGAAGAGCCAACGGATCCAGATGATCCGACTAACCCAACGGATCCAACAGAACCGACAGATCCAGATGATCCAACCAAGCCAAGTGATCCAACAGATCCAGACGATCCAACGAAACCAAGTGATCCGACAGAGCCAACAGATCCAGACGATCCAACGAACCCAAGCGATCCGACAGAGCCAACAGATCCAGATGATCCAACGAAACCAAGTGATCCGGAGGATCCAACTAAGCCGAGTGATCCAGAGGAACCAACGAAGCCAAGTGAACCAGATAAGCCAAATCGTCCAAGCAGACCATCGGATGATGATGACGACGATGACGATGACGATAATGATAATTATAATTATAACGATACAATACCTGATTTAACTTATCAGGAACAGAATCGGGTAGAATCGGCTTTAGGAAATCATGTAACAGTTCAGGATGTAGTAGAAAGCAATGCCGGAAAATTGGTTATTAGCACACAAAAGGAAATTGTTTTCTGTGAAAAGGATGGAACACTTTCAAAGGAAAAGTGGCAGAATGTAAATGGGTCTTGGTATTATTTTGGGGCAGATAGTAAAGCGGTAGACGGTTGGTTAAAGACAGGAAACCAGTGGTACTATATGGATCGGAATGATAAGAAGATGGAAACTGGCTGGCTGAAAACTGGTGATGGTAAGTGGTATTTATTAGATGAAGTGAATGGAGATATGAAAACCGGCTGGCAGCTTAGAGGAGGTAAGTGGTATTTATTAGATGAAGTAAACGGAGATATGAAAATTGATTGGCAGTTGAAGAATGGAAAATGGTATTTATTAGACGGAGTGAATGGAGATATGAAGACTGGCTGGCAGCTTAGAGGAGGCAAATGGTATCTGTTAGACAGTATCAATGGAGATATGAAGATTGGCTGGCAGTTTAGAGGCGGAAAATGGTATTATCTGACTGCTTCAGGTGCAATGGCAGCGAATACTATTACTCCAGATGGGTATCAGGTAGATGCTTCAGGGGCATGGATTCCGTAACATAGAAATAGACAGTTTATAAATGGATAATGATAACGAGTTAAATTTTGCAAAGTGTGTAAAGAGATAGAAAAAAGTGTTACTGTGCTGGAGAATAAAAATACATTTTGTACAGTTTGATCAAGAAACGATTTACTCGTTGATACTTATATTTGGTAAGCTCTGTTTATATGAAAAATCTTTAAAATTTCCTAATTTCCTAAATAATCAATTATGATTTTCATTATTCCTTTAAGCTTCGTATAGTTTAACAGAAATTTTAAGATTAGCTTATGAATGGCTATTTATATAAACAGGGCTATTTCTGTCGAAAAAGGAAGGTAGCGTATGTTAAAACATTTCATAAAACAGTCAAAAAAGATACTTGCCGGTGCAATGGCAATATTCATGGTGGCTTCTTCCGCTTTATCAGCTCAGGCTTATACGGAGGTACCAAAAGAAGAAGTAATATTATATAGAATGGGAACAGAGGCAGAAGAAGCATTGTATGGAGTTCGTACCTGGAAATTTGATGGTTCGGAAGGTTCTTATACAGATGCAACTCCACGAAAAGATACATTTGAATTTAATACAATGACAATCGATGCGACACAGAGCGGAAATGGAGTAAAATTTAATGAAGGAAGCGGCTGCACGCAGTTTGAACCGACAGTAATAGCTGAGATTCCGTCTGCCGGGAATTATACGCTTTCTATTACAGCAAAGTTTTGGTCTGGTGCTACTGTGACAGTGGACGGAAAAGAATCTGAACCACAGAACAGTGATGTTACATTGACATTTAAGGGAGAAACAAAAGACGGAAAGATTACATTAAAGACAGCTAATAATGGAATATGGGTAAAATCTATTTCTGTAAATTGTGAAAAACCGATTAGTTCGGAAGAGTTATATGGCGATCGGGAATGGATTTTTGACGGTTCAGAAGGTTCTTATACAGATACTGTACATCGAACCGATATATTTTCATTTAATCAGATGACAATTGATGCAACACAAAGTAAAAATGGTGTATACTATAACCCTGACAAGACATGTACACAGTTTGAGCCAACCGTTACGGCTACCATTCCGGCAGTTGGGAATTATCAGCTGACGATAACCGGTTATTTTTATTCAAAAGCAACCGTCAGTGTAGATGGAAAGGAAGTCGCTACGGGAAGCGGTGACAAAGTGTTAAATTTTGGCGGTGCAGTAAAAGACGGTGTGATTACTTTGGTAATGGCAGGAGATGGTGCATGGATAAAAAATATAAAAGTAACTTGTACAAAAGGTTATGATCCGATTCAGTCCTATATTGAAGACAGAAAGACGGATGTATGGGATTTTGGCGGTGTAGAAGAAACAGACAGCGGAAAATACACCAACTATATTACAAAAAGTTTTTATAACGAGTTGGATGAAGCATTGTTTAAATCAAAGGGAATTTTTGAGAAAGCTGGACAGTATACATTTGGTGATCTGACATGGCTTCATCAGGACAGTGATCGTATTTATTACAATAGTGATGACGATAAGACAGGTGGGGTTCATAGTGCCGATAATAACGCAAATAAATATAAATATGACTTTGAAGACGGCTATATTAGTTTAGGTGCTTATTATGCAGCAGGAGTGGGCTCTAGTGACGGAATGGGAGGACGGTGTGTAGAGATTAAAAACGTGCTTCCAGGTGATGTAATTACAGCTTATATGATGGTAGAAAATGCAGATATGGATTTACATTTCCTTTATCAAGGCAGCGAAGGAGAACAGGATGATGTGGTTCGGCTGATTACAAAGGAATATACAAAAAAAGAATTTACTGCAGAATATGCCGGAACCTATAAATTATATCTGAATAATGGTGCCGGGAAACCTAGATTTTTACGTGTTACCAGAACACCGGATGTTTTGATAAAGGGGAAAATTAATCTTTCCGGCAGTGATATTGCAGATTATCAGGTAGTATTAGAAGATAAAAATTCTGGAAAACGTATCAATGCAGCACTTTATCAGGATGGAACATTTGCGGCATTGGTTCCTGCCAATACAACTTTAACCGCAATTTTAACTGGTGCAAAAGGGTATGGATTTACTGATCAGTCAAAAAGCATTACAACTCAGACGGCAGTAGTAGAAAATATTGAATTAATAGTAGAAGCAAAAAGTCTATCGGTATTGTCTGGAACAATTTCAGGCTTTGCAAGTGATTTTGATCCATCAAATTTAAATTTGGTCTTGTCTTGTACCGATCCGAATTTATTAAAAGAACAAGTAACATTAAAGATTGCAGAGGATTGGACGTATTCGGCAGAAGTAGAGAATGAGGTAGAGTATCAGCTTTCTATGACCGGAGCAAATGACTATGAATTAACCGAAGATATTATTGTAAAATTAACAGGCAATGACACAAGAAATATTGCAGTAAAAGCAAAGTCAGAGTATCCGGTGTCAGGAAAATTTATCGGACTGGGAGCAGATGCTCAAGTGACAGAAGTTACATTTACCAATCTAGAAGATAAATACAGTTATACCGGAACCATAACAGCAGAAGGCTATACCGGAAATTTAAGAAATGGTAATTATGAAATTACCGCACCTGTAAATGGTTATACTATGGTTGCTCATATTGTGGTAAATAACGCTGCTGCAGAGAAAGATTTATACTATCTCTCTACAGCAAAGGAAGAAATTGCTTTGGTGTCGGATATCTATGTAGGCTATCCAAGCGATCAGGTAGAAGCAGATGCTTATCAATACTCTACAATGAGAGAAGCCATGAAAGCATGTGCGGCAATGAATCCGTCCAGTGAAGCAGAGCGAATTACAGTTCATATTTATCCTGGTGTTTATCGGGAACAGATTGTAGTAGAAACGCCGTACCTGACCTTTGTAAATGATTTTCCGGATCAGGAAGTACTGCTGACATGGTATTATGGAGTAGGTTATCAATATTATAGTGCAAGTGAAGACGGTTATTATAACGAAAATCTTGCATTTGATAAATATTCGCAGAACAGTGTGAATAAGTGGGGAGCTTCCGTTTATTTAAAATCAAAAGCAACCGATTTTAGGGCAGAAAATATTATATTTGAAACTTCTTTTAACCGCTATATAACAAAAGAAGAAATAGAAGACGGTGCTCAGCCGGATATGAAAGAAGCCATTCGTGTTTTGCGTGAGGAAGGCTTAGATGTTACAACAAAATCCGCAACAGAGAGAGCCTGTGCATTGGCAGTAGATGCCGATCGTGCAGAATTTAAAAATTGTACGATTTTAGGAAGCCAGGATACGTTATTTATTCAGTTAAACACACACACCTATTTTAAAGAATGTTTTATTTCTGGAAATACAGATTATATTTTTGGAGATGGAGATGCTGTATTTGATCGCTGTGAGTTGCAGTGGTATGGCTATAAAGATCAGCCGGCAGGCGGTTATATTACGGCTGTACAAAATCAGGCTCCGAATGGATGTCTGTTCTTAGACTGTACTGTAACTTCCAATAAAGAGTTACAGGTAGGAGAAGGCTGTTTTGGACGTCCATGGAGAGAGGGAGCTCATGTAGTATTTTTAAATACAATTTTAGAGTCAGAAAATATGATTCGTGCCGCAGGATGGTCGGATATGAGCGGAGGAAAAGCAGAAAATTCTTTCTTCCGTGAATATAATACTACTTTACAGGATGGCACACCTGTCGATACTTCAGGGCGAGTAAAAGATACCGTAATAAGTGCAGAAGAAGCGGCAGCGGTTCATACCGAAGATTATTTTGCAGGCTGGAAGCCATATTATTATGAAGAAAAGGAACCAGAAGTTGATCCAGATAAGATTGTATCAGTAGAAAAATTTGATGATTTTACAATAACAATTTCAAAAGACGGAATCAGTAAAGAAGAGCTTTTAGGAAAAGTTCCGACCCGTGCAGCAGTAACTTGTGCATCCGGGGAAGAAAAGGAAATGGTCGTAATATGGAGTGATTCTGAATTAGAAGAGATTTATACAGAAGAAACCGAATTAACATTGACAGGAACATTAGAAGAAGCAGAAGAAATTACTGTAACAATAAAAGTAATTTTAAAAGTTTCAGATGATCCAGAAGATCCAACCGAACCAAGCAACCCAGAAGATCCAAGTGATCCGACTGATCCAAGTGATCCAACCGATCCAACCGATCCAACGAATCCAGAAGATCCAACAAACCCAAGTGATCCAGAGGAACCGACCGATCCAGAAGATCCAACGAACCCAAGTGATCCAGAGGAACCGACCGATCCAGAAGATCCAACGAATCCAAGTGATCCAGAGGAGCCAACCGATCCAACGAATCCAGAAGATCCAACCAATCCAAGCGATCCAGAGGAACCGACAAAACCAGATGACCCAGAGAAGCCAAGCCGTCCAAATCGTCCGTCCTATGATGACGATGAGGAAGACGATGACGAAGATTTTTACGAAGAGGAAACCGAACTGAATGATTATGAACAGAACCGAGTAGAAGATGCTTTAGGAAGTACAGCAGTGATTCAGGATGTAGTAGAAAGCAAAGAAGGAAAGCTGGTTATTTCCAATAAACAAGAACTGGTATTTTGTGAAAAGAATGGTACTCTTTCAAAAGATAAGTGGCAGAGTGTCGATGATTCCTGGTATTATTTTGGTTCCGATCATAAAGCAGTAAGCGGCTGGCTTAAGACACAGGATAAATGGTATTATCTGAATCAGAGTGATAAGAAAATGGAGACAGGCTGGCTGAAAAATTCTGATGGAAAGTGGTACTTATTAGACAGTATAAATGGAGATATGAAAACTGGCTGGCAGATACGGGGAGGAAAGTGGTATCTGTTGGATGAAGTAAACGGAGATATGAAAACTGGCTGGCAAATGCGGGACAATAAGTGGTATTTATTAGACAGTGTAAATGGAGATATGAAAACTGGCTGGCAGATGCGAGGCGGAAAGTGGTATCTGTTAGATGGTATAAACGGAGTAATGAAGACCGGATGGCAAAGAACGGCAGACGGCAAATGGTATTATATGTATGCGTCAGGAGAGATGGCTGTTAATATCGTTACACCAGATGGTTATCAAGTAGATTATTCTGGAGCATGGATTCATTAATGTAATGTATTATAAGAATAATAAAAAAGGACTGCAGTATGCAGTTCTTTTTTGTCGTAAAATTTGAATTTAAAATAGGAGGTCAAGAAAAGAAGCAGATTCTGAAAAAGTGTCAAAAAATGTATTTTTTATGCCAAAAAATGCACTTTTTTGAAATAAGATTGCAGTTTTTGGTGTAATAGTTATATAATAAAACATAAGAAAACAATAAGATTTTTTAGGAAATAACGGAATAAATAGATAGGATTGGTTTTAAATTGAGGGATGGTGAATTAGTTGAAATTTTGGCAGGAACAGGGAAAAGTATGGGAGGAGCTTCCGTTTCGAATGTTTTATTTTGGAAGGTCGGAGCAAAAATCCAAAAATGCCAAACGTTGGCATAAGGAATATATTGAATTATTCTATATACGTCAGGGAGGGCTTACTTTTTTTATTCATGAAAGGCGGTATTCTCTGCGGAAGAAACAAGTAATGCTGATTAATCAAAATGAGACCTATTCGGTAACAGCGGAACCGGAGAGTGAAGTATTGGTGATTCAGATACCAGTAATTTCTTTTAAGGGATATATAAAGAAAGAAGAGGAATTTTTTTTTAAAAATCAGTGTCAGGAGGCGGAAGCAGATATTGGGAAACTTTTAAATGAGATGGCAGATATTTTTGAAAAAAAGGAATATGCCTATGAATTAGAAGTTCAAGCAAAATTTTATCAGCTTTTGCATCGGATTCTTTTAAAATATGGTATGGCTGAGAAACGGAATGGAGAGATACTTTATTCCGGTGGACAGGGACGCTTAAGTGAGATTTTGAATTATATGCAGGAAAATTATACACAAGAGATTACACTAGAAAGCCTAGCAGAAGAGTTTGGATTTTCTTCTGTATATTTATCAAGAATGTTTAAAAAATACGGGAATATGAATTTTAAACAATATCTCCAAAAAATACGGCTAGAACATGCCTATCATGATTTGCTAAACAGTGATCAAAGTATAGGAGAAATTGCCTTACAGAATGGATTTCCTAGTGCAAAATCACTTACTACTGCGTTTAAACAATATTACTATTGTTTGCCTAGTGATTATCGGAAAAATGAAGGAGAGGGAATTGGAAAGCAGACTGCTTTTCGGTAGAGAAAGCGGAGCTCATACATGTCATAACAGGAATACAGGTTAAAAATTAGGAAAGTAACGTTTTGTCTGCAGCAAAGAAAGGATCTTATCTATGAATATTATAATACTTGGTTCCGGCGGCTGTGTCAGTATACCAAGGGCATGCTGTAACTGCCGCATCTGTACAGAAGCACGTCTGAAAGGATTTCCTTATGCACGAACAGGGTGCAGTCTTTTTATTGAGGAAGCAAATATATTAATTGATACACCAGAAGATATCAACACTTCATTAAATAATGCCCATATACAGAAAGTGGATCACATTTTATACAGTCATTGTGATCCCGACCATACAATGGGAATACGAGTAATTGAACAATTAAAAATGGACTGGCTTGCTGCTTCATTAGGAAAGAAATTATATAATCCAATAGAAGTTGCTTCCTTACCAGTGATTCTTGAGGATATCAAAAAGCAAAGTACAAAATATGGCTCAATCCTGGAGTATTATGAATTAAGAGGTCTTATATACACAAAAGGAATTCGCACTTTCAAAGATAACAATATTCAGATTGAACTCATTCCAGTAGATGAGCAGGAACATGTGACAGTATTTATTATTTCTTCTGACAGCAAAAAAGTAATTTATGCTCCATGTGATGTAAAACCATTTCCAAAATCAGAAAAATTTCAAGGTGCGGATGTTTTGATTATTGGCAATACAATTGTTGGAGAAGTATTAAAAGATGGCTTTATATTAAAAGAAGATAACCCTCTTAGAAAAGAATTATTTACTTTAAATGAAGTGGATGCGATAAGAAAGCAGTATGGAATAAAAGAAGTAATAATTACACATTTAGAAGAGGACTGGGGAAAATCCTATGATGATTATAAAAAATTAGAGAGAGAATGGAGCTTCATTCATTTTGCATACGATGGTTTAAAACTATCATTATAAAATAGAAATCATAAAAGAAGGTCTGTCTGCAACTGAAACAACCTCAGGGAATCCAGAGGAAAGCAGCAGACAATTGGAGTAGAGCCGAAAATCAATGGTATTATATAAATCCAAACAATAAAAACAATAAAATATAAAAACTTTTCAGAAAAAATTTCCTCAATATCAAAATAGCATTGAGGAAATTTTTTCTATACAGAACCATTCGCTTGAGAAAACCAGCCAGGTTTTGGAAAATGCTTTCTCTCTGCAGCGACTTTGGAAGGAAGTTAGAAGGTCTTAACTTCTGCCTAAAAAAGTAGGATTTGAGGGCACTTGTGCCCGAAAAAGGGGTGTGTTTAGCCCGCTGTACGGGCGAATTGCACCCCGGTCCGTCCGGCTGGATATACTTTTATGCAGAAGTTTAGTCCTTCTTACTTCCTGGAAACCGGAGCAGCAGAGAGAAAGCATTTTCCAAAATCTGGCGTCCTCCCCAGAAAATCCCTCTCCTCAACATTATCAACCCTCTCTAATCCTCCTCAACTTCTTCCACTTTCCCCAATCCTCCCCTTCTATTCCCCTATAAAACAGAAATCACAAAATTTTATAACATTTTACTTGCATAGAACAGTATTTTCTTTTATTATATGCATTATATGATAGATCACAACAAAAATATCGGGAGGAAAAACAATAAAAAAATCATGAAAAAAAAAGAAAATTTAATTGAGTTAAGACATATAAAAAAATGCTTTGACGGAAACACTGTAGTAACAGAAGATTTTAACCTAGAAGTAAAAAAAGGAGAATTTGTCACTTTCTTAGGGCCATCCGGCTGCGGAAAAACCACCATTCTCCGTATGATAGGCGGTTTTGAGCTGCCAACTTCAGGTGAGATTCTGCTCAATGGTGAAGATATCAGTATTCTTCCGCCAAATAAGCGGCCAATTAACACAGTATTTCAAAAATATGCCCTATTTCCTCACTTAAATGTATATGATAACATTGCATTTGGATTAAAACTAAAAAAACTTCCCAAAAAAGAGCAGGACGAAAAAGTACGTCATGCACTAGAAATTGTAGATTTAGAAGGATTTGAAAAAAGAAGTATTCAAACCCTGTCAGGAGGGCAGCAGCAAAGGATTGCCATTGCCAGAGCTATTGTCAATGAGCCGGAATTACTGCTTTTAGACGAACCGTTAAGTGCATTAGACTATAAAATGCGAAAAGAAATGCAGCTAGAACTAAAAAACATGCATAAAAAATTAGGAATCACTTTTATTTTTGTCACCCACGATCAAGAAGAAGCACTTACTATGTCCGATAAAATTGTAGTAATGGCAGACGGTGAAATCCAACAGGTAGGAACCCCAGAAGAAATCTACAATGAACCAAGCAATTTATTTGTAGCAGATTTTATCGGTGAAAGCAATATCTTTAAAGGCAGAGTAGTAGAAAAGAAAAAAGTCAGCTTCTGCGGCACGGTATTTGATTGTGTAGATGACTATGAAATAGGAACTGTAATAGATGCGGTAGTTCGTCCAGAAGATATTCAGATTTCAGCAGCAGAAGGGCAGATACAAGGAGAAATCCTTTCTTCTGATTTTAAAGGAACATTTTATATTGTATTTGTCCGATCCGGCAAAAATGAGATAGAGATTCATAGTTTAAAAAATTTCCAGCCAGGTACAACAGTAAAACTCTACATTGCTCCTGACTCGATTCATTTAATTCCATATGACAGCAGTATTAATCACTATGAAGGAGTGCTTGGAGCTTATTCAGAAGAAAAAGGACTTTATGCAGAGTTTTCAGATTTTTCATGGGATATTAAACCAGAGCAGATTTTTTCAGATATCAAAATAGAAAACGGACATCTGATAAAAAACGGACAGCCGATTCAAACAGAAGGACTGCGAATCGAAGCCTCATTCCAACCATCTGCAGCTCAGCTAAGTGATGATGCACAGGCAGGGGTAGTGCAGGGAAGAATTATCTCATTCCTCTATGTAGGGGATCACTATCGCTATACTGTCCGAAGCAAATCAGAAGAAGACTATGTAGTAGATGATGAATATCTATGGAATCAGGAAGACTATGTAAGTATTTTAATTCCTAAAGAAAAAGTAAGCTATCGGATATTAAACGGAAAGAATAAAATCGTCAAATGATTGGTATTCAGCCAATATAAGATAAAATTTATGGAAATGGGTGTGAAGGAGAGATGAAGAAAAACTTCTTTTCAAGAAAGCAGCTTGCAGTTCCTTATGCAGTATTTTTGCTTTTATTTGTCATTATTCCGCTTTTAGTCTTAATTTATTTTGGATTTACAGATGAAAACGGAACGGTATCATTTGCAAATTTTCTCAGTTTTTTTCAGAGCGGAAAAACAATCGGAACATTATTATACAGTATTGTAATTGCCCTGTTCACTACTATTTTTTGCCTTTTGCTTGCCTATCCGGCTGCCTTTATTTTAGCAAAGGGAAAGTTTAAAAAGAATCAGGCATTTATTATGCTGTTTGTGCTTCCGATGTGGATTAATTTTACACTGCGGATTACGGCTCTAAAAGAAATTTTAACTCTATTGGAAGGAAATCTTGCCTATCATCCTTTTTTTAATACGATACTTTGTATGGTATATGATTTCCTGCCCTTTATGATTCTGCCGCTCTATCAGGCATTGTGTAAATTAGACAACAATTTAATTGAGGCAGCATTGGATCTGGGGGCATCGGAATTTCAAGTATTTTATAAGGTTGTGCTGCCGCTGTCCGTTCCGGGAATTATCAGCGGTGTAACAATGGTATTTTTGCCTTCTATGACAAACTATGTAGTATTGGATATGGTCTATAACAGCACTTATATTATGGGCAGTTTAATTGGAAGTTATTTCAGTTCCTATGATTGGCATAATGGATCGGTAATATCCGTAATTTTATTGCTGATGATCTGTGCTGTTACATTGTTTTCCGAGCGGTTTACTAAATCAGAACAGGAAATAGAAAAGGGATTGTAGAAAGCAGGAGGATTTATGAGGAATGAAAAAAATATTGAGTTCATTTTGGATTTATCTGGTGCTGTTGTTTTTATATGCACCAATTTTAATTTTAACGGTTTATAGCTTTACAGATTCTGCTATGATAGGGAAAATTCGCAGATTTTCTTTACATAATTATATTACATTATTTACAACACCGGAACTTTTGCATATGATTTTTGGAACTTGTATTCTTGCACTTGTAGTAGCAGCGACTTCTACTATTTTAGGGACAATGGGAGCGATTGGGGCATTTTATTCGAAAAAGACCACTCGGGGAGTGATTGAGCTGGCAAATCAGATTCCGGTTGTAAATGCAGATGTAGTAACAGGATTTTCTACTTGTATTTTAATGATTGCATTTTTTCGAATTCGTAAGGAAACCTATCTTCCTCTGGTAATCGGACAGACGGCACTTTGTGCTCCTTTTGTATATCTGTCGGTACTGCCCAGACTAAAACAGATGGATCATCAGCTTTATGAAGCTGCGTTAGATTTGGGATGTACCCCATCTCAGGCATTGATTAAGGTAATTCTTCCGCAGATTGTTCCTGGGATTGTCTCGGGCTTTATGACGGCAATTACCTTATCATTAGACGATTATTTTATTGCTACTTATACAAAGCCGGCAACGTTTGATACCATTAGTACCTATGTGGTAAATGCAACAAGAGGTTCCCAGACAGCGATAAAAACCGCACTTTGGGCATTGTCGGCAATTATTTTTGCAGTGGTTACACTGGTTGTAATCGGAATGAATTATGATACGGAAAAATTAAAAAAGAAGTAGAATAGGATGAAAGGGAATCAATGAGAGCGGAGAGAGAAAAAAGAAGGAGAATAAAGAACAGCAAACAAATCATTTTGATTTGCATGGTTTTTTTATTTTTATTAAGCGGCTGTGGGAAGAAAGAAGAAGATGTTATTGTACTTCGTGTCAATAATTGGGAAGAATATATAGATGAGGGAGGATGGGATCTAGAGGATGCCGTTGTCCTCTCAGAGGATACCGTAATTTTGCCGGAAAACGGCATGATTGAAGATTTTCAGGACTGGTTTTATCAGACATATGGAAAAAAAGTAAAGGTAGAGTATTCCACTTTTGGAACAAACGAAGAGTTATATAATCAGATTACATTGGGGGATGCCTATGATTTAGTCTGTCCCTCTGAATATATGATTATGAAATTGATTGCTGAGGATTTGGTGCTGCCTTTTTCAGAGGACTTTTACAGCAATACAGAATACCACTACTATGCCAATGGAGTTTCTCCTTATATTAAACAGGTATATGATGAATTAGAGATTAACGGGGAGCCGCTTAGTAAATATGCGGCAGGTTATATGTGGGGAACGCTTGGAATTGTGTATAATCCTGAGGAAGTGACAGAAGAAGAAGCGGCACATTGGAATCTGCTGCTGATGGATCCATTCTATAAAAGAATTACAATAAAGGACAGTATCCGAGACGCCTTTTTTGCCGGGGTTAGTATTTATCAGGAGCAGCAGATTTTGGATCCGGCATTTCTAAATCAGGCTGACTATAAAGAACAGTTGGGGGAACTGCTGAATCGAACCGATCCTAAGACAGTAGATGCAGTAGAGGAAATCTTAAGCAGGATTAAGGATCGGGTCTATTCATTTGAGACAGACAGCGGAAAAGCAGATATGGTAACAGGAAAAGTAGTGGCAAATCAGCAGTGGTCTGGAGATGCTGTTTATACATTAGATCAGGCAGAAGAAGATGGAGTTTTTCTTTGCTATTCGGCACCGGAAGAAGCGACCAATCTTTGGTTTGACGGCTGGTGTATGTTAAAAGATGCCATTGCCGGAGATCAGGAAAAACAGATGGCAGCGGAGGCATTTATTCATTTTGTATCCAGACCAGATAATGCCATTCGAAATATGGAGTATATTGGCTATACTTCTGTAATTTCCGGCGGAGAAAGCGATCAGATTTCACAGTATATTGAATGGACTTATGGGGCAGAAGAAGAGGAGACAGAGACAGTAGACTATGAGATTAGTTATTTTTTTGGCAGAGAATATTTTGTAACTGCTCCAGAAGATCAGACTAGGCGGCAGCTTTATGCACAGTATCCGCCTATTTCTGTAATGGATCGCTGTGTGGTAATGGAATATTTTAATCCAGAAGAAAATCGGAGGATCAATCGTATGTGGACCAATATCCGATGTTTTGATTTGGTGGAATGGTGGAAAAGACAAAAAGAATAGAACAAGATTAAAAAAGAAGGGATTGGATTTAGATTTGGATTTGCAGAAGAAATTAGGGCAGATATGGAATGATGATTTTTGCGAACACTTAGTAAGATTTTTGATAAAAGAGGGAATCCCAAACAGAGAAAAGCAAGGAGAAGAATTTTTTAGAAGAATAGAGGAGTGGAAGGATACTTTTTGCTTAGAAGAAAAGAGAATAAAGCTGATTGGGGTAAAAGGATGGTATTTTTTTATTGATGCTATGGAGTTTCTTTTTGATTTTTATTCTCTGTCAGAAGAGGAGGTAGAAGAGGCAGTATGGAAAATGTTTTTGGTAAATGAATTTAGTAATTTAGACGAGCAGGAACGGGATTTCTATAGAAGGGAGTATAATGAAGAATTTTTTCAGAACTATTATCCAGAGTTTCAGAAGATATTTCTTGGCAGGGAAGCGGTGCTCTCTGATTTTGAGAAGAATATATGTGACGAATTTCAATTTGCATTTTCTAAGGGCTGTGTGGTGCAGCTGACAAAGGAGTTATGGACAGAGGAATTAGAACGATATGGGAGAGAATCGTCAGAACGGTTTTCTTTTTATTGTGATAACAGCCAGAGAGAAAAAAATATGGAATTGATAGAGGAGTTAAAGGGAGAATATCCTCGGTATCAGGAGCTGGTTTCTATCTTAAAGCATGATTTAGAAATAGGGCAGGTTTTTCGGGTAAATGAGCATAATTGTGAGGATACCATGTTTTATATAGGGCTCCGCAAAGAGAGGGTTTATTTTTTTAGAATAGAGGATTTTGCATAGAGATTTGAGATGGATTAGCCAAAAGCTTCTGTCTTAGGTTAGTTGGAATTATATTTTAAGGACAGTTGCTGAAATTTTAGTGATTTGTTTCTGTAGGGTATTGAAAAAATAGGAAAATTGTGGTAGCATAGGAATAGTAAAAGAAAATATTTTACTGCATAATCTATCGTTCAGACAGACGGAACTGTAAAACAGGGTTATGGGTGGTAACATGGTATTTCCGGGATACGGATATTCTGGCAATGGCAAGGAGGTATGAACATGGCAGGATTTACAGTTAATAATTTCGGATTATTTGGTGGTTCTGGCTCTTCATCTGGGGATTGGATGGGTAATTTATTAAGTATGTCAGCAGATTATAACAGTATACGAAGCGGTGCCTATTCTAAGTTACTGAAAGCCTATTATGCAAAGGATTCCTCTTCTTCTACGACAAAGGAATCAAGGGCTGATAAGTTAAGAAACCAGATTAAAGCAGAAGAGGCAGATAAGACTGTTGCAGCGGCAAAGTCGGATGCAGACGATCTGAAGAAATCAGCAGCGGCATTGACTACAACAGGGACAAAATCTCTTTTTAAAGAGAAAGATATTGAGACAAAAGATGAAGAAACAGGAGAAACCGTAACAACCAGAGGATATGATCGGAAGGCAATTGCATCGGCGATTAAGAATTTTGTCAAGGATTATAATGACACAATAGATTCTGGAGCAGATGTAGACAATACCAGAATTCTTCAGAAGACGTTATCTATGACGCAGATTACGAACAGCAATTCAAAGATGCTTTCTAAAGTGGGAATTACGATTGAAAAAGGAAATAAGTTAAAAGTAGATGAAGAAAAATTAAATGAGGCAGATATTAGTACATTAAAGACATTGTTTAATGGAGCTGGTTCCTATGCTGCTCAGATCGGAACAAGAGCAGGAGATATTTCTTCAGCAGCAGTAAACGCTTCTTTAAATTCTTCGCTTTATACGTCAGGAGCTTCTTATAATAAGAACTATTATAATAGTTTATTTGATTATGGAGTGTAGTATTGTAGTATAAAATAAAAAGGGATGGAATGATTCCATCCTTTTTTATGTACAGTAGGGGACGTAACCTTCCCTGCTTGATTTGTTCTTCCTGATTCAATTTAGTTATAAGATTATAAAAATAGAGTAAAAATAAAAGATAATCAAATCAGCATCTAGCCTTTTGATTATCTTTTTATTTTCAGCAACCTAAAAATATAGTAAAATAAAGGAATTCGAAAAGCAGATAACGGGAATCGAACCCGCCTCTCCAGCTTGGGAAGCTAGCATTCTACC
>CAJUEI010000022.1 GCA_910585255.1 uncultured Lachnospiraceae bacterium
AGCCGCTTATCCTCTGTACTGATATGGGAAATCAAAACACTGATATGCCCGTTCAACTTTCCAAGTTCTGATATCGTTGGCCCGGACACGGATATCCGGGATGTAATTTCTTTCAGCGTCTTTTTGTATTTTTCATGGAATGTCTTATGTGCCGCTATCCCGGGATAGCCGCTCTGTCTCTGAAGCTGCTCCTCATGTGAAAAATGCTGGTTCACATAATTGTTCAGGAATTTTATTGTTTCATCCATGGAAGCCCTTCCTTTGCCCTCACTACAGGCTTCTAGAAGTTTGTTTACTGCCTGAAACAACTCCCTGTGTTCCTTATCTATAACCGCATTTCCTGTTTCCAATTTCTTTGTAAATTCATACCTGCTCACTGACATCCACCCCCATTTCCTGCACAGCCATGCTTATCTTCCCCGCATCCATGCCCGTTTCCATGATGATGCCCTTCCCCATGATGATCACAATGGACATCCAGGTTAAACGTCAGGTTTCCTACAAGCAGTTTATCCACAGCCTCATCCGCACTGCCGGATACGCCTCCATAAAGGCGGATGCCTGCTTCTGCTAGAGCAGTCTGTGCACCTGCCCCGATCCCGCCGCAGATCAGCGTGTCCACGTTCAGTGCAGACAACATCCCCGCAAGGGCACCATGACCGCTCCCGTTGGTATCCACTACCTGTACCCTCGCAACTTTCCTATCTTCAATCTCATAAATCTTAAACTGCTTTGTATGCCCAAAATGCGGGAATACATTTCCATTTTCATAAGTAACTGCAATCTTCATGATCCCATCTTCCTTTCTTTCACCTTCCATTTCGGCCGCAGCTCTGGCCCTGTCACATTTTTTGCCGCAGCACCTCCATGCAGAGCCGTCACAGAGCGCATAATTCCCGCCGGAAATACAAAGCGTCTTTCCACCCACAAGGCAGTCCGCGATCTTCATCCTGGCTCTTTCATACATTTCCGTGACCGTAGTGCGGGAAATCCCCATCTGCCTGGCACACTGCTCATGAGTCTTCTTTTCATGGTCGATCAGACGGACTGCCTCAAATTCATCCACTGTCAGTAGAACCTGCTCCATGCTCTTCGTGCCGCATGGGGCAAAACTGTCATATTTTGGTTCAAAACAGATCTTCCTGCACCGGATAGGTCTTGCCATACACTCACCTCCATTTCCGACATATGACGATAATACAATATCATTGAAAACACTGGATATCAAGATACTATGAAATTTATGAGTAACTCATTTTTTAGCTGCCCCTCCCCTGTCATGAATAAAAAATACACCCCAAGATCGCCGCCAGCAACAGCAATGCGGTAGGCGGGAAATCCTTTTTCCTGACAGCCTGATATAACACAGTGACAAGCCCCAGAACAGACAACAGGATGCACGCCGTTTGATCAACTGCTAGGGAAACGCTTCCTATACCCTGTGTTCCTGCCAAATGGCGAGATACCCCAGAAGGAATACATATGGAAACTGCCATATAGATGCCCGTAGCAAGGATCACCCCCATTAAGCACGGTTTTACCCCTTTTAACACAGCCTGCACCTTTTTACGTTTCAGGAAATTATGAAACAAGATTGTAACTGCCAGCAGGATCAAAAATGAAGGCAGAACCACACCGGTTGTCGCAGCCAGTGCTCCCCAAAAACCTCCCTGCTTACTTCCCACATAAGTAGCCATATTTACCATAATCGGACCGGGCGTAGACTCGCTCAGTGCTACAAGATTCGAAAACATCTCCGCATCCATCCACTGATTCTCAAGAACCACATCCCGGATAAGGGGGATCGCACCATATGCACCGCCAAAGGAAAACAAGCCTATTTTCAAAAAAGCAACCAGCAGCTTTATATAAATCACAGATCATCCCTCCCCACCTTTTTGTTTTTCGGACTCCCAAAGAGTGCCAATCCAATGAAACCGCTGCAAATAATAAAATATACCGTGGAAATATGCAACCCGGCAATATTCATGGCAAATGCGGCAAGAAAAAAGAAAATGACAAGGAACATCTGAGCCTTTCTATCCGGGGATTTTTTCATCATCTTCCGTATCATCCTGACTGCCGCCTGTATGATCAGTATGGAAACCGCAATCCGGATTCCCCTGAAAGCTTTCTCAATCATCCCAACAACCAGCATATTTTCAAAAAAAGCAGAAACGGCAAAAAGCAAAAGAAACGATGGGAGAACCATGCCAACGGTTGCAAAAAACGCACCTCTCATACCGGCCAGCTTATATCCCGTATAAGTGGCACAATTTATTGCGATCGGTCCCGGCGTGGATTCCGCAATAACCGTGACATCCATCAACTCATCTGCTGTGAGCCATTTTTTCTTCTCAACACATTCATAATCCAGCAGGGAGAGCATGGCATACCCACCGCCAAACGTAAGCATCCCTATCCTGCCAAAAGTCAGAAATAAATCCATAATCTGTTTCATTCGTCTATACACTCCTTTTCCATCATATAGAGATACGGCTGTCTGAATTCACGGTCGGCAATTCTATAACTTCTACTACCCCTTTTTCTTCCCGTTCTTCTGCTAACAATTTATCCTGCAAGCACAGGAATTCTAGATTCAGGTGCTTTCTCGGATAACGCACATTCATCCGACTTTGGAGCAAACGCCTCTGACTCTCCATATCTTCCGCAAACTGTGCCGCCTGCTACCTGTACTCCAGCACTTCTTCCAAAAACAGGCTGTTCAGTGTCCGTATTTTTTCTAACTGATCCATTTTCCACATATCTCCCCACCGTTATCTCCCGCCGCCGTTATAATCATACTTCTGGCAATGCTGCATGGTATGTTCCGTATCCTCTTTAATAAGCACCCGACCACTGGCAGATACTCTGCAAAATGGAGACAACAGGCAGCCCCTCCTCCGTAAGGGAATATTCCACCCTGGGATGATATGATACCTTTAAAGTAAACAGATGATATGTTTGACAATAAATTTAACCTCATCAAGGAAGTCCCCTGCTTCTAAGCCGCCAAGGCGAAAGCGGTGGGTTGGGACTTCCTTGTTTCAGTGGGAGTACAAACTCCCACTGAAAAGCTGCGATAGCAGCTATGAGGTTATGAGCAAGTAGCGAAGCGGATTGCGAATATCCGATTTAACTATTTCCTCTTTGTAACTAAATAATAGCAAAAAACAATTTAAAATTACGACTTCGGACTTCCTACAAACCATTTTCTATTATTTTGATTTCAAATCTTCAATCGAGATTGCGTACTTGTTTCGCAATTACCTATTAATGCTATTGCAGAAAAATATCGTACATACTTTTCCTGTTGTTATCATTATAAAAAGTATACTCTATAAAATCCCATGGAGAACGCAAAGATGCTGTTTCTGTAAATAGTATAATTGATAAAGGGAGTACATATGTTCTGCCGTTATTGTTTTTATCAAATGAAAAAAATACAACTTTCAATCCAGTTAGACCATTTTCAGTTGCTATTCCTGTCCCCTTATGATCAAAGTACACCTTATCACCACACATAATGCCAGCATCAACAAGTAACTGTCCAGCCTTGCATTCACATAACCCGCAAACAGCTTTTCCATTGTACCAAGATTATGTTTTATGTGATATTCATCAAATACATTGTAATACGAAATCCGATCTGCAAACTTAATGTCAATTGGCGGATATCCTGCTTTCATCAATTTCAAATTTACAAGCAGCCTCCCTGTTCTGCCATTTCCGTCAGCTTATGTCAAGTATGGGACAAAAGTTGTTAGTACGGAAATGAAAATAATTCTTAATCCACTCCCTTCATAACTGACAGACTCTATCTAATCTTGTTTACAATTCATCAATTCGTTTGTCTAAAATACTGTAATAATCATTTCCTAAGAGGTCAAATCGGCTTAATCCTTATTCATATCATAAAATTTGCATATAATCATTATCCATTTTCTCGTTGTTTTCGTGAGCATGTTACAGGTTTATTTCTATATTTCTGAAATCAACTCCATGAAAGAAATACATTTGCCCGTATAAACATCAAAAGTATACAACGTACCCTCTGCTCCACAGACAAGCCGTGTCCCATCTGGAGAAACTGCAATTGAATGAATCCATTCACCAAGCGAAAATATTTGTGCAGATTCTGCTCCTTCATGCCAGATAACAATATCCTTACATGTGCCCAAAATGATGCATGTCCTATCTGGCGTGACTGCAATTGCATTGACTTGATCGTCTGCCAACAAGTTATGCCGTCCCTGTGGTTTCCAATCAAGAGACACTTTCTCACCAGACAGTATATTAATGATTTCAACAACTCCTGTTCCGAATATCGAACTCGAAGCTACAATGAGGTTACATCCGTCATCAGACAAAGTCATGGCTGAATAAAAGCCATCATTTAATAAAGATGGTCCTTTTTCACTGGTAAGATCCCAAAGTAACATCTTCTCCAATCTAGGTCCTTTTTTATGGCATGTGTTAGCAACACACCAACGTCCGTTCGACGTAATTGTAGCCAACATAAACCATCGATTATCAATCTGATGTGATTTTACAGTTTTTCTAGTTGCCATATCCCATATTTGCATAATTCCTTCTCTTGATATAGCAATACATTGGCTGCCATCTGGTGTGACTGCTAAGTCTATGATATAACGACAGGGTGCTTCCATGAAACCAATAAACTGTCTATTGTCAATGTCCCAAAGACGTACTAAGTCATCACTTGATGCACTAACACATTGCAAACCACTAGGAGAGATTGCTATTGCTGAAATAGAGATATCCCATTCTTCATCAGAGATTTCTTCATCAGAAATTTCTTCATCAAGTATTAGTTTATTGTAGATCATAGGAAAATAGAATCGTTTATTAATCCTATGATAATAGGCAGGATCTTCGATAAAGCCATATTGAGTCCATCTATATGCTTGGACATATACATTATCATCCTTTTTCCATTCATAATAAATTACTCCGACATCAGAATATAAATCACCCGATTGCGGAGCTGATTTTGCACAAGTTATGCTTGGAACCGTACGGTTTGGCGTAGAAATTTGTAAAATCGGATGATTCATATATCGATGGCTGTCACCATGGAGATATGCACTTACCTTTCTGCGATCAATGACGCCTTTTACCCTTTCTGCATAACAGGGGTACAAGGAATCAATGCCATGGTGACCTAACATAATAGATGGCAGGTTGATATTAATTTGACATTGAGACAACGCATTAATGTCAAGAATCTGACCATGTTTTTCTCCATCGCTGATCAGAGCAGTGTTTACTAAAAGAATGTTGATCAAATTATTCCAAACAACGCAATGTACTCCGCTTGGAGCAGTTATTCTTGAGTCAATAACATCTGTCCCCCTATAAAATTCACGCACAAAACTATCATAGTCACAAAATCCTTTATTTAATAAATATTTCGAATATACATTATAATTTCCTTCTTCTGATTGTAAGCATATATCAGAAATAGCGTCCTCTCTGCCATCATAATAATTAGCATCATGATTTCCAGGGATCAAAAACACATCCTTTTTATCAAAAGCAAAAATTTTTATCAGCGATTCCAAATAATCCAATGCAGGTGAGAAATCGGTCATGTATCTTTTGTGACGAAAATCACCCGTCACAACAAGAAATTTCGGTGAAATAATTTTGGCTAATTCTCTATAGTCATCTTGCATCAACGTTGTATCTGCCTCATGGAACACATGCAAGTCTGAGATATGAAGCCATGATGCCTTAATATTATTGTTGTTATAATCCATATTTTTCGCCATTCCTTTCCAAGGCACAAACAAGTTATGAAAGTTTTGCTAAATTCTTTCACTCTTACCTCCGATACGGTATTAGCATTAATAAATATCACCCATTTTTGCCCAAATCCTATTTTTCATCTGATAACGCAACTACTTGCTCATATTTACTGTTCATAACTTCTGTGCCTATCATCATCTCCAGCAAAAAGCATTAGTCAATAAGTGTACTGTTGTGCATCAGATTATCAAAAGCTGATACCTTCTAGACGCCGTTTACACCATGCCCATAACAACTACATTTTCCTTGCAAGCCTCAATCCGCCCAAACTCCCCATGGGTATCCCCCGTTATGTAAATCATGCAACTATCCCTTCTGGTACTCCCTCTTCCCGGATTCCTCCACAACCTCCCGTGCCTCCGCCTCCGAAACCGCCGCAGACACTTCCTGTCTCCTGATATCCAATGCCCTCTTCCTCTGCACCACGCTCCGCATATTCCCATTGGTTCAGTCAAACTCCTCCTGGGTGAAGTGGTAAACTAAAACTGGACACGGAGGGGTAGAAATCAGACAGGGAAAAGGGTAAGATTAAACACGGTCTACATTACACATGAACATCTCTTCCAATGAAATGAACAGAAGTTTTACCAATGGACTACACAAGAAAAGAAAGACTGAACATCGGAAGACAGATTTACAACAATGAAATAAGCAGAAGCGATGCAGCTACCGGGATGTGAACGACCTGCCGCCCAAAAACCGGATTCAGAAAAGAGAACACACCGTGTTTTGACACGTTTTGCAAAATGGAGCAAATCGTAGCAATTCACAGCCCTCATTCATAGTCTTTCCATAGTCAGATAAGGAGGCAAAACTGCTCCGCTTTTTACTGAAACAGGTACATTCTCCCGGCTGGCGGATGCATTTAGGAGGTGCATTATTTAACGATAAGATTTCCCTATACATATTTTTATACTCCTCCTAAAAAATCTACAATAATAATATTGTCAGAAAATATTTTAAACCAAATATCTTGATTTTCTTCAATCTGAATATCTTTTGTCAGTTTCATAGAAAACGTGTATAAGTTATACAATTTATTCATTACAAGCTGCCTGTCTGTTCCCTTTATTCTATTTGTCATTCCTAAAAGATCAATATACGCCACAATATATGTATCCGTCTTTCGATCATAAGCATCCGCATTTTGATTTACAAACACATTCAATATCTCCTAACTAATTTTTGCAATCTACATCAATCTTTCGAATAATTGTTCAATATTCTTTCCAATGATAATCCATAGAGATATCAATTTTCAAAGGTGTTTTCATGGTATCCCGTGCCGCCTCTAATTTAAAACGGATTCCCGGATATTCTGCTTCGTCCATAATACTTTCAACACTCTTAACGGCAAATCGTGTTCCATCATCAAGGGGAATATCAATAATATCCTCCATCATTTTTCCGGCGTCCTCCAACGAAAGATTATCATTTCGTATAGTAGTATCTATATCCATTGTTGCCCAATTTCAAGTCCCACCATAGAAGCACTCAGCAATCCGCCTTTTAATATTAAATTGCCGCTATATTTTAAAAGAGACATCCGTTCCAAAAATCTTTCCATTACAAAATTTCTGATCAGCGTCATAGCTTTTGCATTATCTCCATGAGATTTATTTCTTACCAATGCTTTCAATTACATTGATGTATGAATCACAATAGTACCTCCATATATTGTTTGATTTTTTTCTCTACCTGAAGCATTTTGGCAGATTCCATAAGTTTCGGCAGATTTTTTTCCATTTAGATATTTTTTTACAGCAAACTGTTTTTCCTGCATTTCTGCATCTATCCTGAAAATATCGCATAGTGTTCTTTCTGCATTATAGCATGGTACTGTATGTCCATATGGTGTAACAGCAGTATCTATGCCTAAAAAATAACGTTCTTCAACTGCCGTTACCTTTTTAAGTGGGCTTTTCCCTCTGTAATCCACCTTGTAACCTCTTGGTATGGTAACAGTAAAACAGATTGGCTCCCGTTCTGACAATCCGAACAGGTACAAAGCTGTTTCATAGGAATAAACAATTTTCTTATATTGCAGGGGAATAATATACAAATCATCCTGCCACGCATCTGATGCCAGATATACGCCTTTTGCAACCCTTTCACAATTCCTATCCTGCAAATATTGAATTGTGTACTGTTTTGAAATACCCTCTGCAACAATGTCAGCAATCTGTATAATTCCTTGATTTTGTATAGTTTTTGCTTCGATGATTTCTTTTTTATTTACTTTCATACAACATATTATAATTAAATGTAGTATAACAGTCAATTTCTATTTTACATAAAAGGACTTTACCAATTACGAATAATTTTTTTCGCAAATAGCAAAGCCCCAAATATGATATTTCTTTATATCGTTCCAATGCTAAAAATCATAAGTTTTAGTAAAACCATTCCCTGTGATTCAAAACATACCTAAATTCAGCATTTTTAGCTTTTTTCAGCTTTATTATGCCATATCAAACAACCCTGTCTTCCTAATATTATCCATATATCTCTATTACATATATTTTTTACAGTGCTTATCGTTGTTTGATGCAATACTGACTGGAGGACACCGCTGTTAGGAGATGGTATAGTTTTATTCTTTCTTCCATATCAAGAAAATTCCAATGATTGCACCAATAAGGATAATCGGTGCTACTCTGACAAACAACCATTCAAATGAGTGAAATGCCACTCCAAGAACAGCAGTTTCAGGATCACTATAATCCCAACCCAAGTAAGAACTTTCTAATATCCATAAGATTGCAAAAATTGCCACTATGACTACACATAATGAGACAAAAAGCCAATGTAGAATCCTTTTTCTTGTGGTTTTTCTCTGTGCAAGTTGCAAATTTATCACCTCCAGTTTTTCAGAAATTGCCTTTAAGTCATCAACTTTCGACTCAATGACGTTTTCCCCAAGCAACGTACTCACGGGTGTTTCAAACACTTCCGATATGGAGATTAACATATCAGAATCGGGAACTGACAGTCCTTGCTCCCACTTAGAAACTGTTTGTCGCACCACGTTCAGCTTAACAGCAAGCTCCTGTTGCGAAAGTCCTTTTGATTTTCTGATTACTTTAATATTTTCATTAAGCATTAGGGATAGCCTCCTTTCTTTCAGTTGTTACCATTATTATAGGAAAAACTGCCCGTTGCCACAAGCAACGCAAATTAACATTGCCCTTTTTACTGAAAATAACTAGAGGCGACACATGACCGATATGAGAAACGGAAACCGCCATGTAAGCATATTACTTCTGAATCCTCCTCCTTCCAAGTGATTTCCCCTATCAGACCGCCCGACCTATTTGCGAAAATGACAGACTGCCGCATATGGTGGCAAACCATCTGCGGCAATTAACTTTTGTGTATGATATGCCAGTCAAATCGGATATTCGCAATCCGCTTCGCTACTTGCTCATAACCTCATCAAGGAAGTCCCAGCCCACCGCTTTCGCCTTGGCGGCTTAGAAGCGGGGGACTTCCTTGATGAGGTTAAAAAGATAATCAGCAAAATCCATTCTAAAATCCCCAAAACTCCAATTCCAGTTTCCGATTTATGATTGAAGTCTTATCCCGTTTCTGCTCTTTCACATTCTTCTCCACATATTCCTCCGACTGCTTTTCGTAATTGTCAACCATTGAAGGATGCTTCTTTACCGCACTCGCATACCAATTTGTAAGATATTTCAATGAACTGAGACCGCCGTCATCGTTTTTTCCCATCTTCTGATACTCTGTGTATGCGTCCTTATCCATTGTCCGCATTATATCAAGCACACTTGTAGTCCTGACAAGTCCACTCCCATGCCCTAGATACCTTCCCTTCACCACACCATAGTCCATCTTGCCGCTGCTGTCCGCTTTTCCCGCACTTGCCAGTTTTGCAAGGGATTCCATTGCCTCCATAAACGATTTTCTGCTTCCTTCCGGGATAAAGTTCTTCACTGCATATTCTGCTTTCTTCATACCAAGCGAAATATTCGCCTGCCGTTCCGCTTCCGTCATAAAGTCGCTGTTCCCGACAAGGAAATTCTGGCGAATGATATCATACACAAATCCCTGTTCCTTCTTGCTACAGTTCTCCAGTGCAGACGCAATCGCTTTGTCTGCATCATACATCCCCGAATATGCAGGAAGATCACTTAGGGATTTGTCAACCTGCACGATCTCTTTCTGGAATTCCGTATTTCTCACATCCATTACTTCCCGGTCTTCCGGTATCATGCCGCCCTTTTTGCCTTCCACAAGAGCCGCCATACCGTCTCCTGAAAATTCCACGATGACCGCATCCCCATACTGTGAACGGATGTCCTTCATCGCCTGCAGGGTTTCCTCCTTTGACATTTTATCCATGACCTTATTGCCACGCTCATCCGTGGTGTTAAACTCATATTTTACAAGGGTGTCCTTCTTATATGCACCACTCCCGTATGAAGGGATATTCGTTATCCCCCTGTAAAACTGACTATAATCAATATTCATGATCTGCACTCTCCTTTGCTGTATTTTGAGTAAATCCATCTACCCATTATGCCTTGATATCAACAGACTTATGGTACACATCCGATAGGATTGACTGTGCCGAAACTTGTATCTTTTCCAGCCGTTCTTCCTTCTTCTCCTCTCTCCTTTCCTTAATATACTCCTGCTCTTTTTTCTCTTTCAATTTTTCTTCCCGCTCCTCTGCCAGCTCCTTCCATCCTTTCACTCCGCTGTCAGAAGTCACCGTGGTGGATGCCACCATTGTTATATTCCCCGTGCTGTCAATACTCCAGCTTTCCGTATGATTCACTACTCTCGCACCAATAGCCCTTGCATTTGCCTGGGCACTCTTAAGACCATTTTCATAACTCTCTTTGAAATAAGACAGGCTTTCTTCCAATTCTTTCGCCTTTTCTGGGTTCTTTACACACTCTTTTAGATAAGATCCTGAAATCGCCACGCTACCATTTCTTACGCAATCATAATTCTTCTGAAGGTAGGAATAATAATCCGATACGTTGTCTGTCTTGCTGTTCTTCGTCTGTACCTGCACCGCTTTCATCACTTCCGTTTTCTTCACTGCCTCATTTTTCTGTGCTGTGCATATACTCCCATACATATTGCTGTAGTTGCTTCCAACTCCTGAAATTGCCATAATATCATCCTCCTTAAAATTTTATATTGTTTATCTTGCCTGCAGTTCCTCCGTCATTCAAATCCCCCCATACCCCTTGCTTCAAAATCCATCATCCCTTCTCCTCCTTTTCATTTTTCATCATCACTGATAAGATAAACACCCTGCCCTTTACCTTGAAATCCATTGTTCCCCGGTATTTTTCCGCTGTACTCTTGATGTTAATCATCCCTATCCCGTGATTCTCCCTATCTGCTTTATCCGTCACGGGGAACTCATTCTGTGGTCTCCTCACCACCCGCCCGTCAAAGCTATTCTCCACTTTTAAGAAAAACAGCTCCCTCTTTTGGAATGAACTGATACGGATAAAGGTTTCTGCCTCTGGTTCCTTCGCTTTCAGTTTCTGGCACGCCTCCATTGCGTTATCTAGTGTATTTCCTAAAATAATGCCAATATCATAACTTTGGATAAACAGTTTTTCAGGGAACTGCAGCCCCTCCACATCCATCTGCAAATCTGGTACGGTACTGGTAATCTCATGGTATTTCATATTCAGCAGAGTATCCACCACCGTATTCCCTGTCTGAAAACGGAATTCCAATCTGTCCATCGTCCGACTCAGTTCCTCCAGATAAACCTGCAGTCCTTCCCCCTTCCCTGCCGCAAGCTGCATAATGACGGAAAGCGTATTCTTTATGTCGTGCCTCATCCCCCGTATTCCAGAATAAACACGCTCCATCTCCCCCATATGTTCCTGCAAACTGCTGATCTGTTTCTCCAAAATAATACGACTGCTTTTTTCCCTGTTCCAATAAATCATATCCTGAAAGAGTTTTACCCCAAACAGAATAGAAAGGAAAGACAGCAGAAGAACAAACGGCACCATAACTGCCAATGATGGATATCTGTCATATAAAGATATGGGGATTCCATTCTCTATCGTAACTAAAACTATCCGCAGTAATGCACAGATAAACACCTCCGTCATGCTGGGTATTAAAATAAACAATAATTCCATCTGGTGGATGGCATAATCCTTTTCCCGGAAACTCTTTATAATGCTTTTTAAAGAAACAAACAGTATCACTATAGAAGTGATATGCATTGTCACTGGTATCCCAAATGTGGTTGCTTTCACAACTTCATTAAAAATATCAGCTGATGCAATATATCCTTTTTCCAGACACCATGCCCATAAGGAATATAGATCGTTCCCCAGCCAGCAGACATTATATGCCAGAAAAAAGCTGAACTCGCTTGCTGCAAGAAAAGCCGCCACAAGGAAAACCTTTATTTTCCCAGCCTCCCTGTAGCAGCACACTACAGGAACAACCAAAATACATAAAGTTAATACCAGTTTTACAAAAATTCTTACGCTCCCATAATCTGAAGGAAGAATCAAATCCATACCGAGTTTCAGCACTGTATACAGAAGCACAGTCCCTAATCCTGCATAGCGGTTTCGTATTCTTTCCTCCAGAAAATTCCCATAGAAATACTGCAGGCAATATCCCTGGAATATAGCAGAAAACACTTCCAGCAGACCGCTCACCACTTTATACACAGGACACTCCTCCATTCTGCAAATACCACATATATGCCTTTACAAACTCATTGTGCTTCTTCCTTGTCAGATAGACCTTCTCGCCGTTGGAAAGGAAAATACTGTCACTGTCATACCTCGCTATATGTGCCATATTGACCAGATACCCCCTGTGACAGCGATAAAAACTATCTCTAAGCTGCCTTTCTAGTTCATCCATTGTGATATATGACGCTATAACATCCTCCATGTCCGAGGTATGAATCTCCACCTTCTTTCCCCTGCTCTCAATATATAAGATGTTGTTTAAACTGAGTGTATACCCCTGGTTCTTCGCCCGTATGAATATCTGCCGCTCCTTCTGCCCTTTCCTTTTTCTGACTTCCTCTGCTGCCCTGCTAAGCACCTCCAAAAATTTCTGTTCCCCAATCGGCTTTAGTAGATAGTGAAATGCCGACACGTCAAAAGCCTCAAACACATATTCCTTGATTCCTGTAATAAAGATAAGTACCACATCCACGCCAGACTGCCGAAAGGTTCTCGCCACCTCAATGCCGCTTATACCTTCCATCTGGATATCAAGGAAGATCATGTCAAAATCCTTTTCCGCTGCAAGCAATTCTTTCCCCGTAGCAAAACCGCTTATATTAAAATCGGGATTCCGTTTTTTTATAAAATTGTTGATCTGCTCTCTAATAGCTTCTTCATCATCGACCACTGCTATATTCAAAATTCATCACCTCAGATTTCTGTTTCTATCGTCATTTAATTTATCGGCAGATTTTCTATTATTTTGGGATACAGGGAATGAAAGGCATCTAAAATGGAGCAAAAGGCATAAATGCAATGCGGAAAATTCCAAAATATCTCTAACATTTTCTGCCATTTTCCCGACATATCCCCGGACAGTTACCGCTGCGGATAAGAATCCCACAAATCAGGAACTGTTTGCAGGTTATTTTACGATTTCTACCTGACCCCAGACAAAAACTGCTGTAAAATCCTATAATCAGAATTTACAGCAGTTTTTAAATTATTTCATAATATTTACCGTTTTACCAGCTTTACTGTCAGCCTCTTTAGCCTGTCTGTGGATGCTTTCCTTTTCCCATCTACCGCAATCCATAAACCTGCCCCTTTTCCATAACGGCTGCCATTTTTATCATACGCAATCGTAATGCTATGCCCGTGATAAGGCAGATCTTCCAGCATAAAATAATCCCAGACACCATCCTCCAGTAGAGGATCTATCATAAGCTCATCTCCTTCTGCAACCTGAACCCCGCAGATTCCGCGGATTATAAGATCGCAGAATGTAGAATGATTATAATCTTTTCCCCTCTCATAACCGCCTTTCTCCTTACGCCAGTTCCACCCCTTAAGAATTTTTCTAGAAAGCCACTCGCCTGTATCTGGGTCTATATTCTCATCCAGCCATCTGACCATTTTCCCGTCTTCCCGCATCCGCCGGTGACTGCGGGCATAAGCTTCAAGCAGCTCCAAGAAATCTGCCCGATTCACATATTTTGAAGAACCATTCTGCAGCAGGCGAATCATACTGTTTAAAGTCTGCGTAGTTGCAAATGGCCATACTGGTCCGTTCCAAAGACACTCATGATCTGATGCTGGCTTCATAAAATACGGATGGTTTCTTTCCGCGGTTGCTGGACCGTATGGGGTCTTAAAATAATGGCTGTCCATCAGATATTTCCACGCCCTGTCACAATCATTTTCCAAAATCCCCATTCCCCACGGGATGTATCCGATTTCTTCCCGCACATTCTGTTCTTTCGGAATTTCTGTAAAATCAATAGATGCCGATCCAACGTTTTTCTCCTCTAGGGGGATTACTTTAAAAAACTGATCCTTCCTATCCCAGAGCAGAGACAATATTCTTTTCTTCAGCCTGTCCGCCTTTTCCTGATACTGCTTTTGTAATTCTGACCTGCCTGCCCAGCTGGAAATACGGGAGACTGCAAGTGCATTTGCATACATATAGCTGTTCAGCGTAGGTCGCAGCCCCTTTCCGCTGATAGAACGCTCCATAGCATCTCTGTCATCATCTGACCAGAACAGTCCATACTCTGTAAACTGCCTGTCTTCAACCGTTTCATAAAATCTTACAAAATCGTCCAGATACTCAACTACCAGATCCTTATCACCCTGAACCGCAGCCAGCTCATAAACAGCAGCAACAATCCATGAGGAATAAGAATATTCATTGCCGCTTCCCCGGAACCAAAAATTCACATATTCCCAAGCCAAATTGCGGTCATTTTTCAGCCATCTTGCTTCAGCCAGATGATGACCACTTGCACAATTAATGGAATTATAAGCTCCTGCCCATGGAACCTCCGGCAAAAATTCCGTAATGATCCGCCCTTCCTCTGTCTGCTTGATATGTTTGCGGAAAACCCACCAGCGAAAATAATAAGCCTCTTCCATTATCTTATCCGAACATTCAAAATGTGGGGCTTCAAGACGTATCCATTCTGCTGCCTGGTCATTCGGAATCATCTGGGCAATGATTTCTTCATCGTTCTGGTTGAATTTTTCTACATATCCTTTCCAATTATCCAGCATCTTGTTTTCACCTCCTAACACTTATATCCAGAATTACAATCACAATACACAAAAAAACAATGGGCAAAACATACCGATATATCAAAAAATCTGCGAGGAATCTGCTGATTTTATTTATGCAAATCATCAAATACATTATAATTATAATAAGAAATCCAATCTGCAAATTTAACCTCATCAAGGAAGTCCCCCGCTTCTAAACCGCCAAGGCGAAAGCGGGGAACCTCCTTGATAAGGTTAAATCAATACCAGTTCTACTATAATATGCCTTCATTTCACTTCATAATATAAATATAAGCATCCTCAAGCGTTGCCTCACAAGAACCACATTCTATTTGGGGCGGTATTTCGCTGATCAATTTTATTTGTAATTCACTGCCTATATATTGTTTTGATGAAACAAGATATTTTTTCTCCAGTTCTCTTGCCATTGTTTCATCCTTTACTTTACAAATCCAAATATGACCTTTTGCCTGATCCAACAATTCTCCTATATTTCCTGAGTAAAGAAATTTTCCCTTTTTCATCACTGCAAGCTGGCTGCAGGTCGCTGCCAAATCTTCCACTACATGAGTTGAAAATAAAACGGTACGCCCTTCTGAAAAATCAACCAGCAGATTTCTAATACGAATACGTTCTTCTGGATCTAATCCCGTTGTTGGCTCATCAACAATTAAAAATTCCGGCTCATTTAAAAGTGCCTGTATCAGTCCAACTCTCCGTTTCATACCACCGGATAATTGTTTCATCTTCTTTTTACAATGCTCTGACAGGCTTGTCTTTTCAAGATAGTATGAAATACGTTCTCTATATATCCGTTTGGATATACCTGATAAATCCCCCATATACTCCAGACATTCTTGTACTGTCAGATTTGGATACAGGTCAATTTCCTGAGGCAGATATCCTATCTTTCTCTGTATTTTTTCATAATTTTCTTCACTGTAACGTATTCCGTCTAAAGTTACTGTTCCGCTGGCAGGAGACAGCACAGTTGTCAATACCCGCATCAGTGTTGTTTTTCCCGCTCCGTTTTCTCCTAACAGTCCAAAGATTCCCTTGGGAATTTCCAAATCAGCATGATTAATTGCTGTTACTTTATTCTTAAATATTACTGTTAAATCTTCTATTTTAATTCCCACCATCTCAGCCTCTTTTCTCAATGATTTTAGGCAATATTGCTGCCGCTATTATTCCAATACAAATACAAATCATTTTCCCATATATCCAGCTAAAATCTCTGCTGTTTTCTATCCTTCTGAAAGTATAAGAAAATAGATTCCATCTCCCAAAGCATCTGTCACCTATGCTGGAATTTGTAATCAGCCACAGCATCAGACAACTTCCAATTCCCATCCACATATTCCGAAACAGGCAGGAAAACAAATTGGATAAAATCCCCCAAAAACCAAGCGTAACAGCGATAGCAGCAAAATATATAAAAAATTGACCTATCTCGCTCTCTAATCCGCCTTGCCCCATTTTATCTATTTCTGGATTTTGAAATAAAAAAAAGAATTCATATCCAGCAGCTGCCGCAGATAATAAAAAAATCTCCTGTATCAGAATCCTTTTATAAACAGAATCAATTCTTTTTTTCATTGGATATAGCCGCTGTATCTCTGACCGCCTGCTGACAATCTCCTGTGTATAGGTATCTGCACAAAATGAAGCAGCAAGTATCGCCATAGGTGCTTCTAATGCAATCCCTATTTCATAGGAAAAAGTCACCCCTCTGACAAGGCTCAATATTACAATAAAAAACACGGCATAGGCAATTTTATAAAATGGAAGGGCAATTTTTATTTCATATATCAATATACCCGCCTCCTTTTCCATATTTGCATAGAGAGAAAAATCATACACAGAGAGACTAAGATTAGAAAACTCTGATTCAGCAATACCATCGGCGGAGGAGCCGTATCAAAAAAACCCCCCGGAAACCGCACCATAATTGCTAATGGTCTGCCATAATATCCATAAACGCCTTCTGAATTCCTGCTGCCCATATTGGAATATACGATATAAAGAATCAATAACGGCACTGCGGGCAGCGGACTTTTCCATAACAGCGAAATCAGACTATAGACACTTACCATCATCAGCATATTCGGTAGAATATAAAAACAAGTTGCCAATAAAAAGTCTGTCAAATGCACTTCAAATCCACTGTTTCCCGCTGCTGCAAAACATAAACCAAAAAATATCAGATTTAAAACAGCGAGCACTATCAGACAAGCTGTAAAACCACCTCCCACTTTTCCTAATAAATAGTTTCCTGCACGGATAGGCTTTGTATGCAGAAGCTCATAGGTATATCTCCTTGTATCCTGCATAAATAAAGCGGATAATAAAACTGCTGAAAAAAATCCCATAAACAATCCTGCAAAATCGGCAAATTTTCTTGAAAAATAATATGAAAATGTCCTGTCTTCCAGTTTTTCTGCAATATAAGAATTAATTTCTTCAGGGGTTCCTTTATGATAGCTGGTATCGACATAAGCATCATATGCCTGGTAAAATCCATACCCTTCCAGATAGTTGCAGGCTTCCATCATATCCATTTCTTTTATTTCACCAATAATAGATTGCACCTTGGCTCTGTCCATCTCAAATTCAAGAATCAGAACTTCCTGTATCCACTCTTCCCATATTTCCCGTCTCCGATTCTCCTCTGTCGGTACATATCCCTCATAAATCTCTCCATGATAGACCAGTTCCGGCTTGTTATTCACAATGGTTTCTCCCTCTGCAAGATAATGGATATTCAGATAGGAACCTGTGCTTTGGACTATCATCAAAACTCCCACTACCATACCAAGCCAAAACAGAGGATGTTTTATATAATTTCTTACCTCTCTTTTTAAAATTGACCACATCATTCTGCCTCCTTATTCTCAATAATTCTATTATTAAAAAAAAATTACAACAAAAAAACAATAAAAAATAAATTCGGCTGAAAAAGCTACTTCTTCTACTCATCATGCCGAGGCTCTGCCGACCTATTTTATTCAAATGCCCATGTACATAAAAAATGCCGGATTACTTATGTAATCCGACAAAATATAGCTGTTACCTCAGCTCCTCCCTGTTCATCATTTCTCAAAATTAATGTTCCGCCATGCTTTTCACAATACAGCCTGCTGATATACATTCCAATTCCTGCATGTTTCAAGCTGTCTTTCAGATTCTTCCCATAGAACGCCTTCGTAATTTTTTCTGCATCTTCCCGAAAACCATCGCCGTCATCCCTGACACAAATGCTTAATTCAGAATATCCTATCGTTACCATAATTCCAATCTGCTGTTTTCCATAACGAAGGGCATTTGACAGCAGATTTTCTGTTACCTCCAAAATAATTTCTCTATCCCCAAAGAATCTTTCCTTTGCCTCTGGCACCTGCAAGATACACTGTTTCCCATACTCTTTTTCTAAAACAGCAAGTTCTGCCCGAATATCTTCTTCTAGCTGTTTGCCAGAAATATCCTCTGCCTTCAGTTCCCGATTTTCCAAACTGCTCATTTTTCGCATTGCTTCTACAAAAGCATCCATACGTTCAATCTGACGTCCGCTTTCTGACAGCATTTCCATTGCCTGCTCTATATCTATATCTGCACTTGGAAGATACTCCATCAGCATTTCCTGATATCCTTTCAGTACAGACAATGGAGCTCGTATATCGTGTGCAATAGCCGCACGCAGTATCTTTTCTTCCTCAATCATTCTCCATAATATCTGATTATTTCTGGCAAGCTGCTCCCGCATCCGTTCAAACTCCTTACAAAGTATACCCATTTCATCCTTATTTTCATAAACAAGATGAAAATCCAAATGATTCTCTGCAATCTTTTTGGAGGCTTGTGCCAATTCTTCAATCGGCTTTCTCAGCTTGTTCCGGTAAAAAAGAAAAACTGCTGCACAGCTTCCTACCATAGACAGAATCAGTACGGCATAAGTCTGCAGAAAATCACAACACTCGGATATAAAATAGTCTGTCTGTGTCATCCGATAAAAACTTGGTCTTGGAATATTCGCTATATAATAAGATCCTTCCTCTTCTACCGCTTTAAAATAGGCTTCCTGATCCACATAATTCCACCAAATACACATCTGCATCCGCTCAGCAGTTCTGACAATCACTGCCGAGAAAAGAAAACTACAAAATAAAGCGACTGCCATATAAAAAAGAATCGTCTTTCTCACAGAAAGATTTCTTATTTTATCCATCGATATCCCATCCCCCATACGGTTTCAATATATTCCGTTTCTGTATATTGCTGAAACTTCTTTCTGATTCTGCGGATTAGTTCTGTAATTACTCTGCTGTCACCCTCAGCATCAAATCCGCAGACCTTCTCATAAATCCTGTCTTTATCAAAAACCATTCCCGAATTCATAGTCAGAAATTCAATAATTTCATATTCTAACCTTGTCAACTCCAGATAATTCGTATGAATCTGCACGGTCTTTGCCCTATAGTCAACAGACAATTCGCCCTGAAAGCAGCATTTTATTCTGCTTTTATGCCGTGTCTCCCGTTTTAAGTGTGCGGTAATCCTTGCATCCAATTCTTTTAGACTAAACGGTTTTAAAATATAGTCATCGCCTCCTGAAGAAAGTCCATTTACAATATCCTGTTCTTCTACCCGTGCAGTTAAAAATAAAATCGGACAGGCTACTTTATCTCGTATCCTTTGGCATACCTCTATTCCGTCCATTTGAGGCATATTGATATCCAATACTATAATATCCGGCTGCAGATTTATTTTGTTTAATCCCTCTTTTCCATTCGCTGCCGTAATTATCTCATATTTTTTAATTTCGAAATATTTTCTCAGCATTTTAAGAAGTTCGGTGTCATCGTCAATAATCAATATCTTATAAGCCATTTTTGTGCCCTTTCCTTAGATATAACTGCCTTTTGAGATCTGTTTTGCCACAATGTATCTGAGCTGTCAATAGCAAAGTATTTCTCTGCTAATTAACGTTTAAAAATGATGATACTACATAAATCTCAACAAATAAACAACGAACATGTTATCCCTCACCTGTTAGAAAAAATTCGGAATCCGCTTCGCTACTTCCTTGATAGGTTAAAATTTCATCCGCTCCAAAATATCCTGCCATGCCTCTTCATCAATCTCCTCGTCATGAAACAGTTTTCGTCTGTCTTCCTCTGTAATCCTGCGAATCACTCTGCATGGATTCCCCGCTGCGATACACCAATCTGGAATGTCCTTTGTCACAACACTCCCTGCCCCTATCACTACATTATTTCCTATATGAACGCCAGGGCAAACCACCGTATTCCCTCCAAACCACACATTATCCCCTATTATTACTTCTTTGCCATACTCATATGCTGAATTGCGGCTGACCGGATGAATCGGATGTCCTGCTGTGTAAATCGCTACATTAGGAGCCATCTGACAGTTATCACCAATCCGAATCTTTGCCACATCCAAAAGTGTACAGTTATAATTTGCAAAAAAATTTTTGCCGACCTCAATATGTTTCCCATAATCACAATAAAAAGGGGGATTAACAAAAGCATCTTCTGACTTTCCAAAAAGTTCTTTTACTATTTCCTTAATTCCGGCAAAATCAGAACGATCCATAAAATTCAATTTTTGCAGAATCTTCCTGCATACAATCTGTTCCTCAAAAACCATATCATCTGAAATATATGCCATACCTGCATCTCTCCGCTGTCTGTTTGTCATTTCTGTTTTCATCTTACTTTCCTCCATAAACCTTTATCCGCTATATCTATTACACACACTTTATTATAATTTTATCTATCTGCATCTCACCTTTTGAAAAATATTTCCACTTTCCTCTCCAAAATTCCTTAACCAAACAGCAAACTGCAAACCAACATGCTTATCGGCTGATGGAGTAGATAAATCCAAATCGTTCTGCTCCCTATCAAAGATAAAAAAGGAACCTTATACTGTGCCGTTAGCTGCCATGTATCATGCTTTCTAAAGATATCATTAAAAAAATATCCGCACAGATACAAAAACAACCACGGAATAATAGGAAAATAATCACTGGATCGAAAACCGGGAAAAGGAAATCCAAGCGGTGTTAAAATCTTAATCGAATAAAGCATATCCCAAACCGGTATTCCCATTCCAATAAAACCATCCTGTATCCGCCTGCAAAAAATAAACAACAAAAAACAAATTCCTATCCCCCATTCCGAAGGAATTTCTCTAATCCCTTTCTGAAGCGGAACCAGCAGCAGCACAGCACATCCCATAAAATTCAAGATTCCAAACCATACTGCTTCTGACGGAATAACAGTCCATGTAACGAACGAAATCAAAAACCCATACAGATTTAACCGTATCCCACGCCGCAAATTTCCCTCCATTCCCCACCGCCAGACAAATCCCGAAATAAAAATAAAGCTCTGACAAATCATCTGCTGCCAAATATGAATCATCGGCAAACCATACCAAAATGGATTTTTTCCATAAATAATAAACACATCATACAAAAAATGAAATACCGCCATATTTATAACAGCAAATCCCCTAATCCCATCCACTAAAAAATATCGTATTTTTCCTGTCTCCATCCATACCACTCCCTGCTAAACAATTTTTTATGATTCTAATATAGCAGAGCCTGTTTCTCTATAGCAGCATATTGAAAAAATTACACGTCTCCAGGTAAAAAATAAAATCTTATTCTGTATCCTCTAAAAATAAAAGAATACTAACATAAAACTCCTCATTCTTTATTTCTGTTCTCAACTCCCCATGATACTTTCTAACAATCCTCTGAATATTTTGTAACCCAAACCCATGCTCCTCCGAATTTTCGACTCTCCCCTCCTTTGAAGAATTTTTATTTTGCATATTAATGCAAAGAAGTCCCCTGTCATATTTCATCCCAATATAAAGTGTCGGTTTTGCTGCATCTTCCAAAGCATAAAATGCATTTTCAAATAAATTACTTAAAATCACATTAATATCAAAAACCGGAATTTCCAAACACTCTGGAATCTGAATCTCCCAAGAAATATCCACACTGCAATTTTTCGCTTTGGAAATCATATAATTTAAAATACTGTCAATTTTTTCATTTCCAGTAGCAACATACTCCTCCCGATTTTCCATAAATGCCCCCATAGATGCAAGATATTCCAACGCAGCCTTATCCTCCCCATTAGACACCATATCCCTAAGCATCTTAATATGATGCTTCATATCATGCTTTAAGGCACGAATCGAATGTTGTGACTGCCTTATGATACGAAACTGATTTTCATACATACAAAGTTCCTGTCTTAGCCACTCCTGCTCCCGTTCCTGCTTAGATTTTTCTGTTTTTTCTAAAATCTTCCCAAAACTAAAAAACAGACCAACAGAAACTGCCGTTATTATACCATATCGGCGGCTGTCTGTAACCACTGAAAAAAAGACATATCCCACACTCCACTTTCCAATCCAATAGATCACAGGAAGACTAACTGCCATCAGCAGCCGCTGTATCGTTTTACCTTGATAGCCAAAAGATACCACTGGTAAAAACGGAACCTCCACCAGTAAAAAAAATAGATCCATTCCAGCAATTCCCCGCCCAATAGAGGAAATACTTACTGCAAATCCCTCAGCGATCCATAACAGAGTAAACGCTGCTGTCACTATCCTTTTCGAAACTCTATACTTCCCTATACAACTAAAAAAACACTGTCTATAAACCCCGATACGAACTGCCGCCAAAATTATAATAAAACTTTTTACAGCCGACATTCGCTCACCCCCTTTGATACCTTTCTGCTAAATATCCTTTCATTGCCCTCCGATATTTCTGGCTGATCGGCAGACATGTCCCGTCTGTCATTTGAACGGAATCATAATGATAAACAGATACAAATGCCGTATTTACAATATAAGATTTATGAATAATCCAAAATCCTTTCCCCTCCACCTGCTCCCATACTTTTTGCATTGCACCGTAAAACTCCTTTTGTCCTAAACAAGTATAGATTTCAACCTTTCTTCCATTACAAGCAAAATAGTAGATTTCATCCAAATACAACCGATAAATCGACTTCCCCATATGAAAATAGAATTCTTTTTTATTAATTTCACTTAGTCTTATAAACTGTTCCAATAAAGCCTCCACTTTTTCTTTTACCAACGGCTTTATTAAAAAATCCAACGGACGTACTTGAAACAAACTCATAGCATACGTTTCTTTAGAAGAAATATAAACAATACTAATTTTATCATTTCCAAGCTGTTCTCTAATCTGCCTGCCAACCGAAACACCATCCAGCTGCAAAAGCACAATATCCAAAAAAACAAGATCAAACGGACACTGCTCTTGAATCGAACGATAAAATGCCTCCCCAGAATAAAATACTTCGGTTTCCATCCGCAACGCACGACAGCCCGCAAACTCCAAAATAATGTTTTCTAAATCAGAACAAGTACCAACCTCATCATCACATATCGCAATTCTTCTTATCTCTCCCACTTTTCTACTCCTATTCTAATTCTATTTCTCCCAAAGCAAAAACTCCAAATCAAATCTTCTTCATATATCTTCTGCGATAATACTCCATTGTACGATACTCCAATATATCTTTCATCTGATCTCTAAAAGCCACATCCCCTATGATCTCCCCTAAATCCTCTCTTATCGCAAGGGCATATCCTTCCTTCTGAATAAAAAACCCTTTCCCAGACGACAGAAGAAACTTAATCGGCATATTTTTTGCCTTGCTAAGATGTTTTCTGTCTGTCATTTCTTTATACTCCAAATAAGATATTCCTTCTGCAAAATCTTTCCAATTCGTTCCACAATCAAAAAACTTTTTCCAACTCTCTAACACCTGTGCCTCTGTAACAGCCAAT
Source organism: uncultured Lachnospiraceae bacterium (assembly GCA_910585255.1). Taxonomy (GTDB): domain Bacteria; phylum Bacillota; class Clostridia; order Lachnospirales; family Lachnospiraceae; genus MGBC114844. Next base: position 23,961 of record CAJUEI010000022.1, read on the forward strand.
CTAATATCTCCATCATGATAAAAACTATACAAAATCGGCATCTTATAGACTTTCTGCATATCTGTTGTTTCAATTACAGACAAAAACTCTCTTCCTATTCCAGAATACACCATCTTTTCCTCTGCCGATAATTCACCTAATTCATTTAAAAAATCCATATATCTTCGAAACGGATTCTCCTTTGCATGTCCAATACAATACTGATAGACTGCATCCTCCATATAAGTAAAAAATTCCATCCGTGTAGGAACTTTCCCATCTAGCAGTTCCTTTACCCTATAAAATTCCTGCTTCACCCGCTCTTTTACAGACAATGCCTTCTTCTCTAACTCTTGAAATAAATCGATCAGCCGCATATCAAAATCCACAATACAATCGTCAGGATACTCTATCCGATTGAAATCAAAACGTTCTCTTTCTCGAATATTTTTTTCTCCGCTTAAAAGCAGTGGAGCACGTCCCGCCCTTTCATAATTTCCAATAAAATCCAATACATTCAGATATTCTTTCCCTCTGCTTATACGAAGACCTCTCCCTAGTTGCTGCAAAAACACAATCGGCGATTCCGTTGGTCTTAAAAACATCACCATATCCAAAGCAGCTATATCCACGCCTTCATTAAACATATCCACCGAAAAAATCACCTGTATTTCCTGATTTTTTAACCGTTCAATCGCTCTTTCCCGTTCCTCTGAAAATTCCCCGCCTGCACCGCTGTATACAGCTACTGCCGCTATATTCCTACTGCAAAATTCCCTTGCCATCTCTTCGGCATGCTGCTTCGAACAGCAAAATCCCAATGCCCTTTTTGAGCGATATTTTTTATAGTACCGATAGATTAATTCATAACGTTTTGTATTTCCGATATAAGTCTTATTTAATTCCTTTTCCTCATAGTGTCCCTTTACCAAATGCAGACAAGAATAATCCGTTTCATCATAAATTCCATAATAGTGAAACGGTACCAACACTCCTTTATTAATCGCCTCTTTCAGCGAAATCTCATACGGCACCATATAATCGCAGATTTCATAAATATTTTTTCTGTCCATTCGTTCCGGTGTAGCAGTCAGACCCAACAAAAACTTTGGTTTAAAATAATTGACAATCCTCTGATATTGTTCATTTACTGCATGATGAAATTCATCAATTACTAAATAGTCAAAATAATCCGGTACAAAATACTGCTCTGTCAGATACTCCCTCCTTCCCAACGTTGCAACCGATGCAAAAATTACCGCTTTTTTGAAATCCTTCTGCTTTCCGTAAAAAAATCCATAGTCATCCGATTGTCTGACATTTCGAAAGGAATCCGCTGCCTGCCTTAAAATTTCCTCTCTGTGTGCCACAAACAGCACCCGCCGATAAGACAGCGAATCAAAAGCTGCAAGATATGTTTTCCCCACACCGGTAGCCGCCTGCACCAGCCCCTTTTCTGCACCTTCCATCCGACTCTCCTCTAACGCATACAATGCCTCTATCTGTATTCCTCTAGGCTGAAATAACCGCTCTACCTTCCCCTCTATTTCTTCTTCCTGATCATCATATCTGACAAAATCCCTAAACACTGCCGGTTTATGCCAATTTTTAGAATATCTTATCAACTCTTCCTTATCAATCAAAATCGAATGATTTTGAAATAAATCCATAAACGTTTCATAAAATAATATAAAATTTTTATTATCACTAACACTGCTGAAACGATAATTCCACTCAATCCCAGAAGTCAATGCACTTCTTGAAATATTAGAAGAACCAATATAAATTTCTCCAGCCGCTCCATAATGAAAAATATAAGCTTTCGGATGAAAAGACCGTTCTTTTTCATTATAAAACCGAAGATCAATCCGATCCCCCAACTCTTTTTTTATTAAATACAATGCCGAAGGCTGTGTAATTCCAAGATAATTTCCGGTCAAAATCCGCACCTGTGCCCCACGGTCCAACGCCGCTTTCAAATCCTTTATCAACATTTTCACACCCGATTCCATAAGAAACGAAACAATTATATCGATTTGATTTGCCTTCGATATACTCATTTTTAACTGATAATACAAAAAACGACTTCTATTCCTATCACCAGTCATTACATCTGTCGATTCAATCGCAAATCGATTGCTATCCGCCCCTTCTGCAAAATCAAATTGAGCCATCTTTTTCCCCTCCCTACCCATAAAATAACAATAAAATAAGGCAGTTTAGTTTCCCAAACCGCCATTTTATCCTAACCTTTTTCTATCTTAGCCTTTTTCATCCTATTTTCTCTTATTCCTGTGAAAACTGATCTTTCCCTACAAAACATAATGGACATTCAAAATCTTCCGGTACATCTTCCCATTTTGTTCCCGGTGCAATACCGCCATCTGGATATCCCACTTCCTCATCATATTCCCATCCGCAAACATCACATACATATTTCATCGCTATCATCCGCCTTTCTGCAAAAAGTACCAAAGCCTTTTGCTTTTTCTATCAAGGGTGTCTTTCACCGTTTTCCCTTCCATTTTGTGGTATCATTATTGTAAATTATGAGAAACTATTTGTCAAGAGAAACACAAAAGGATAATGTAAATTTACTTTTAAACTCTATAAACCAAAAGAGTCCGCCAGAGGGCATCAGGAGTCCGCTGTTCCGCTCTCCGAAAAGCAGAAGCTCTAAAACTTCTGAATCTAGGTAAATCCAACCGGACGGAACGGGGTGCAATTCGCCCGTACAGCGGGCTAAACACACCCCTTTTTCGGTCACAAGTGCCCGAAAATCCTAGTGAATCGACAGAAGTTTAAGAGCTTCTAGCTTTTCTCCGAAGTCACAGCGACCTCCTAATGCCCTCTGGCTATATTGTCCCACAATCTACGTATCTTTCTCTACACTCCACTCTGTTTCTATTCTTTTTTTCCAAATTTTCCTAGTTTGCAAATCTATAATAAAATAACATGGTTTCTTCGATTGAAAATATAGAAATAAAACTCCTTTATGGAGCAATGAGTCAACTTGAAACTTACAGACAGGAAAAGACAGCTAGAGTGGAGAAACGATCCCTTTCCGCTGTGACTTCGGAGGAAAGTTAGAACGTCTTATGCTTCTGTCGATCCAGTAGGA
>CAJUEI010000023.1 GCA_910585255.1 uncultured Lachnospiraceae bacterium
CCCTGCACCCGCTCACCTGCTCCTCCCTGCTCTCATAGTCATCCACGCCTGGCGTACTGTCCGTATAAAGGTTAAAGGCAAGCTTTACTACCCTGACACTGCCGCTTGTCTGCCAGCCCTGATGCAGACATTCCGTTTTGATGCACCCGGACTTTATATCATAAATCTGGCTGAAATGATTCCTTGTGTCCTCTGAAATCCCAAGAATATAAATCAAAGCCTTGTGATAGCAGTCCTGATACCTCACCTGTTCCAATTTCTCATAATAAAATTTTTCATGTTCCTCATTGGTAAAAACCATGTGTGTGTTGTTGGCGCTCTGCGCCTCTGCTCTTAACGCTGTGTTTGTCACTGTCATGACCTCCTTTTAAATAAATTTTGTCACGAAAAAAGGACTATATCCTTTTCCCGAAAGAATATAATCCTCAGTGAAAACCTTATAAAAAAGGGGAAACCTTTATTTTTCAGTTTCCCCAATTCTTTATAGATAGATTTTAAATATAATATCTTTGAACTTGTTTGCCTTTGTATATTCAGGTCTATGTGCCATAAAATCCTGTACATTCACCCTTTTTGCAACAAGTGTCATAAAATACATATACTTGTAATCTATTTTCCTTCTGTCGCAATCGCTGCCTGTGCTGCCGCAAGCCGGGCAATCGGCACCCGGAAAGGAGAACAGGATACATAATTCAATCCGGTCTTATGGCAGAACTCAATCGAAGAAGGATCTCCGCCGTGCTCTCCGCAAATTCCAAGCTTGATATCTGGACGTACTTTCCGTCCCTTCTCTGCTGCCATCTTTACTAACTGACCTACTCCGGTCTGATCTAATCTTGCAAATGGATCGGACTCATAAATCTTTGCCTGATAGTAAGAATCCAAGAATTTTCCTGCATCATCACGAGAGAAACCAAATGTCATCTGTGTTAAGTCATTTGTACCAAAGGAGAAGAACTCTGCTTCCTCTGCAATTCCATCAGCAGTCAAAGCTGCACGAGGAATTTCAATCATAGTACCAATATGATACTTCATATCTGAATTCTTTTCTTTCTTTACTGCTTCAGCAACTTCTACTACAACGTCTTTTACATATTTTAACTCTTTCTTCTCTCCAACTAATGGAATCATAATCTCAGGAACAATATCATAACCTTTTTCTGCCTTTACTTCAATTGCAGCTTCCATTACTGCTCTGGTCTGCATCTTTGCAATCTCTGGATAAGTAACAGCCAGACGGCATCCTCTGTGTCCCATCATAGGATTAAATTCATGAAGAGCATCACACTTTGCCTTAACTTCAGCTACTGTCAATCCCATATCATCTGCAAGAGCCTTAATATCCTCTTCCTCTGTAGGAACAAACTCATGAAGAGGCGGATCTAAATAGCGAACGGTCATTGGTCTGCCTTCCAAAGCTTCATACATTGCCTTAAAGTCCGCTTTCTGGAATTCTCCAATAGACTTTAACGCTTCCTCTCTCTGTTCTACTGTATCCGAAAGAATCATTCTTCTAAACTTCGGAATTCTGTCCTCACCAAAGAACATATGCTCGGTACGGCAAAGTCCGATTCCCTCTGCTCCAAGTTTTACAGCATTTTTTGTATCAGCAGGAGTATCGGCATTGGTGCGGACCTTTAATGTTCTAAACTGATCAGCCCAAGCCATAATCCGTCCAAAGTTTCCGCCAACAGAAGCTTCTACTGTCTTAATATCACCCTTATAAATCTTTCCTGTACTTCCGTCCAAAGAAATATAATCCCCTTCATGGAATGTATATCCGCCAAGCTCGAATACCTTTGCTTCTTCGTCAATCTTAATGTCACCACATCCCGATACACAGCAGGTACCCATACCACGTGCCACTACAGCAGCATGAGAAGTCATACCACCACGTACCGTTAAGATACCCTGTGAAGCATGCATTCCTTCAATGTCTTCTGGAGAAGTCTCTAAACGAACCAAAATGACTCTTTCTCCTCTTCCGCCTTTTCCAGCAGCCTTTGCTTCGTCTGCAGTAAAGTAAACCTTACCAGCAGCAGCACCAGGAGAAGCAGGCAGAGCAGAACCAATTACTTCGCCAGCCTTTAATGCTGCTGCATCAAATGTAGGATGTAATAACTGATCCAAAGACTTTGCTTCGATTCGAAGAACAGCCTCTTCTGGAGTAATCTTTCCTTCATCTACTAAATCACAGGCAATATTAATGGCAGCCGGAGCGGTTCTCTTTCCATTTCTGGTCTGTAAAAAGAATAATTTTCCTTCTTCAATTGTAAACTCCATATCTTGCATATCACGATAATGATCTTCCAACTTCATGGCCAAATCCATAAATTGCTTATAGCAATCCGGCAAATCCTGCTCTAACTGTGTAATTGGCTGAGGAGTACGAACACCGGCAACTACGTCTTCGCCCTGTGCATTGATCAAATATTCACCGAAAATTCCTTTTTCTCCGGTAGAAGGATTTCTTGTAAATGCTACACCAGTACCAGAAGTATTTCCCTTATTTCCAAATACCATTGTCTGTACATTTACTGCTGTACCCCAATCTCCAGGAATATCATTCATACGTCTATAGACAATTGCACGAGGGTTGTCCCATGAACGGAATACCGCTTTTACTGCTTCCATTAACTGTACCTTTGGATCTTGCGGGAATTCTTCTCCCTTCATTGCCTCTTTATACACCTTTTTAAACCGATCAATTAATACCTTTAAATCTTCTGCTGTCAGTTCTGTATCATACTTTACGCCTTTTTCTTCTTTTAATTCATCAATAATCTTCTCAAAGAAGGACTTTGGCACTTCCATTACGACATCTGAAAACATCTGGATAAATCTTCTGTAAGAATCATAAGCAAATCTAGGATTTCCGGTCTTCTTCGCAAATCCTTCTACAGACACATCATTCAATCCCAAATTTAAAATGGTATCCATCATACCAGGCATAGAAGCCCGTGCACCAGACCGAACTGATACCAATAACGGATCTTCTGTATCCCCAAATTTTTTCCCATTTACACCCTCTAACCAAATAATTGCCTCAAAAATCTGTCCTTTAATCTCGTCTGTAATCTGTTTTCCGCTTGTATAATAATCGGTACAAGCCTCTGTTGTCACTGTAAATCCCTGTGGAATCGGCATGCCTAAATTGGTCATCTCTGCTAAGTTTGCTCCTTTTCCACCAAGAAGGTTTCTCATATCTGCATTTCCTTCTTCAAACTTATAAACCCACTTTGCCATTAGTCTTTCCTCCTGATTTTTTCGACTTTATCGTTTTTCTGCCACATTACTGCCTCATATTGAAACCTCTATCCAGCAGTCTGTTAATATTATAACATACATTTCTGATACGTCTACCACTTTTTCTTATTTTTCACTATTTTTTCTATTTTTATGTATGAATCTTCCATTCTTTCTCAATTGCTTGTACAAATTGTTAGTTTTTTCACATTGTTTTTCCCAAAGCCCCTGTCTTGCCTCAGATTGGGTTTAAACAAAAAAACCGCCTGTATAAAGAAAGCTTTCTTAGTATACGAAAGCAAAAAGTTTCCTCTACAGGCTCTGTTTTCTGTTTTCTTACAACACCGTTATTCTGGTCAAAAAAAATAAAGAAATTCGAATCCGCTTCGCTACTTCCTCATAATCCTATGCTGTTACCACCACTTGTCAGATGGGGCTTGCATCCCACCTGACACAGGGCAGTCCCCAAACCCACCGCTTTCGCCTTCACGGTTTAGAAGCGGGGGACTTCCTTGATAGGGTCAAATCGGATATTCGCAATCCGCTTTGCTACTTGCTCATAACCTCATAGCTGCTATCGCAGCTTTTCAGTGGGAGTCTGCACTCCCACTGAAACAAGGAAGTCCCAACCCACCGTTTTCGCCTTGGCGGCTTAGAAGCGGGGGACTTCCTTGATGAGGTTAAAATTCTAACTTTTTCTCTAAATATGCTTTTAACTCTGAAATAGCGACACGCTCCTGCTCCATACTGTCCCGATCCCGAACCGTCACGGCATGATCCGTCTCTGAGTCAAAATCATAGGTCACACAGAACGGCGTTCCTATCTCATCCTGCCGCCGGTACCGCTTCCCAATATTTCCTCTATCGTCATACTCACAATTAAAATATTTTGAAAGCTCCGCATAAATCTTTTGTGCCCCTTCCCCCAGCTTCTTAAATAGAGGCAGCACCCCGACCTTAACAGGAGCAAGTGCCGGATGAAGCCGAAGTACGGTTCGCATATCTCCCTCGGCAAGTTCCTCCTCATCATAAGCCGCACATAGAAAAGCCAGTGTTACACGATCCGCTCCAAGAGAAGGCTCTATCACATAAGGAATATATTTTTCTTTTTTCTCATCATCAAAATATCCCATATCCTCTCCAGAAGTCTTCTGGTGCTGTGTCAGATCATAATCGGTTCGATCCGCAATCCCCCAGAGTTCTCCCCATCCAAAAGGAAACAGAAATTCTAAATCTGTAGTAGCATTACTATAAAAGCAAAGCTCTTCCGGTGAATGATCCCTTGCCCGAAGCTGATCAGAAGGAATCCCTAAATGGAGCAGCCAATCCATACAAAACTTTTTCCAATAAGCAAACCACTCTAAATCTGTACCAGGCTCACAGAAGAATTCTAATTCCATCTGCTCAAACTCCCGTGTACGGAATGTAAAATTCCCAGGAGAAATCTCATTTCGAAATGCCTTTCCAATCTGCCCGATTCCAAAAGGAACCTTTTTTCGTGACGTCCTCTGCACATTTTTAAAATTTACAAAAATCCCCTGTGCCGTCTCTGGGCGAAGATAAATGGTATCCTTCGAATCCTCTGTAATTCCCTGAAATGTCTTAAACATCAAATTAAACTGCCGAATATCCGTAAAGTCATGTTTTCCGCAGGAAGGACATGGAATCGCATGTTCCTTAATAAATGTCATCATCTCTTCCTGTGTCCATCCGTCCACCGATCCCTCCAGGGCGATTCCCTGCTGCTGTGCAAAATTTTCAATTAATTGATCGGCACGAAACCGCTCATGACACCCACGGCAGTCCATAAGAGGATCGGAAAATCCTCCCAAATGCCCGGAAGCTACCCAAGTCTGCGGATTCATTAAAATCGCACAATCCACTCCAACATTATAAGGATTCTCCTGTATAAACTTCTGCCACCAAGCCTTCTTTACATTATTCTTTAATTCCACTCCAAGATTTCCATAATCCCAAGTATTCGCAAGCCCTCCATAAATCTCCGAACCGGGATAAATAAATCCCCGTGATTTTGCAAGTGCAATTATTTTTTCCATTGTCTTTTCCATATTTTTTCATTCCTCCGTCTTTGCCAATCTATTATGCCCTATTTTTTATAAATAATATAACATTCCTCACCATTTGCTTTTGCTTTTTTCTTCCCGTCTGCCGTCACATTTTCACTTATGTAAAGTATCTTATTCGGCACAACAAGATCCGTAGCCTGCTGCGTAATAATGATTCCATAGTTTCCATTCTCTGTCACTTTTGCAGTGGATACGGTCTCTGTCTTTCCATACTCTGTAAATGTCTGATCAAATGAATATCCCTCTTCCATCGCCTCTTTTACGGTCCCGACAAACAAAGTATCTTCATTAAACTCCCGATAATCCTCGTCTGTCTTATAAGAGATCGTCACTTTCGCAGTCCCCTCCTCTACTTTTACTTCTTCCAGTGAAATCTGTGTAGAAACCTTTCGAAGATTATACTCCTGCAGTTCCTTTTTCACAAAGCTTTCCAGTTCAGAAGCATCATAATACGACTTATCAAAAGCCTCTACAACAACCTCCTGAAATGTCCCGTCATCATTCACAATCAAAGTTGTTGCATCATATGTTGCCGCCTGATCTCCGCACCCTGTAAGACAACATATCAGCAATACCATACCCAACCACAGCTTCAGTCTTTTCATCCTTTAACCATACCTTCCTTCTCTAACAGAAAATTCCCCAATCTGTCCCTATCCAAATCCATCTCAACAGTCGGCATACTTCCTGTTATATTGTTTTGTCTATTGCATTTTTATTACTTATAGTACATAAATGGAGTATAACAGAAAATTTATTTTATGACAACTATTAGTTTTTTCTCTAAATCGAATCCCATCTCAAACAATCTGTCCCCTCTTTCTTATCCTGTACCTTTTTCTCTAAAATACTCGTTTCATTTCTTCTAACACTTCCAACGATTTCATCTTCCGATCCATTCTCTGCCGCATACACTGCCGCAATATCCTCTGCAGCTCTAAAAGCACCTCTTCGCTTACCTGAAATGTATATAGCTTCTCCAAAGGCGATCCAATAATATACTGCAGTGCATAGACTGTAGAATCACTAACCGGCACTGCATCTGCCGCCTGCCGCCTGCAAAGACTGCAGACTATCCCATTCTCCCGAACACTAAACGCCGTCAGATCCTCTGTCTTTTTACAGCATACACAGGAAAACACCTGCGGATACTCCCCATTCTGCACCATGGTTCTTAACTCAAAGATCACCTGCACCAAATCGTTTTCCAATTTTTTATTTAAAAGAGCACGAAACGACTGATACAGCAGAAGAAGCATCCCGCTTCCATCCATATTTTCATAACTATAATAAGAAGCTAACTCTAAAAAATACATCCCATAAGCCGCTCCTTCTAAATCTTCCGACAGCTCACAAAAATAATTAGAAATCTGCATGGAATGAATCGTATAAGAAGTTCTTCCTTCCAATAAAAAAAACTCACCAAAAGAAAAAGGACGTGTTCCGGCAAGCAAAGGGCTGTTCTGTCGTCTTGCACCCCTTGCAAATGCAGATATCTTTCCTCTCTCCCTTGTGAGTATCACCATTCGTTTATCCGATTCTCCTACTGGTGTTCCGGCAAGTACCATCCCTGTCACTTTTATCGTCTCATTCATATCTATTTTGTACCTATCCTCTTTTTTCTCTCTGCCTGATACCGGTTTCCCTTTCTTTCCCTAAAATTCCGATTCCTCTTTTTTCAAATATCCGTAGTTCTTTAACAGAAGCTCACTATCCCGCCATTCCTTCCGAACTTTTACCCAAATCTGCAGATTTACCTGCATTTCCAACATCTGCTCTAACTCATACCTCGCTTGAGAACCAATCTTTTTTAACATAGCTCCCTTTTTCCCAATAATAATTCCCTTATGGGATTCCCGCTCACAGATCACGGTTGCCTCAATATCCATAATCGATCCATTTTTCCGCTCCTTCATCTGTTCAATCGTAACAGCAATTCCATGAGGAATCTCGTCCTCTAAAATCCGAAGTGCCTTTTCCCGAATTAATTCTGCTGCAATCTGCCGCATCGGCTGATCTGTCACGGTATCCTCATCATAAAAAGCCGGTCCGTCACTTAAATATTGAAAAATGCACTGAATCAAGGTCTCTATATTTTTTCCCTGAAAAGCAGAAACCGGAACAATTTCAGCAAAATCCATCTCTTTCCGATACGTATCAATCACTGCAAACAGTTCCTCTTTCTTTACCATATCCACTTTATTAATAACCAAAATCACCGGAACTTTCCCGTTCTTTAACTGTGTCAGAATATGCTGCTCTCCGGCACCAATATACGTTGTCGGTTCTACCAGCCAGAGAATCACATCTGCTTCCCGCAAGGTTCGCTCTGCTACATGAACCATATATTCCCCCAGCTTATTCTTTGCCTTATGAATTCCCGGTGTATCCAAAAAGACAATCTGTCCTGCCTTAGAAGTATAGACTGTCTGAATTCGATTCCGTGTCGTCTGCGGCTTATTTGAAGTAATCGCAATCTTCTGTCCGATTATCTGATTCATCAAAGTCGATTTGCCCACATTGGGTCTTCCCACCAGTGCAGCAAAACCCGACTTAAATGTTTCCTGCCCGTTTGCCTCTTGTCCGCCTTTTGTATATTCTTCCAATTTCTCTGCTCCTTTCGTATCTACGAAAAGTGCCCCAACAGCCAAACGCTATGGGGCACTATTTTCTGTTCCCAAACTATTCTACTCCATACTCTAACTTACTGACAGAAACCTCGTAAGCCACTCGCTTTTCTCCTTCGTTCTCACCCAGCTTTTTCATATACTCCCGACTCTGTACACGTCCCCAAATACGGATTTTTCCTCCTACCTCAAAACCGGATGCATATCTTGCATTCCTTCCCCATGCAATGCAAGGTATATAATCGGATTTCCCGTATGGACGGTTTACAGCCACAAGCAGATCTGCAATTTCCCTTCCAAGTGGTGTTTTTCGATAGATAGGCGGTTTGCAGATGAAGCCCTCCAAAAAGATTTGATTGGTCTTACCCATCTCGCTATCATTTTCCAGAATTTCCCATTCCCGCACAAAGATAGAAAGGACAAGCCGATTCCGTGTTCCCTCATGGCGGTTATACGAGCGAAACTGTCCAGATACTTCCACTGTCATCCCCCTGAAGTCCTTCGTAATATCCACTAGCCGCTCGGAAACCATAAGCGGAATAATATCCGCCTGGCTGCTCAGCCTATTTACGGATACATCTACCATATAGAATCCTTCTCCAAATACCTCATGGCTGAATTCAAAATCCGAAATTACCTCGCCAATCATGCTTACCTTGTTGTTTTCAATTACCTTATCTGTCATCATAGTATTTCTCCCTTCCCGTGGCATTTCCTCTATATGCCTCTTGTAGTTTTGTCCACTATCATATTTATGCCATTTCTGGGAAATTATACATTAACTTATCGACCTTTTTCTTATCTCCTTTTCTATAATAGGAAAAATCCTGTCGTTTTTTGTTCTTTTCTCCCATATTTTCACAAATATTGCAGTAAAGACCTACTTTTCCTTCTGCTGCTTAGATTGGAAACAGGCTGTCTTTCTCCCAGACAGCCCGCTCCTTCGCACAGTCTTATTGGATTACATGAATCCACCCCTCCGGTGCTTTTTTATGTCCCATCTGGATCCCTGTCAATGTCTCATACAGTTCTTTTGTAATTGGTCCCATCTCTGTCATTCCGCTTGGGAAACAAATTTCTTCTCCATGATCCACGATTTTTCCTACTGGGGACAAAACAGCCGCCGTTCCGCAAAGTCCACACTCTGCAAAATCCTTTAACTCTTCTTTATAAACTTCCCGCTCTTCTACTTCCAATCCCAAATAATCCTTTGCTACTGTAATTAAAGAGCGGCGTGTAATGGAAGGCAAGATAGTAGAAGACTTTGGCGTAACCACTTTTTTATCCTTTGTTACAAAGATAAAGTTCGCACCGCCTGTTTCTTCTACCTTTGTTCTGGTAGCCGAATCCAAATACATATTTTCGTCAAATCCCTCATTGTGTGCTGTTACAATCGCATGCAGACTCATTGCATAATTTAACCCTGCTTTAATATGTCCTGTCCCATGAGGTGCCGCACGATCAAAATCACTAATCTTAATCGTAAGAGGATGAATCCCGCCTTTAAAATAAGGACCCACCGGAGTACAAAAGATACGGAACTGATACTCCTCCGCCGGCTTTACTCCGATTACCGGACTAATTCCAAACATATAGGGACGAATATACAGCGTTGCACCGGAACCATATGGCGGAACATAAGCCTCATTTGCTGCCACTACCTTTGTTACAGCATCGATAAAACGCTCCTTTGGAAACGGCGGCATTTCCAACCGTTCACAAGATCCAATCAACCGCTCTGCATTTAAATCTGGGCGGAAAGTTACAATATGTCCGTCCTCTGTTGTATATGCCTTCAAACCTTCAAATATTGTCTGAGCATACTGCAGTACGCCGGCACACTCACTCATTACAATTTTAGAATCCGAAATAAGAGAGCCCTCATCCCATGCTCCGTTTTTATAATTGGAAACATAACGTTTCTCTGTTTCATGATAACCAAACCCCAGATTTGCCCAGTCAAAATTTTTCTTTTCCATTGTCTTCCTTCCTTTCGTATCATACACGACACTCTCTTTTATGTTTAAATTTTCCTGCTATTTATCGTGTAATTTCACTTTTCTGATAGTTTACTGCCAGACTTTCCAACTGTCAAGAACTTTGTAAATTTTATGCATCAAATCTATTGTAGCCGGACGCCTGCTGGAAAGGATATTACTCTGCTGGGGCCGTTTGCACTAAGGCTTCCTCGCAGCGGACACATAAGGCACGAAAAAACCGTGCCTAAGTGCCGGCGGGAAGCAATACCCCTGCAGAGTAATATCCTTTCCAGCAGGCTGTCTATCCCTGTCAAGCCAGCTCGTCTATTCAGGAATATTCTCTGCATCAGGCTATCTGTCCCCGTCAAGTAAGAAGAAACCAAACGCATGCAAACCGTTCGGCTGAGAAAAACAGATTGTATCTGTGAGTGTTTCTTTGCAGGGGTATTGCTTCCCGCCGGCACTTAGGCACGGTCTTTTCGTGCCTTATGTGTCCGCTGCGAGGAAGCCTTAGTGCAAACGGCCCCAGCAAAGAAATTTTCACAGATACAATCGTCCGCTCCGCCAGACACCATTTTCCACCAAATCCATTCCCTCTTATTCATTCCGAATCGCCGCCAAAGGACTTAATTTCATAGCCCGAAGTGCCGGAAGAAACCCCGATACTACCCCGACCAAAACAGCAAATCCCATAGCAGCAAAAGTAAGCCAAAGCGGAATATAAGAAATCCCGGTAGGCTCTACCGAAGACCCATAATAGGAATAATCCCCCATCATCCCGCTTGTCAGCCGATTAATCACTGCCGAAATCGCATAACTCAACCCTACTCCTACTACCCCTCCTAAAAATCCAATAAAAGCTGCTTCCATTAAAAAGAGCATCCGAATATTGCCAAGAGAACATCCCAGCACCTTAATTACACCAATTTCCTTTGTCCGCTCATAGATAGACATCATCATCGTATTGGCAATTCCAATCGCTGCAACGAACAAGGATACCGCACCAATTCCCCCAAGTACCATCTGTGATGTTCTAGATGACTGCTGCATACTCTCCATCCACTCTACATTGCTGTAAGCCGAAAATCCCATTTCCTGCACGGTTGTAAGGATATCGTTTACATTTTCCATCTTATCTACATTAATGACACAAGTCTCATAACAGAAATTTTTATATGGCTTTCCGTTTTTCTGTGTCGGCTGCCCCGGAATTACTTTGTTTCGGTATATTTGCTTTAAAACGGACTCCAAAGCATTTAAATCGCAGTAGACATAATAAGAATATTGGTTCCAGTCCTCTACTCCGCCTTCTACTAATCCACTTGCCTTTAACATATATTTCTTAGGCGGATCGCCCTGCCCGCTCTGTGCATTCCAATAGGCATCCCGATCAAATGTGGTAAATAGCGGTAGATTCATAAAGTCTACCTCCGCTAGTTCCCCTGTCTGCCAGTAGTATTCATTGGTTTTTTCATTGTAAAAATCGGTAATTACATTGTTTCCTACTACAAATTCTAAAGTAGTCGGCGTATTGGCATTGGGGTCAGGAAGTTTTCCTTCTTTTAGCGGAATCTTTTCTAGCTCCTCCTGTGTCACTCCTCTTAATCTAACATAGTCGCAGATATAAGCTCCCTGTTTCATAATCACCGTATAATCTAAGCTGGGATTTACACTGGTGACATGTTCCATATTTCGAAATGTTTCAATCATATCTAAATCCATTAATAGTACATCTGTATCAGAATTGTTTCCGCCATAATATTGATAATTATTGACTTCTATTGCTGTTAGGCTCCCTGATTGTTCGATTGCCATCATCATGCTGCGGTTTTGCCCGATTCCAATGGAAACCATTACAACAATAGAAGCTGTACCAATAATTACTCCTAATACGGTTAGAAATGTCCGCATTTTTCTTCTCCACAGATTACTAAGACTCATTCTTAATAAATCAGAAAACCTCATCGTCATCCATTCCTTCCGCTTTTTTGCGTTTTCTTTTTCTAATAATAATTACTGCTCCTGCTGCCACAACAACCAATGCAGCTGCACCTGCCGGAATTGCCCACTTTGGCAGGCTTTTTTCCTCTTCTACCGGAAAATCATCGATAACCGGCATATCCTCGTAGTTGGGTTCTTCTGGAATATAGGGTTCCGAGATATAGAGTTCAAATGATTTTTTCATATCATATTGTTTTCCTCTGTCATCTTCATATGTAACCACTGCATAAACAGTCGGATCGTCCATCGTTGCAGCTGCGGCTGTCAGCATAACGTCTACATTTGCCGTTGCACCGGAATCAATATTTCCTTTAAAGGTTTCTCCTCCGGTCACAGTGTCTCCTTCAAATGTTATCGTTACATTGTAAATCTTACTTTTTCCCATATTGTTGACCGGGAACATAATATTTGCCTGATTTCCAATCTCTAGGGAAGACGGCATTACTTCAATCTCTCCGATGCTCATACGAATCTCTTGAGAGACCGGAATCGAGATGCTTTCTTTTGCCGTATAGGCATTGAGATTGTTGTCTTCATATTCTGCCTCTAGTGTAAGAGGATAGGACTTTGCCTCCAAACTTGCTTTTGCTGTCATTTCTACTGATAAATCCACTGTCTGCCCAATTCCAATTCGATTGATAAAGAGTGTGCTTGAACCAGAAACCGGTAAGAATGCATCATCTGTAGCACTTAGTGTAAATTTAATATTGCTTACTGCCGTCAAACTGGATGTATTTTGTACATGAATGGTCAGTTTAAAGCTGTCTCCGGCATTTACCGTTTCTAGATCGGTTTCATATCCAGTAATAATCAGTCTTGGAACAGAAACTTTTGTGGAAGTTTCCTCCTCTTTTGTAGTGGTCTCTGTAGTAGTCTCTTCATACTCTGGATTTCCTTTGATATTGAAAAATACTGTCTGTTCGGTTTTATATTCCTTTCCGTTCTCATCTTTTGCTGCAATTTTAAATACAACCGGATAATAACCGGTGGTAACGTCATTCCGCACATTCATGCTATAGTGTACAACCTGATTTCTTGCCGCTTCATCTGGCTGGCTTTTAGTTCCAAGCAGCGGAGATTTTAACGCTATTTCATAGGTTGCCTTCTCAATTTCAAACGGATAGTCTTTTGTCGATGCCGATAAGGTCGGAGTAATCGAAACCGAATAAGCATCGGAACGACCAAAATTATTCAGATATAAGTCAAATTTTAACGGACAGTTAAACGAAGAAGAAGCCGGAGTTGGACTGTTTCTTAAAGAAATATTGATATCCGTCTCCGTACCGGTCTCGGATTCGTCTAACCCTTCGATAAATACATAAGACGTTAAAGTTTTGGTATGACTGGTCGCCGCCACATCATCCTCGGTTTCTTCATAATAGATTACTTCAAAATCAACGGAGTAATAACCAGTAACTGCTTTTTCTTTTACTCCGATTGTAAATACTGCAGAACCGGTTCCTCCGGCATTGATATAACGGATGGTGCTGATTCCCATATTTCTTGGCTCAAAAGGGGAATCCGTGCCCACTTTAATTACGGGACGTATGCTGACATTGGTAGCGGCACCGTCTCCTATATTTTTAATGGTAAGCCTTACCTGTACATCTTTTCCGCTGTATCCCGTTGGAGTTGTGGTATCTGCCCCGATTAGATTTGCTGTTCCTATATAAGCACCTGGACCGGAAGCAATACTTTTAATCGGAACGGTTCCTCTTCCTACCATATGTAATGTCAATAATAAAATACAGAGCAATATCGCCATCTGCCTATCCCATTTCTTTATCATGTTCTGTTTTCCTCCACTCTTTCCTGACTGTCTTTTGGTTCTTCTCTCTGCAGTTGATCCGATTCGATTGCATCTGTCTCTTCTAATTCTTGTAATTCATCAGATATTGTTTCGGATATTTTCTGCCCTTCCGTAATGGTAAATTCTTCCTGTGTCAGCTCCTCTACAGTCTTTGCCTCTGTTACAGAACCTTCATGGGAATGGTCCCTTACCTCTACTTTCACTATTTTACCATCAATAATATGAAAAATTCTATCTGCAAATGTTGCCAAATGATTATCATGTGTTACCATAACAAGCGTTTTATTCTGCTCTTTTACTACCTTCCGCATTAGCTCCATTACCTCTGCTGAGGTATGAGAATCCAAATTTCCTGTCGGCTCATCTGCAAATATAATCTGTGGATTTACCACCAATGCCCTTGCCACTCCGACCCGCTGCTGCTGACCGCCGGACATCTGATTCGGCTTATGTTTCTTTTGCTTTTTTAATCCTACTAAATCCAGCATCTTGCTTGCCTTTTTTAAACGTACCTTTTTAGAAATACCGCGAAAACTCAACGGCAATGCTACATTTTCCACCGCATTCATGGTTCCCAGCAAGTTAAAAGACTGAAAGATAAATCCCACTTTTTCTCTTCTGAACTTTACTAACTGGTTTTCATTTAGTTTCTCAATATTTTGTCCTGCAATTCGAATACTTCCCTTTGTCGGCTTTTCCAATCCTGCCAGCATATTCAGCATAGTGGATTTACCGGAACCTGACGTTCCCACAATAGAACAGAACTCTCCCCGATATACCGTCATATCCACGCCATTTAAAGCATAGACCTTATTCTGCCCTATTCGGTAAACTTTATAAAGGTTTTTTACTTCAATTACAGGAATTTTTTCTTCCCTGTCGTCTTCCTTCATGTTATCCCGCCTTTCTACTCTCCTCCACGCAATTTTTTTTAATCCGTTGCACTAAATTTTCATCCCCTAGCATCATAGCATATTCTCCCTTCTATTTTCCACTCTTTTTTTCAAAATTTAATCCTACATAAGCACTACTCTTTCTTTCCATATTTTAGTTTTTTTCTTGTTATTTAGGAAGCAATTCCCATTTTCTTATGAAAAAAGCCTTGTAATCTTTAGAAATTGTGCTAAACTGTATCCGTATGCTTTCCGATAACTCTACTTTTAAACTATTAAATAAAAGTCTTGCTAAGGCAGACAAGGAGGAATAAATTATGAAAACTACAAGAGACGATATCCGCAATATCGCTATTATCGCTCATGTTGACCATGGAAAAACTACATTAGTGGATGAATTATTAAAGCAAAGCGGCGTATTCCGCAAAAATCAGGAAGTAGCAGAACGGGTAATGGACTCAAATGATATTGAACGGGAGAGAGGAATCACCATTCTTTCCAAAAATACGGCTGTCTGTTATAAAGATATTAAGATTAATATTATTGACACTCCTGGTCATGCCGATTTTGGAGGAGAAGTGGAACGTGTTCTAAAAATGGTAAATGGGGTTATTCTTGTGGTAGACGCCTTTGAAGGTTCTATGCCGCAGACCAAATTTGTACTAAAAAAGGCATTGGAGTTAGATCTCTCTGTTATTGTATGTATCAATAAAATTGACCGCCCGGAAGCACGTCCCAATGAAGTAATTGACGAAGTACTAGAACTTTTAATGGACTTAGACGCCAACGACAAGCAGTTAGACTGTCCGTTTGTCTTTGCCTCGGCAAAAGGCGGATATGCTGTTAAAGATCTAAACGATCCAAAAGAAAATATGATTCCGCTGTTTGAAACGATTATCGAACATATCCCCGCTCCAGAGGGCGATCCCGATGCTGGTACTCAGGTTTTAATCAGTACGATTGATTATAATGAATATGTTGGGCGAATCGGTGTCGGAAAAGTAGATAACGGAACCATCCGAATCAATCAGGAAGCTGTTATTGTCAATCACCACGATCCAGAGAAAAAACAGCGGGTTAAAATCAGCAAACTCTATGAATTTGACGGGTTAAATAAAGTCGATATTCAAGAAGCTACGATTGGCTCTATCGTTGCAATCTCCGGCATTACCGATATCCATATCGGAGACACTCTATGTTCACCGGAAAATCCGGTTGCCATTCCGTTCCAAAAGATCTCCGAACCTACTCTCTCTATGAACTTTATGGTCAATGACAGCCCGCTTGCAGGCAAAGAAGGTAAATTCGTTACCTCCCGGCATATTCGAGAACGGCTGTTTCGAGAACTCAATACTGATGTCAGCCTGCGGGTAGAGGAAACCGATACCACCGAATGTTTTAAAGTCTCTGGACGAGGCGAACTGCATCTCTCTGTTTTAATTGAAAATATGAGACGGGAAGGCTATGAATTTGCCGTCAGCAAAGCAGAAGTGATCTATCACAGTGACGAAAACGGAAAAAAATTAGAACCGATGGAATTGGCCTATATCGATGTCCCAGATGAATTTTCCGGTACCATTATTGAACAGTTAAGCGGTAGAAAAGGGGAACTGCGGAATATGTCCCCCGCAAACGGAGGCTATACCCGTTTAGAGTTTTCCATTCCGTCTCGGGGACTAATCGGATACCGGGGAGAATTTATGACCTCTACCAAGGGAAACGGGATTTTAAATACTATCTTTGACGGTTATGGACCTTATAAGGGAGATCTCGCCTACCGTAAGCAAGGATCGCTGATCTCATTCGAAACGGGAGAAAGTATTACGTATGGACTATATAATGCACAGGAACGGGGAACACTCTTTATCGGAGCAGGAGAACAAGTCTATGCTGGAATGGTAATCGGACAGACCGGACGGGCAGAAGACATTGAAGTCAATGTATGTAAGAAAAAACAGTTGACTAATACACGTGCCTCTGGATCGGACGATGCTTTAAAGTTAGTTTCTCCTCGTATTTTAAGTTTGGAACAATGTTTAGAATTTATTGATACAGACGAATTATTAGAAGTAACCCCAAGTAAACTTCGAATTCGAAAGAAGATATTAGATCCTACTCTTCGAAAAAGAGCAGCTATGAAAAAATAACTATTTTTTTATTACGATCACGATTGATAAACCGGATGCCCAAGTCTAGAAAAATTTTTTCAACTCAGACATCCGGTTTATCAATCGTGATTATTCTTTTCTTCCCTACTCGATTCACTGCTGTCCCATATCATTCCAAGGTCCATCTTGTCCGCTTTCCGGTCCAGAAGGTCCTTCTATGCTCTCTGGTTCAGGCAAAGTAGTAGTCGGTGCAGGAGGTTCTGTTTCAGGCGGTATAGTAGTCTCCGCTTCGCTTATAACGGAAGAAGTTGTCTCAACCGGCGTTCCATCTGGATTAGTCTCAGGCGGTACCGTTTCAATCGGCGTCCCGTCTGGATTGGTCTCCTGAGGCAAAGTCGCTCCTTCTACATGTATCGTGCAAGGCACATTTAGATTATCTGGCATCATATAAGGCACATCTGCAGAATTTCCAACTACCATTCCTTCTCCGCTTCCTGCTGCATGTTCCTTGCTGATAAATACCCGAACCGACACACTAGGACAAAATTCTCCTGCAATCTGCCCGCTTTCATTACATACCGTAATCTTTATATGATTCTCACAATATTCCGTTGGAATCGTTCCTTTTGCAAAATATTCTGTCCGAAGCATTGAGCCTCTTGGATCACTGTTGCACACCCCATCTACCGGCAGTTTTCCCGACTTAGCACAAATCGTTGCCCTTTCAATCCCATCTGGCACAGGAAACTCCTTATTTTCCAATCCTTCATGTACCTTTGTCATAATCTTTGACCAAAAAGCCCTGTGATAACTTGCATAACTGCCGGACTGCGGCTTATTCTCATCATACCCGGACCAGATTCCTGCCGTATAGTATGGAGTATATCCGACAAACCAGACATCATTATAATCTGAAGTCGATCCGGTCTTTCCAACCGACATCATACCAGGAATTGCGGTTGCCGTTCCTGTTCCTCCGGTTACAACATCCCGCATGGCATTGGTCAGTAAAAATGCGGTTGTTTCTTTAATGACACGTCTTTTTTCCGGCTGATTGTCCAAAAGCACGGCTCCATTGTGATCCAATACTTTTGTATAAAGAATCGGCTCGGTATAGACTCCGCCATTTGCAATTGCCGCATAAGATGCCGTCATTTCCAAATTGGTCACTCCTCTAGTAATTCCTCCTAATGCCAAAGCATACCCTATATCCGTAAAAGAAGTTCCATCCGCATTTGCCTGATTCTCTACCAACGTAGTAAATCCAAAGTTTCGCAGATAACTAAATCCAAGACTCGGCGTAATCTCTACCATAGTTTTGACTGCCACAACATTGACCGACCGGCGGATCGCTTCCCGAATCGTCATAAATCCGTCATAGGAACGGCTGACATTTTTAAATGGCGTTCCATCCGGTGCCCTGTAATTATCTTCATCATACTGCACAGAAGCAAGTGTAAATCCTGCTGTATCCAATGCTGCTGCATAAGTAGACACAATCTTAAAAGTCGAACCTGGCTGTCTGGTGGTATCTGTTGCCCGGTTAAGAGAACGGCTGGTCTCCTTCTGCCCTCTTCCTCCCACCAGTGCCTTTACCTCTCCTGTATACTGATCCATAATAACAAAGGAAGACTGCGGCTGCGGTGTATAGTACAGATTTTCTCCTAATTCAATATCCGAAGCAGCCAAATGATTCTTTTTAAACAGTTCAATCTTCTCGTCAATCTCTTCTTTCGAATTAAAAATTAATTTAAACAGCTTAGAAGCCTCAATTCCGTTCTCTTCATCTCCGCTTCTAAAATAAGATTCCAACGACCGCTCACTGTAATTGGTCTTTGTTCCGTCCTCATGCTGAACCGACCAAGCCCATGACATCGAATACTGTACTCCTTCCGGGAAATTAGACTCATCTAAATAAGCCTCATCCACAATATCCTGTATCTTCTGATCCTGACAGCTATAGACACTCAATCCGCCGGAGTAGATCAGATAATAAGCCTGTGTCTCGGTATACCCTAATTTTTCCTGCAGATCTTTTAATAAATTATTAATCAATGCATCTGTATAATAGGTATAGATCGAGGATTCACTTTCAAATTCTAAATTGACATTCTCAATTCTAGAATAGACATCATCCTTTAATGCTGTATCATATTCTGCCTGTGTAATATGACCGGCACTTAACATCTCATTCAGTACAAGAATCCGTCTCTCATTATTATTCTCTGGATAGCTAATCGGATCATAACCGGAAGGATTCTTTGTAATAGATGCAATTACTGCCGATTCTGAAATTGTTAAATCCCATACATCTTTATTAAAATAACGCTTTGATGCTGCCTGCACTCCTAATGTATTTCTTCCCAAGTTAATCATATTCAGATAACTTTCCAAAATCTCTTCTTTTGAATAAATCTCTGACAGCTTCATAGCAAGATACTGTTCCTGAACTTTCCGCTTTACAGAATCCATAAACGTATCTTCATCCATGCCAGTATTAAATATTTTATTCTTAATTAACTGCTGTGTAATGGTACTGGCACCCTCATCAAATCTTCCGGTAGTAATTCCATGAAATGCTGCACGAAAAATACCGATTACATCAATTCCGTTATGTTCAAAAAAACGCCTGTCCTCAATATCCACGAATGCATAAATCAGATAAGACGGCATCTCATCAATACTTGCATAGATACGATTGGAATTCGACATAACCAGTGATGCGGTTTCATTTCCATCTACATCATATACCTTTGTTGCATATCCGGTCGGCGATAAATCAATATCTGAAATATCCGGTGTCGTATCAATCAAACCTTTTATCATGCCAAACCCGGCACATGCCAGAGCAACTCCGCCCAGCAAAATACAGACAACAATTACCTCTAAAATTAAAATACCCGCCTTTGTTGTCAGCTTCTTCGATGTTGATGAAAGCTCTTTTTGCTTTGCAGAAATGCCTTTTTTACTGTAGTTCATGACATTTTCCTCCTTATCTTCCTTATTATATCAAAAAAGATTATGTAAATAAAGGAGTTTAAGAAAAGTTCATATTTTTGTTTTCTGATACGTTCCTTCCTATCCATTGCATTATCGTATATATTTCCCTATTTTTACAGGATTATTCTTAGAAATCCCCTTTTATCCGTCTAGAATAAAAGGGGATTTCTGCCCTCAAAGGTTTCCTTTCATTTATTAATACTACTATTGAATCCAAGCACCGTCCGTACCTACCTGATACCCGTCCGGTGTAATTCCATTTGCTGCCATATCTCCATTCTTATTTAGATAATACCACTTTCCGTTCCAAAGAACCCATCCCGTCTTCATCGTTCCGTCTGTGTTGAGATAATACCAATGATTTTTCCATAAAATCCATCCCACTACCATATCTCCGCTGCCATCCTTTAAGAAATACCATTGATTCTTATAAAATACCCATTCATTTTCAGCCATATCTCCGTCTGCCTTTAGATAATACCATTTTCCGTTCCAAAGTATCCAGCCGGTTTCCATATAACCTGTTTTATTAAAGAAATACCACTTCTCATTAATCTTTTCCCATTGATTAGCAGAGTAGCTGCCATCACTATGACGATACCACCAGCCAACGGCATCCTTTATCCACTTTCCTATAGAACTTTCTATTGGAACAAGCCGATAACCCCCACTGCTGCTATGACTGCCGCTGCTTTGACCGCCAGTACGTTCTGTAAAAGTAAAGATACTAAAATGACTTACCCGAAATCTTACTTCTCTTTCCTGATAGGTAAAAGGAACGGTTCCTAACAACTTTCCATCCTTTGTATAATGTTTGATCTGTACTTTCGACAGATCGATTCCCTCCGGCATCTCTATTGTAATCCAGATTGGTGCCTTTAATTGTGTCACTTCCCCATTTACCCTTAATTCCATCTGAAGCTGCATCTTTGCCTTCTCTTCTAATGATGGGGTCTGTTGTATAATATCTAATGTCACCAATCCCTGTTTTGCACCTGAAGCAAGTGCTGTACCAGCTGCTGCCACAGCATCCTCTTTCAGCTTTACAGCGTTTTCTGCTACTTCCACTTTTTGTTTTATTTCTGTCGCTAAACGATAGGTCTTCTGATACAATTGATCTAATTTTTTCAAATCTACTCTGTCAAAAAGAGTCTCTTTTTGTTCTTCCTCCATAGCATATACTATTTCAGCCGCCTTTTGTACCATGGATTTCTGATACTCTGACAATTTACTTGTTTCATCTACTTGTGAAAGATTCTCCAATATCTTCTCCACTTCTTCGATTTTATCTGTCGGCTGATTGGAAAGTTCCGTTACTTTACGAATTACAATCATATTCAAACGAGTAAGATTTCCAGATACAAATTCCATTGTAAGCTGTCCGTCTGTTACCTCTATTTCCTCAAAACGCCCTACCTCATAACTGCCTCCTGCATTTCCAACTGAATACTCTTTACCCTCTATCTTTACTTTTACTGTACTTTTATCCGTAGAACCTGACATCATCTCTACTATATAAGTCCCGTTTTCTACATCTGCAAGGAATGTACTGCTTGTTGTAGAGCTTGACATCAAAGCCATATCCTGATACACTGCCGGAGCATAAAATCCTTCTTTTGTATAATTCTGATTTCGTCCATCTACTACAAACGATTCATCTGCAAATCCATATTTTCTCTCCTTAGTATAATCCACCTGAAGATCCTTTGCCGTTTTACTGCCCTTTTGAATTCCCTGAATTCCAATCCATCCCTCTTCTACCGGCGAATTAACAAGTCCAAAATCAAATTTCCAAACCGGCTTATAATCTACTTTTAAATGAATGGTCACCAAGCTTGGGTAATCAGGAATCGTTCCACTAGCAATTACATCATCTTCTTCGGAAATAATAACAGAAGTATCAATTGTCTCCCATGTAATTGGAACTTCTTTTACCTCACCTTTTGCATAGGTTGCTGTAACTGTCTCAGGAAAACCAAGATTTTCTGTTGCACCATACTCTACTTCAATAAATCCCAAATCCGCAACCGAAACAATATAATCTTCTTTCACCTCAACCGTTAAAACAACTTCTAATATTTCACCATATTTTGTGGTACAAGTTCCTGTAATCGGATATCTTCCAACCGTTTCTTTTTTATAACTTTTATTCCATACGATTTCTAATTCTTCCTGATCTCCATTTAAAAAGCTAACTTTTGCCGTTTTAGGAAGCTCTGGCTCAGTTCCTACTAAAGTATAGACATCATCAAATATCTCACAAGACACTGCCCGATTCGGCAATACGGTTACCGTAATTTCCACTGCCCCCTGATAGCCATAAATACTTCCCTTTACCACTACCGTTCCTGCTGTCTGAATCGAAAAATCAGCAAAATTCCATATAACATCTACTATCTGTTCCGTTCCGTCTGCATCAATTAAAATGCCAGTTGCCGGAAATTTCTTTTCATACTCTTTGGTATCCTGCGGAATCTCAATTTTCTCAAACGGTTTTAAAGCAGTTGCATTTACCGTTGTCTTTGCCGATACTGGAAGTGAAAAATAGGAACGTATTCCGTCCACTACCATAGCCACTTTATAGGCATACTCGGTATTTGCCTTTAATCCGCTATCTATCCACTTTCTCTCTTCTGCAGCGGTTTCTCCTATCTTAATAAATTCCCCTATTTTTCCGTCTGCTATTTCTGCACGATATACTTCATATCCCTGTACAGGATGTCCGTATTTTCCGTCCGATGCTTCCGACCAAGTTACTTCTACCGTATCAATCGTTCTAGTTCCAATCGTCACTTCTGCTGTCTTTAATCCCTCTGTTAAAAGATACGTTAAATTTGCCGGCTGGTTATAGCCTACATTCTGCCAAGCCACACCTTCTCTATACGCCCGATCCTCTAAAAAACAAGGAATCGTATACTCTGTTTCAGTTGTTGTTGTATAAATTCGAATCTTACTGTTATCTGCACTGTCACGTACAATCATTTCTTCTCGCCAGTCACCCAAAATATCCGCAACCAGACCTGCATTTCCTTTCGTTGTATTATTTGCCTGAGTACCGTCTAATTGTGCCAGCACTTCCAATTTTTCATTCTCATAATTCCATTTTTGAACCTGCGGAACTAAATTAACCGTATCATTGTAATCCAATAATTCCATCAGCAAATCCCCATCCCAGAAAATAGAAAAGTTTTGACTAGGCTTCGCTTCATAAATTATAGTTCCTTCTACATCATGTGTATGAGAATCAATTGCATGCCATAATTCCGCACCTTCATATCTTGGGTCAATATCAGCTGCTACACCACGTCCGGTATCGGCTGAAGTTTCATGGAAACAAAGCACTTCTCCAGTTGCCGGATCATACAGTCCGCCGCCCCAATGTCCCTGTTCTTCATTTACTTTATAAACCTCCAGTTTACCATCACCATTCCAGTCACTGACATGCATAGCATCCCCATGACCCCACTCGGTATTTACTAATATCGTACCATCCTGATCCACTATCAAACCGCCAAAAACAATTTCATCCAATCCGTCATTGTTCACATCATTTACCGACAGACCATGATTTCCCTGGCCAGAACCATAGGTATCTGTATCCACATCAAACGCCCACTGCATTACTAATTTACCGTCTATCAGTTTCCATGCCGTAATTGCTGTTCTTCCATAATATCCACGAGAAAATACTGCACTTGCCGAACCACCATCTAAATATGCAGTTGCCGATAAGAAACGATCGGCACGATTTGCATAGCCATCGTTATTCTCCGCTGGTGCTCCATTTTTTGTTCCCCAATAACTGGTATCATAAATCCCGGTTACTTCATCATATGCCCCACGGAACGGAACATAATTCACAGTATCAATAATACTGCCTGTCTCTCCGTCAAACGCTGTTAAATATTCTGCTCCTAATACAATTCTTCCTACTCTTCCTTCATGCTGACGATAATCATATGCCGCACCCTTTTTTTCAGTAGGCAGATCTTCTACACTGCATGCCCCCACATAATCGATAATATTCAGATTTTTGTCAAACACAGTCGAACCATCTGCCGTCTTACACATTAATTCTGCCTTTCCGTCCCCGTCATAATCCCATACCTGAAACTGAGTATAATGTGCACCGGATCGAATATTCAGTCCTAAATCAATCCTCCACATCAAATCTGCTTTTCCTGTGTGAACATCAATATCATAAGCATCTAAAATTGTAGTTCCGGTATATCCGTCAATCGAATTATCCTGTGCATTACTTGGATACCATTTTACAATTAATTCCAGTTCTCCGTCACCGTCCAAATCACCAACTGACATATCATTTGTCGTATAAACAGCAATCGAACCATCCGGCATCTTCTGATCTTTTGGTGCAATCAATGTCAACTCCTGATATTCTCTCTCCCAAGCAACAGCCGTTTCTCCGTTCTGGGAAATCCCCTCACTTGCAGTTAATCGATAAATATCACCCGGTTTTCCTTTTATATCTGTAAAGTTCGTTTTCGATCCAGTATACACCGTTTCTCCGTTTCTCTTTAAGGTAAAAGTAATATTTTCACTGTCAGAATAATAGAGTCTCCAACTAATAAAAATTCCATTTTCTCCCTTTACCGCTGTCAAAGCACGATTAACAAACGTTTCTGCCGGACTCTCTGTTCCTATACTTCCTGTACTCTTTACTTCTGTTTCTACTTCAACAGAAGGATCCGAAACCATCTTTGTTACTTTGCCATCTTCCCCTGTCTTTTCTCCCACTGCAACCACATAATATTTATATGGTTTTGTCGTTAAAATACTATCCGTATAAGTAAGATCCTTTGTTGTACCAATCTGTAAAAATCTTCCATCTTCTACAGAACGGAAAATATTATAATGAATCGCACCCTCTACTACATTCCATTTTAAAGTAACCATTGTTTCTGTTGAAGTCTGTGTTACATTTGTTGGTGCTGCAAACTCAGAAGGTGCCGCAGGCTGTATGATCAGACCATTTAACATATTTCGTTTGCCTGTACCTGCTCCAGAAGAAGACACTAAAATACTTCCTGCCTCCGCCAGTGTCACTTTTACAGATTTTAAAAGATCACTTTCTTTGCTTGGCTTTATACTGACAGCCTTCCCTAAGCTTTTTCCATTCACCTTAATCTCCGGGCAGTGATCGCCTCCAAGTCCAGCATAGACAAAAACATCATAAATTCCTGCGGGAACATCTACCCGAAATTCCAGCCCATCCGTATCTTCCGTATAAGTATAATCTTGGCATACCTTAAATAAATCTGCATCCTCTGGTGTTATTGTACCTGCTACATTAGTTCCTTTATCATTCTTAAATGTAACCGCCTTCGTAAAGCCATAACCCGTTTCTTCACTATACATCTGATTTACAATCAATGTATAACCCTCTACTGTGCTCTTATTTCCAAAGTCAAACTTCCTTGCGACTGCTTCACTCGCACTCTGCCATACGGCATAGAGAACCAATTTTTTCTCTTTTACATCTTCCGCCTTTAATGTATAAGAAGACATCGCTTCCTTTGCATCGCTCGTCAAAGCCCAGCCTGCCAAGCGATATCCTTCTTTTGTCAAACCTGTCGCTGGCAATGTAACCTTAGCACCTACCTCATAAGAAGCGGATGCAATAGTCCCATTTCCTCCATTTGCATTATATTCTACCGAATATAGAGGACTCCATACGGCATATAATGTAATCGTTTCCCCCAGTACATCCTCCTTTTTCACTCTATAAGAATCCAATGCACTCACTGCATCCTTTGTCAGTGCCCAGCCTTTACAAACATATCCTTCTTTTTTCAAAGTCTCTACAGAAGCCAATTTCACTTCTGATTCAGCAAGATAACTGCCTGCATCTGTCTGAAAATTTCCATTCTCTGTTGCACCATTTAAGTCATAAACAACCTTATATTTAATCGCCTCAACCCAAACAGCATAGACATGAATTACATTATCTGCATCCGCATATTGCTTTACTGCTGTAACAGAATCTACCACATCTGTAGAATCCTGTGCCAAAGCCCATCCCAAAAAAGCAAAACCCTCTTTCGTTGGCTCTTCTGAAGAAAGCATAATTGAGCTTCCCAATGTATAATTTTCCGTATCTTTTATTTCACCTGTTCCCCCCTGCAGTTCATAAGAAACAGTATAATTCTCAGTTGGTTCCGCTGCAGTTCCATTAATTACAAGTGCATTAAAAAATGTCCGATCCGTTGAACCTTCTGGACGAACCTCTTTTATCTCAATAAATCCATCCTCTTCCAATGTAACAATCGTTGTCTTTTTTATATCTTCTGCACAATTCGGTTTTGTTTTTACCGTATTTCCTAAGTTTTCGCTATTGACATAAACCGTATTTTGATTAAAAGAACCACCCACTCCAGTATACACATCCACTGTATAAGTACCCGCTACCAAATTTACTTTAAACCCAATTTCACCCGATGTAGTATATGTATAATCTTTACACGCTTCAAATAAATCCGAGCTATCTGTAATTGTAGAACCTAAAGTTGTTCCTTTGTCATTTTTAAAACCCGTTCCTGCCGACAATCCATAACCTGCCACATCACTATATTCTGAATTTGTTACCACAATAAAATCATTTGCTTCTGTTTTATTGCCAAAATCAAATTTTAATGTAACACTGCTCCCACTGACCACACCAGCCATAATATGTTCTTGTCTATCAGATTTTGCAGAATACCCCTCTAAGTCCAAATCTTTCTTTTCCTCTAAAGAATATCCTTCTGCTGAAGAATCCAATCCTAAATCAGCCTTTGCAGGATTTACTATTCCTGTTGTCATCAGCATAGATGCACTTAACAGAAAAGACAAGGCTCTCTTTATGAATTTTTTCCCATACATTTTCATTTTTCCTCCTTTTTTCATAAAATAATAGCTAATTTACTAAAACAACATTTTTCGCATAAAAAACCAATACTTTTTTCTATTGGTTTTATACAAAAACAACATTTTTCCCTCCTTTTTATTTATTTTTTTAGTAAATA